>NC_011894.1:5283333-5646666 GCF_000022085.1 Methylobacterium nodulans ORS 2060
GCGGCTCGCCTCACAACCCGATGGGCGCCGCCGCCCTCACCCTCGACCGGGGCGAGTACGCCATCCACGGCACCAACCGCCCGAGCTCGATCGGGACATTCGCGTCCTACGGCTGCATCCGGATGTACAATCAGGATGTCGTGGATCTGTACAGCCGCGTCGAGGTCGGGACCCCGGTAATCGTGACGCACTGACGCGTCCTCCGACATCTGGTCGATGGTTTCGCCGTGCGGATGGGAGCGCGATGATCCGGTCTCCGCCCCTTCCCGGATTCTCCGCTCTTCCGGCTCCCTCTTTCCGGGCCCGTTCGGGCCTGCACGACTGCAGCGCCAGCGGAAGGAGACCCGGGACCCAGCACGAGGACGTGCCGCGAAGCGGCTCAATCTTCCAGCACCGGCGCTGACAAGCGGTCGCTGCGCGACTTCTTCTGCTGGGTCCCGGGTCGCATTCCGCTGACGCTGCATGCGCCCGGAACAGGGGGGAGCGGGCGTGAGGAAGCCGGGCGGGCCGATCGATGAGACGCTCTCCGAATCAACCGTTCGGCGAGCGTCTCACCCGTCCCGCCCGTGCACCTGCGCGGGTGGGGACGTGGCCTCGACCGCCGTGAAGGTCTCCAGGATGCGGTAGGTGTGCTGCGCCCCGGCCGGCACGAGCCAGGAATCACCGGGTTCGAGGCGGACGGTCTGCCCGGCGACCTCCAGCTCCGCCCGGCCCGCGATCACATAGCCCACGGTCTCGTAGTCGCGTGCCGCCGCCGGCTTGCTGTCGGTCGGCGCCTCCTTCTCCCAGAGCCGCATCGACACGCGCTTGCCGGAGGCGAGATAGCGCTCGCCCTGCGGCCCGTGCGGAGAGGTCTCGCCGGAGATCTTCTTGATCGTTGTCTCTGCCATCGCTGCCTCCGCGATCGTTCCGACCCCAACGGAAGGCTCACGGCCGGTGTTCCCTTAAGCCAGGGAGGCCGCGATCGCCCGCTGGATGCCTCGGATGTCGGCGCCGCGCCCGAGCGTCCGGGCGATCGGCTCGGGCCGGCCCGAGACCCAGATCTTCAACTCGGAATCGAGGTCGAAGCTGCCGGCATTCTCGATCGAAAATGCGGTGATCGCCCGGTAGGGCACGGTCAGGTAGGAGACCTTGCGCCCGGTGAGGCCCTGGCGGTCGACGAGGATCATGCGCCGGTCGGTGAACACCATCAGGTCGCGGATGACCCGGAAAGCCACCTGGACCGCCTCGCCCGGGACCAGCATCCCGTCGAGGTCGCGCGCCACGGCATCGGGCGCGGCGTCGCTGCCATGACCGAGGAGCCCGTCGAGCAACCCCATCGCGTTCCTCCTCTGGGTGTCTCTGCGGCGCCAAACCTTGCCGTGTCGCCCATCTGGACGGAGAAAAGCTGTCCGCGTCCCCTGGACTGGCTCTAGAAATCCGTGGCGAGGCCCTTCACCTCCCAATCGTCGTAGCGCACGGGTTCGAGCCCGCCGCGCCCGTCGATCTCGCGCGCGCGCCGGATCTCGGCCGCCCGGGCATCGATCGCCGCGCGACGGGCCTGCGCCTCGGCAAGGGCGCGCTCCGCTGCCGGGCTGAGGGGCTTGCGCGGCGCCTGCGCCGGCTTGGTGTCGTCCATGCTCGTCATGCTCCCGCTTGCATCCGGGCCGGCGCGGTGCCACGCCCGGTCCCTCGCGCGTCGGATCTCCTCCCGCAGGTGGAGGGGGGCCGGCGCGCCGTCAAGGCAGGAGCGGCGACAGGCGCATGGATGACGGGCACGACGATCGGACGGCCGGACTGGCGGCGCGGCGCCTCGCCCATGCGAGCGTCGCGGATCTCCTCGGGGCGCGGTCCGGCACCGTCCTCGACGACGTGCTCGACCCGGCAGCCGCCCGGGCCTCCCTCGGCGCGCAGGATCTCGGGCTCGCCCGGGCGATCGCCGCAGCCACCTTCCGCCATCTCGGGGTCATCCGCCACGCGCTGGCCGCCCGGATGACCCAGGGCCTGCCGGAGGACCAGCCGCGGCTCCTCGCGCTCCTGGCGACGGGGGCGGCGCAGATCCTCTACCTCAACGTTCAGGATCATGCGGCCGTCGACCTCTCGGTGCGGATCGCCAAGAACGAAGCGGCCCTGCGCCACCTGAGCGGGCTCGTGAACGCGGTGCTGCGGCGCATCGCCCGGGAGCAGGCGGCGATCCGCCAGGAAGGCGACGCCGACCCGCTGGGGCTCGGCACGCCCGCCTGGCTCGCCCGCCGCTGGAGTGCGGCCCATGGCGCGGCGACGGCGCGGGCCATTGCGGAAGCGCACATGCGCGGCGCCCCCCTCGACCTCACCGTCAAGGCGGATCCGGAAACCTGGGCGGAGCGCCTCGGGGCCCGGCTCCTGCCGACCGGGAGCCTGCGGCTCGACGACGCCCGCACGCCGGTGCCGCAACTCGCCGGCTACGATTCCGGCGCATGGTGGGTGCAGGACGCCGCCGCCGCCCTCCCGGCCCGGCTGCTCGCGGTGCGGCCGGGCGAACGCGTCGCCGATCTCTGCGCCGCCCCCGGCGGCAAGACCGCCCAGCTCGCCGCCGCCGGCGCCGCGGTAGTGGCGGTCGACCGCTCGGAGGCCCGGCTCCGGCGCCTGAGCGAGAATCTCGCACGGCTCGGCCTCGCCGCCGAAACGCGGGCGGTGGACGCCCTGACGCTCCCGGACGACGACCAATTCGACGCGATCCTGCTCGACGCGCCCTGCAGCGCCACCGGTACGATCCGCCGCCACCCCGACGTCGCCTGGACGAAGCGCGAAGGGGATCTCCCGCGCCTCGCGGCGCTTCAGGGGAAGCTCCTCGACAAAGCGGCGCGGCTCCTGCGGCCGGGCGGGCGGCTCGTCTACTGCACCTGCTCCCTGGAGCCCGAGGAGGGCGAGGCCCAGGCCGACGCCTTCCTGGCCCGCCATTCGGATTTCGCGCGCCTGCCGATCGCCGCCGAGGAGGTCGGCGGGGAGACCGGCTTCGTGAGCGAGCGGGGCGACCTGCGCACCCTCCCCTCGCACTGGCCGGACGCGGCGGGAGGTCGCGGCGGAATCGACGGGTTCTTCGCGGTCCGGTTGCGGAAGGCCGAGACCTGAACGCCAAATTGGTCCGGCGCTGTTCACAAGTGCAGCCGCGGCGTTTGACGCCGCCGTGATCCTTCACCATTGGTTGATCCCGGTTGGCTGAGCACGGTCTCGCGCAGCCGGGGCCGGGCGCCCCGCCGCGCGCGGAGGCTTCCGGGGGGTATTTTGCATTGGGGGCCTGACCGCTGGCGATTCTACCGGCTCGTCGGGCGTGAGATCGGCCGCGCCGCGCGCGGCGCCGTCAGCCGAGTCTCCTCGGCCCCGTCGGCCTTCGCACGGCTGCGCCCGACCGGTCTCGTCATCGCGCCTCAGGATCTGCGCACCAGCGACGCCACCCTGGCGGGCGATATCTATGCGGGGCTGTTTGTCTTCGCGGGCCGGGCGCTCGCCACCGGCGGGCGCTCGCCCTTCGACTTCACGCCGCCCTCCCCCGAATGGGGCGAGGCGCTCTACGGCTTCGGCTGGCTGCGCCACCTGAGCGCCGCCGACAGCGCGCTCGCCCGCTCCAACGCCCGCGCCTTCGTGCAGGATTTCCTGGCTGGGCGCGGCGACCGGGAGATCGCCGACCGCCCATCCGTGGCGGCGCGGCGCCTGATCTCGCTCCTCAGCCAGTCGCCGCTCGTGCTCGAAGGGGCGGATCACGCCTTCTACCAGGCCTTTCTGAAGGGGATCGAGCGCTGCGTGCGCCGCCTCGACGCGGCGGTGCGTCACGGCATCCCGCCCCGGCAGCGCCTCGGGGCCGCCGTCGCGCTCACCTATGCGGGCCTGTGCTGCGACGGCTACGAGCCGGTGCTGCGCCGCGGCGTGCGGCTCCTATCCCGGGAACTCGCCCGTCAGATCCTGCCGGATGGCGGCCATCGCAGCCGCGACCCGGCGGCCGTGAAGGAACTCCTCCTCGACCTGCTGCCGCTGCGCCAGAGCTTCCTCAGCCGCGACATTGCGCCGCCCGAGGCGCTGCTCAACGCCATCGACCGGATGCTGCCCTTCCTGCGGCTGCTGCGCCACGGCGACGCCTCCCTCGGCCACCACAACGGCATGGGGGCGACGGAGGCCGACCAGCTCGCGACGCTCCTCATCTACGACGGGGCGCTCGCCCGCCCGCTGATGCACGCGCCCCATACGGGCTATTCCCGCCTCGAAGGCGGCGCGACGCTGCTCGTGGCGGATATCGGGGCGGCGCCCCCGCCCGCCTATTCGACCGTGGCGGGGGCCGGCAGCCTGTCCTTCGAATTGTCGAGCGGCGCCCAGCGCCTGGTGGTGAATTGCGGCATGCCGGCGAGCGGGGAGGACATGCGCCAGCTCGCCCGCACCACGGCGGCCCATTCCACCGCAACCTTCAGCGAGACATCGTCGTGCCGGTTCCTCAACCCGCCGGGGCGCGGCTTCACGCATCCGCTCGCGGTCTGGCTCAAGAGCCGGATCGGCCCGGTGATCGTGCGCGGCCCCGCCCATGTCCCCTCCGAGCGCGGCTCGGAACCGGATGGCACGAGCGTGCTCGCAGCGAGCCACGACGGCTACGTCCCGAGCTTCGGCCTCGTTCACGAGCGTCGCTGGCGCCTTGCGGCGGACGGCGCGCTGCTGGAGGGCGAGGATGCCTTCCTGCGCCCGCTGCGCGAGGGAAGCGGGCGCGACGAGACCCGGCCAGTCGAGGCGGCGATCCGCTTCCATCTGCATCCGTCGGTGCGGGTCGGACGCGAGGGCCACGCCGTGCGCCTCCTCGGCGCGAACGGCGAGACCTGGCTGTTCGAGGCGGAGGCCATCGACCCGGTCATCGAGGAGAGCGTGTTCTTCGCAGCCTTCAACGGAGCGCGGCGCACGGAGCAGATCGTGCTGCACCTGAGCGTCACGGACGGCACCAGGGTGGCGTGGCGGTTCCGGCGGCTTTGATACGACTGCCGATTGATCTGTTCCGGGACGAGTTCGCGCGGGGAACCCCTCTCCCGTGCGGGAGAGGGGCAGGGGTGAGGGTCCAGGTGGTTCAGCAAGAAGACGGAACCGGGCCGCTGTCAGCACCACGGCCTCAGGATTATTGCGGATCCGTCCGGGACCCTCACCCCTACCCCTCTCCCGCACGGGAGAGGGGATCCCGCGGTTCCCGCGCCCTCTCGTTTCCGAACAGATCAACCGGAAGCCATATGACACCGCGAGCTCCGGGGGACGGCGCAACGCCTCCGCTGGCCTCCCCCGGCCGTTTCTGCTACCGCGCGCTGATTCCAACCCGCTGGCAGGCGCTCACGCCCGCTTTCCGCTCCGATGCACGGACCTTGACCCATGGCGAGCGACCTCATCCCCGTCACCCGCGCGCTGCTCTCGGTCTCCGACAAGACCGGCCTCGTGGATTTCGCCCGGGCGCTCGCCGCGCGGGGCGTGGCGCTCGTCTCGACCGGGGGCACCCACCGGGCGCTCACCGAGGCGGGACTCGCCGTCACGGAAGTCTCCGACCTCACCGGCTTTCCCGAGATGATGGACGGCCGGGTCAAGACGCTGCACCCGGGCGTCCATGGCGGGCTGCTCGCCGTGCGCGACAACCCCGAGCATCAGGCGGCGATGCTCGCCCATGGCATCGCGCCGATCGATCTCCTCGTCGTCAACCTCTACCCGTTCGAGGCGACGCTGGCGGCCGGGCGCCCGGCGGCGGAGTGCATCGAGAACATCGATATCGGCGGGCCGGCGATGATCAGGGCGGCGGCCAAGAACCACGAGGATGTGGCCGTCGTGGTGGATGTCGCGGATTACGGCGCGATCCTGGCCGATCTCGACGCCCATGGCGGCGCGGTGATCCGGGCGACCCGGCGGCGCCTCGCCCAGAAGGCCTTCGCGCGGACCGCCTCCTATGACGCGGCGATCGCCACCTGGCTCGAAGGCGAATACGCCGCGGAGGTCGCCGAGGCGCCGGTGTATCGCGCGCTCGGCGGCACCCTCGCCCAGGGCCTGCGCTACGGCGAGAACCCGCACCAGCAGGCATCCTTCTATCGCACGGCCGGCGCAGCGCGCCCCGGCGTGGCGACGGCCCGTCAGCTGCAGGGCAAGGAACTCTCCTACAACAATCTCAACGACACGGACGCGGCCTTCGAATGCGTGTCCGAGTTCGATCCCGCGCGCACGGCGGCGGTCGTCATCGTCAAGCACGCCAACCCTTGCGGCGTGGCCGAAGGGGCTTCGCTGCTCGCCGCCTACGAGCGGGCGCTCGCCTGCGATCCGGTCTCGGCCTTCGGCGGCATCGTGGCGCTGAACCGCACGCTCGATGCAGAGGCTGCGCGGCGCATCGTCGAGATCTTCACCGAGGTCATCATCGCACCCGACGCCACCGGGGAGGCTGCGGCGATCGTGGCGGCCAAGAAGAACCTGCGCCTCCTGGTGACGGGCGGGGTCGCCGACCCGCGCCAGCCGGGCGCGGTCTGGCGGACGGTCGCGGGCGGCATCCTGGTGCAGAGCCGCGACGCGGCGGTGGTCGACGACATGGACCTGCGCGTCGTGACGAAGCGGGCCCCCGACGCGCGGGAGCTCGCGGATCTGCGCTTCGCCTTCCGGGTCGCCAAGCACGTGAAGTCGAACGCCATCGTGTATGCCAAGGACGGCGCCACGGTCGGCATCGGCGCCGGGCAGATGTCGCGGGTCGATTCCTCCCGCATCGCCGCCTGGAAGGCCGCGGAGGCCGCCAGGGTTGCGGGCGCCCCCGAGAGCCTCGCCCGCGGGGCGGTGGTCGCCTCCGACGCCTTCTTCCCCTTCGCGGATGGGCTCCTCGCGGCGGCGGAGGCCGGTGCCACGGCGGTGATTCAGCCCGGCGGCTCAATGCGCGACGACGAGGTGATCCGCGCCGCCGACGAGGCTGGCCTCGCCATGGTGTTCACGGGGCACCGGCACTTCCGGCACTGATCCGGAGGGGACGGAGCCGGCGGGTGCGTTGACGTCCGCCACCGCCTTGCGCCAAGCCTAGCCGTCGGCCGCGGCGGACGGCGGGGCAGGACGGGATGCGGCTCTACGAACACGACCTGCGGGCGCGGGTGCTGGCGGAAGTCCACGCCCGCCCCTTCATGCCGGTCAAGACGCCGCGGCGCTTCCTGCACTACGCCTTCCTGACCGACGGCGAGGCCGCGGCGGCCGACCGCGCCGCCCTCGACGCCTATTGCGCCTCGCTCGGCCTGCCGGGACCGGCACCGGGCGCCAAGCAGCACCGGGTGGTGTTCTCCGGCGCGATCCTGCGCTGGGAGAGCCACAGCGAGTTCACCACCTACACCTGGGAATTCGCCGACGGGCAGGGCCTCGCCTTCCAGCCCCAGCCCGATGCGCTCTCAGGGGTCATGGAGGGATTGCCGCAGCCCGGTCCCCTCCTCGCCGCGGTCGACCTCCACCTGCTGGCGGCGGGCGAGGGCGACCTGCCGCCCGAGATCGGCACCACCTTCACGCCCGCCTCGCTCGCGGCGGCGCAGGCCGAGGGCGGCGCGGCCCTGATCGCCACGGACTTCCAGCCCGATCCCCACGGCTACGTGCGCATCGTCATCGCCGACCGGGGCATGACGCGGGTGGCGGCCGGGGCCCTGGTGCAGCGCGTGCTGGAGATCGAGACCTACCGCACCCTCGCCCTCCTCGGCCTGCCCGAAGCGCAGGCGCTGGCGCCCGCGATCCGGCGCATCGAGACCGCCCTGCCGGACCTCATGGAGGAGATGCGGACGAGCGAGGGTTTCGAGGCGAACCACCGCCTCCTCGACCGGCTGATCGCGCTCGCGGCCGAGCTCGAAGCCGGAGCGGCCCGCTCGCTGTTCCGCTTCGGCGCCACACGGGCCTATGACGAGCTGATCCGCCTGCGGCTCGAGGCCATCCGCGAGCAGGCGATTCCCGGCCAGACGAGCTGGTCGGTCTTCCTCGCCCGCCGCTTCAACCCGGCGATCCGCACCTGCGTCACCACCGGCGAACGGCAGGACACCCTCTCGCGCAAGCTGTCGCGCATCGCGCAGATGCTGCGCACCCGGGTCGACGTGGAGCTGGAGCGGCAGAACCACGCCCAGCTCCAGGCGATGAACGACCGCGTCAGGCTCCAGATCCGGCTACAGCAGACGGTGGAAGGGCTCTCGGTCGCGGCGATCAGCTACTACGTGGCGAGCCTCATGCATCTGGTGCTGGAGGGGGCCCATGCGGCGGGCCTACATGTCGATGCGACGGTCGGCACCGCGGTGGCGGTGCCCGTCATCGTGCTCGGCGTCGCCTGGATGGTCCGGCGCATCCGGCGGATGCACGCGGAGCCCGGCGCCCATTGAGCGCCGGCGCTCATCCCGCCAGGGGCACGAAGAAGCAGAACACGTAATCGCCTCGGTGGCACCAGTGGAAGTTGCCGTCCTTGCTCGGGCGGACCTTGGCCATCGGGATGAAGATGCCGTGGGTCCTGTAGCCTCCCGGGACTTCGACGGCATCGCTCACCGGCTCGCAATCCTGATCAGAGCAGCATTCGTAAGGGTACCAGGAATGCACCGGCTGGATCAGCGAGAGAGCGACGACGAGCGCAGTCTTCATGGGATGACCACCCTTCCCGTTGACGCCGGCCGGCAGGAGACCGGTCGGCCGGTTCTCCCGGCACGGCCCGTGCCAAGCCTGGCTGCCCTCCCCTTCCGAGACATGGGCGCCGAACGGCGCTCGCCAAGGCGGCAATGGGTGGGGTGATGGGCAAGGCCGCCGCGGCCAGGCTTGGGGCCGGGCTTGGCACGCAGAGCGATCCTAAATCGAAACCAGCGGTCGTGGAGGCCGGAACGGCCCTCAATCGAAACTGATGTGCGTGGAGGCCGCCCCGCTCCTCATGCTGAGGTGCAGGCGATCGAAGATCGCGCAGGCTGCCTCGAAGCACCCCGGGCCGGTAATCCCGGCCACCCGCGTCTCGGATCAGCGGTCAGGCGTGCTTCGAGGCAGCCTGCGCGATCTTCGATCGCCTGCACCTCTCAGCTTGAGGAGGGTTCAGCCCCCCAGAAATGGACGATCCTGAATGATGCCCCGCAGCTCACAGGAGAACGCCGCCACCGGCCCATCACGAAAAGGCCGACCGGCACAGGGCCGGTCGGCACGATCGATCAGGACAAAGGCAGGCAGGTCGCGACGATCCGTCGCCCCGCCGCAATCACTCCGCGGCGATTGAGGAGGCGGCGAGCGGCACCACCCGGGCGGCGCAGAACTTGAATTCCGGGATCTTGCCCAGCGGGTCGAGCGCCGGGTTGGTGAGCAGATTCGCGGCCGCCTCCGCGTAGCAGAACGGCATGAACACCATGCCCTCCGGCACGTCCCGGTCGGAGCGCACCGTCACCTCCACCGCGCCGCGCCGGGTCTCCAGCCGGATCCGGTCGCCCGGACCCACCCCCAAGCGGCCGAGTTCGCGCGGGGCCAGGAAGGCCACCGCCTCGGGCTCGAGCGCGTCGAGCACGCCCGCGCGCCGCGTCATCGAGCCCGTGTGCCAATGCTCCAGCACGCGGCCCGTCGAGAGCACCATCGGGAACTCGCTGTCGGGCACCTCGTCCGGCGGCACGATCGCGGCCGGCACGATCTTGGCCCGCCCGCTCTCGGTCGGGAAGCCGGCGTAGAAGATGATCTCGTTCCCGGGCTCGTCCGGGGCATCGACCGGGTAGGTCACCGCCCCCTCGCGCTCCAGCCGCTCCCAGGTGATGTTCTTGAGCGACGGCATCACCCGCGTCATCTCGGCAAAGACGTCGGCCGGGCCGCGATAGTCCCAGGCCAGGCCCATGCGGCGCGCCAGCTCCTGGATGATCCACCAGTCCTGGCGCGCCTCGCCCGGCGGGGGCACCACCGGGCGGGCCATCTGCACCCGCCGGTCGGTATTGGTGAAGGTGCCGGCCTTCTCGGCGAAGGCCGAGGCCGGCAGCACCACGTCGGCGTGGAAGGCGGTCTCGGTCAGGAACAGATCCTGCACCACGAGGTGGTCGAGCCGCGCCAGGGCGCCGCGGGCGTGGTTGAGGTCGGGATCCGACATCGCCGGATTCTCGCCCTCGACATACAGGCCGCGGATCTCACCGGCATGGATCGCCTTCATGATCTCGACCACGGTCAGGCCCTGCTGGGGATCGAGGGACTGGCCCCAGAAGGTCTCGAACAGCTCCCGCACCGCCTTCTTCTCGACCGACTGGTAGTCGGGATAGACCATCGGGATCAGGCCGGCGTCGGAGGCGCCCTGGACGTTGTTCTGGCCGCGCAGCGGGTGCAGGCCGGTGCCGGGCCGGCCGATCTGGCCGGTGGTGAGCGCCAGCGCGATCAGGCAGCGGGAATTGTCCGTGCCGTGCACATGCTGGCTCACCCCCATGCCCCAGAAGATGATCGAGGCCCGCGAGCGGGCGTAGAGCCGCGCCACCTCGCGCAGGGTCTCGGCCGGGATGCCGCAGACGGGGGCCATCCGCTCGGGCGTGAATTCGCGGATGCGCTCCTTCAGCGCGTCGAAGTTCTCGGTGTAGCCGGCGATGTACTGCTGGTCGGTGAGCCCCTCCGCCACGATCACGTTCAGCATCGCGTTCAGCATCGCCACGTCGGTGCCGGGCTTGAAGGCGAGGTGGCGATGGGCATGGCGCGACAGCACCTGCCGGCGCGGATCCATGATGATGAGCTTGGCGCCCCGCTCCTTCACGGCATTCTTGATGAAGGTGGCGGCGACCGGGTGGTTCACGGTCGGGTTCGCCCCGATGATGACGATCACCTCCGCGTCGAGGGCGGCCGAGAACGGGGCCGAGACGGCGCCCGAGTTCAGCCCCTCCATCAGCGCCGCCACCGAGGAGGCGTGGCAGAGCCGGGTGCAGTGGTCGACGTTGTTGCTGCCGAAGCCGAGCCGGACCAGCTTCTGGAACAGGTAGGCTTCCTCGTTCGAGCCCTTGGCCGAGCCGAAGCCGGCGAGCGCGTGGCGCCCGTGCGCCTCGCGGATCCGCCGCAGGCCGCCCGCCGCGCGCTCCAGCGCCTCCTCCCAGGTCGCCTCGCGGAAATGCGTCCAGGGATTGGCCGGATCGACCTGGTCGTTGGCGTCCTTCGGGACGTTGTCGAGGCGGATCAGCGGCCTCGTCAGCCGGTGGGGATGGTGGACGTAGTCGAAGCCGAAGCGCCCCTTGACGCAGAGCCGGTTGTGGTTGGCCGGGCCGTCAATGCCCTCGGCGTAGACGATGCGGTCGTCCTTGACCTTGTAGGAGACCTGGCAGCCGACGCCGCAATAGGGGCAGAGCGAATCGACCGCGCGGTCCGGATAGACCACGCGCTCCTGCGCCTCGTTGAGGTAGGCGGCCGGCATCAGCGCGCCGGTCGGGCAGGCCTGGACGCACTCGCCGCAGGCCACGCAGGTCGACTGGCCCATCGGGTCGTCGAAGTCGAACACCACCTTGGCGTCGGCATTGCGGTAGGCCATGCCGATCACGTCGTTGACCTGGACCTCGCGGCAGGCGCGGACGCAGAGGTTGCACTGGATGCAGGCATCGAGGTTCACCCGCATGGCCGGATGGCTCGCATCCGGCTGCCAGCGCGCCTCGGACGGGAAGCGGCTCTGCGTCACCCCGACGCCATCGGCCTGGGCCCAGAAATGCGAGTCCGGGTCGTGCGAGGTCGCGCGCTCCGGCTGGTCGGCGACGAGGAGCTCCATCACCATGGCGCGGGCCTTCACGGCCCGGTCGCTCTGGGTCTTCACCTTCATGCCGACGGCCGGCACGCGCTTGCAGGAGGCGGCGAGCACGCGCTCGCCCTCGATCTCCACCATGCAGGCGCGGCAATTGCCGTCCGGCCGGTAGCCCGGCGCGGGCTTGTGGCAGAGATGCGGGATGGGATTGCCGAGGCGCTGGGCCACGGCCCACAGCGTCTCGCCGGGGCGCGCCTCGACCGGCTCCCCGTCGAGTTCGAACACCACGCCCGGGATGCCCGCCGGCATCTCGCGCAGGGACAGGGTGCCGCTGGGCGCCGGCCCGGCCTGGCCGCCGGCCTTGGTGCCCTGCGAAGAGGCGCCGCCCGCCTGCGGCCGGCCCCCTGAGCCGCCGGCATCCTGCGGGGCGGACGGGCCGGTCACGAGCGGGTCGCTGCCGGCCGGATTGCTGTTCTGGGTGCCGCTGCTCATGGTGTCGCTTCCGCTGCCGAACCCGCAATCCCTACTCGGCCGCCACGGGCCGCGGGGTCGGGAAGAGGTCCGGGAAATATTTGATGAGGCTGGTGACGGGATTCGCGGCCGCCTGCCCCAAGCCGCAGATCGAGGCGTCGCGCATGCATTGCGAGAGCTCGCCGAGGAGGTCGGTGTCCCAGACCCCCTGCTCCATCAGCCGGCGCGCCTTGCGGGTGCCGACCCGGCAGGGCGTGCATTGGCCGCAGGATTCGTCCTCGAAGAACCGCATCAGGTTGAGGGCGGCGCCCCGCAGATCGTCCTGGTCCGAGAGCACCACCACCGCGGCCGAGCCGATGAAGCAGCCGTATTTCTCGAGCGTGCCGAAATCGAGCGGGATGTCGTCCATGGCGGCCGGCAGGATGCCGCCCGAGGCGCCCCCCGGCAGGTAGGCCGCGAAGCGGTGGCCCGCGGCCATGCCGCCGCAGAACTCGTCGATGAGCTCGCGGATGGTGAGGCCGGCCGGCGCGAGCTTCACGCCGGGCGCGGCCACCCGGCCCGAGACCGAGTAGGAGCGCAGCCCGGTGCGGCCGTTGCGGCCGTGGCTCTTCCACCAGGCGGCCCCCTTCTCGATCAGGTCGCGCACCCAGTAGAGGGTCTCGACGTTGTTGATCAGCGTCGGGCGCCCGAACAGGCCGACCTGGAACGGGAAAGGCGGCTTGTGGCGCGGCAGCCCGCGCTTGCCCTCGAGGCTCTCGATCATCGAGGATTCCTCGCCGCAGATATAGGCCCCGGCCCCGCGGCGCAGGTGGATGCGCGGGCCGCCCGGCGGGAGCTTGGCGAGCTCGCGGGCCAGGATCGCGCGGGCGATCGGGTACTCGTCGCGGATGTAGAGGTAGATCTCCGCGGCCTCGACCACATGGGCGCCGATCAGCGTGCCTTCGAGGAAGCGGTGCGGATCGGTGTTGAGGTAGAGCTGGTCCTTGAAGGTGCCGGGCTCGCCCTCGTCGCCGTTGACCGCCATCAGCCGCGGCCCCGGCTCGCCGCGCACCGAGCGCCATTTGCGCCCGGTCGGGAAGCCCGCCCCGCCGAGCCCCTTCAGCGCCCCATCGTCGAGGATGGCGAGCACCGCCTCGACCGTCAGCTCGCCGGCGCGCAGGCGCTCCAGGGTGCGGTAGCCGCCCGCCGCCCGGTAGGCGTCGTAGTCCACGTAGTCGGGGATGTGCGGGTGGGTGTCGCCGGCCGCGACCGCCGCCTTCACGCGCTCGGGCGTGGCCCGGGGCAGGAAGTTGTGGCCGACCTCCGCCGCCGGGGCGTGATCGCAGAGGCCGACGCAGGGCGCGCGCACGACGCGCACCGGCCCGCCGATCTCGGCCTGCAGGGTGGCGAGCAGCGCCTCGGCCCCGTGCATCGCGCAGGTGAGACTGTCGCAGACGCGCACCGTCAGGGCCGGAACCGCCGCCTCGCCCTCCTTCACCACGTCGAAATGGGCATAGAAGGTGGCGGTCTCGAACACCTCCGCGAAGGCGAGCCCCATCTCGTCGGCGAGCGCCGCGAGATGGGGAGCGCTGATCTGGCCATAGGTGTCCTGGATGAGGTGAAGGTGCTCGATCAGGAGGTCGCGGCGGCGCGGCGCCTCGCCGAGCAGGGCGGCGATCTCCGCCTTGGCGCGCGGGTCGACCTGGCGCCCCTTCGGCACGGGCCTGGCCCGCTCGCGGCCCCGTCCGGGATGTTCGAAGCGCTGTACGCGCGACACGTCGTGCTGGCTCATGGGGCTACCGTACCAGCTGGCATACAAAATACAAGGATCCGCACAGAGGCGCTCGCGGGGTGATTTCGCCGGGCGGTGTTGCGCGTGATGAGGCGGGGGGCTCGCCAAGGTCTCGCCCCGATCGTCGCGCCCGGCGCGACGAACCGACCCTCGTTCAGACAGATAGCATAAGGGCTTGCGCGCGCCTGCGTCAGGAGCCGGCGCCCCCTACCAAAGTCGAATGCAGGGCTATTGGCCACCGAAAGCGCGAAGCGGCCGGCCGGCTTCCGACCGGTGCACCAGACGCACGCGCCCTTTCGCCGCGTCGATCTCTGCGAGGCGCGGGCCGGCGACCGCGTCGAGGGCTTCCTCGAAGGCGTCGAGGACGGCGTTGACCGCATCGAGCCCGTCCGGCCACGCGGCGGAGAGCCGCGCTTCGAGATCCTTCCGCATGGTGGCGGTCAGCGGTGGGCGCGTCTCGGCCGCGTAGGCTTCCGCGGTGATCCGGGCCCAACCGCGAGCCGTCCTCTCCGTCTCCGGCATGGGCGCTGCTCCCTCGCGTGGCGGGAGGAGAAACGCGCGAGGGCCGGATTCGTCCCCCCGGCCTTGTCGGCCCGGACCGGGGTGCGGTTCAATGGCTCATCAGGCAGCAGGCCGTGGCGGTCTGCAGGATCTCGCGGGTGACGCCGCCGAACAGCCATTCGCGCAGGCGGCTGTGGCCGTAGGCGCCCATCACCAGGAGATCGGCCCGCTGCGCCGCCGTGTTGGCGAGGATCGCCGCACCGGCGCGGATCTCGGATTCGGGCACGGTCTTCGCCGCCGCCGCGACGCCATGCCGGACCAGGAAGTCGGCCACGTCCCCGACCGCCTTTGCGTCCGTTTCCGGCGCGATGCCCAGCACGAGGACGTCGCTCGCCCGGCGCAGCAGCGGCAGGGCGGCGAGGACGGCCCGGCGCGCCTCCGGCGTGTCCTTCCAGGCCACCACGGCGTGCTCCGCCCGCATGCGGGTTAGACCCGGCGGCACGACGAGGATCGGGCGCCCCGCCTCCATCAGCAGCGGCCCGGGCGGCACGCCGAGCGGCCCCGCATCGCCGTCCCGCGCGCCGTGGCGGCCCACCACCAGAAGGTCCGCGGCACGGGCCTGGAGGGCCAGATAGGCGATGCCCGGCGCGATCGCCGAACGCCACGCCGTCTCGGCGTAGGAGTTCGCCGCGCGCTCGAACAGGTCCCGGGCCTGGCCCAGCTCTTCCACGACGCGGTCCTTCTCGGCCTCGAAGATCTGTTCCACCTCGGCGATGTCGGCGGCGGTGACCGGATCGGGCACGTGGCGTGCCGCCACGCCGATCAGGCGGGCGTCGAACCGGCCAGCGAGATCGGCCGCGAGCTGCACGCGCGCTGCGGCGGCGGGGCCGAGATCGAGGGAAACCATGATGCTGGCATAGGTCATGGGACTCTCCGCAGCCACGACTGTGCGGTTCTGATCCTGCTCCCCGCGGACGGAGGCGGCGTTGATTCAGCGCAAACCCGCCACCCGGTCTCGCGCATCATGGTCCGGCCAACCGGCTCGTCGGGCGTCCGCTTGATCCACATCAAGGCCGGGGGGCGGGGCGTGCCGGATAAGCGCTGGTCCGCGCGGCGATCCGCGCCTTCCCGCGAGCGAGCCATGGCCTCAGCCCCTGCCAGCAAATACATGACCGAGGGCGAGGCCGGCCTCAGCGCGGCCCTCGCCCTCGGCTTCCTCCTCAGCCTGGTCGCCGCCGCCAAGGCCGTCGACGCCCCCTTCGCCGCCCACGCCCTGCTGTTTGCCGCCGCCAGCGCCGCCGGCCTCCTCGCCATCCTGCGCCGCTACGCCGCCCGCGGGCCCGATCCCATCCCGCAGGAGATCGCCGGCAAGCCCAACTACGCGCTCGGCCCCATCAAGGTCGCCGCCCTCGCCGCCCTCGGCTGGGGCCTCGCCGGCTTCCTGGTCGGCTGCCTGATCGCCTTCCAGCTCTGGGCCCCCGCCCTCAATCTCGGCCTCGACGCCACCACCTTCGGCCGCCTGCGCCCGCTGCACACCTCCGCGGTGATCTTCGCCTTCGGCGGCAACGTGCTCATCGCCACCTCCCTCTACGTCGTGCAGCGCACCTGCCGGGTCCGGCTCGCCGGCGACCTCAGCCCCTGGTTCGTCGTGCTCGGCTACAACCTGTTCATCGTGATGGCCGCCACCGGCTACCTGATGGGCGTCACCCAGTCCAAGGAATACGCCGAGCCCGAATGGTACGCCGATCTCTGGCTCACCCTCGTCTGGGTCGTCTATCTCCTCGTCTTCCTGGCCACCCTGCGCAAGCGCAAGGAGCCCCACATCTTCGTGGCCAACTGGTTCTATCTCGCCTTCATCGTCACCATCGCGATGCTCCACATCGTCAACAACCTCGCGCTCCCGGTCTCGCCGTTCGGCTCCAAGTCCTACCCGATCTTCTCCGGCGTCCAGGACGCGCTGATCCAGTGGTGGTACGGCCACAACGCCGTCGGCTTCTTCCTCACCGCCGGCTTCCTCGCCATCATGTACTACTTCATCCCGAAGCGGGCCGCGCGGCCGATCTATTCCTACCGGCTCTCCATCATCCACTTCTGGGCCCTGATCTTCATGTACATCTGGGCCGGGCCGCACCACCTGCACTACACCGCGCTGCCCGACTGGGCCCAGACGCTCGGCATGACCTTCTCGGTCATGCTGTGGATGCCCTCCTGGGGCGGCATGATCAACGGCCTGATGACCCTCTCGGGCGCCTGGGACCGCTTGCGCACCGACCCCATCCTGCGCCTGATGGTGGTGTCGCTGGCCTTCTACGGCATGGCGACCTTCGAGGGCCCGCTGATGTCGGTCAAAGCCGTCAACGCGCTCAGCCACTACACCGACTGGACCATCGGCCACGTGCATGCCGGCGCGCTCGGCTGGGTCGCCTACATCTCGTTTGGCGCCCTCTACTGCCTGGTGCCCTGGCTGTGGAACCGCCGCGAGGTCTATTCCCTGCGCCTGGTCGAGTGGCACTTCTGGCTCTCGACGCTGGGCATCGTGCTCTACATCTGCTCGATGTGGGTCGCCGGCATCATGCAGGGCCTGATGTGGCGGGCCTACAACAGCTTCGGCTTCCTCGAATACTCCTTCGTCGAGACGGTCGCGGCGATGCAGCCCTACTATCTGGTGCGGGCGCTCGGCGGCACGCTGTTCCTGATCGGCGCGCTGATCATGGCCTACAACCTCGCCATGACCATCCGCGGCCGGGAAGCCCCCGCCCCCGTCCCCGGCGCCGCCCTCGCGCCGGCCGCCTGATCCCCTCGCACACGAAAGACCCCGGCCATGGCCCTCGCCCCGCCCGGCCTCTGGAAGAGGCACGAGCTCTTCGAGACCAACTCCATCCTGCTGCTGCTCGGCACCCTGCTCGTGGTGGCGCTCGGCGGCCTGATCGAGATCGTGCCGCTGTTCTACCTCAAGAGCACCATCGAGACGGTCGAGGGCGTGCGGCCCTACACGCCGCTCGAACTGGCCGGCCGCAACATCTACGTGCGCGAGGGCTGCTATCTCTGCCACAGCCAGATGATCCGGCCGCTGCGCGACGAGGTCGAGCGCTACGGCCATTTCTCGCTCGCCGCCGAGAGCCTGTACGACCATCCCTTCCAGTGGGGCTCGAAGCGCACCGGGCCGGATCTCGCCCGGGTCGGGGGCAAGTATTCGGACGAGTGGCACCGCGAGCATCTGCGGGATCCGCGCGCGGTGGTGCCCGGCTCGATCATGCCGGCCTATGCCTTCCTGGAGCGGCCGCTCGAGGCCGAGGCCATCGCGGACGACCTCGTGGCCCAGCGGCGGCTGGGCGTGCCCTACAGCCCGGCGATGATCGCCCGGGCCCGCGCCGACCTGCACGCCCAGCTCGATCCGGACGGCCCGGGCGCCGCCGGGCTGCAGCAGCGCTATCCCGGGGCGGGGCTGCACCGGCCCGGCGGGCGCGGCCCGGTGAGCGAGCTCGATGCCCTGGTCGCCTACCTGCAGGTGCTGGGCACCATGGTGGATTTCAAGCTCTACGACGCGCAGCAGAACCTGAGGTGATGCCGTGAGCTACGATCTCGCCGCCCGCTTCGCGCAGACCAGCGGCCTTCTCTACTTCGTGGGGCTGTTTGCCGGCGCCCTCCTGTACGCGCTGTGGCCGCGCCACCAGGGCCGGTTCGACGCCGCCGCCCGCCTGCCGCTGGATGAGGAGTGAGCCCCATGGCCGACGCATCCCCTTCCTCCGCGGACCGGCCCGGCGCCCCCGCCACCACGGGGCACGAGTGGGACGGGATCCGGGAATACAACAACCCGCTGCCGCGCTGGTGGCTGTACGGGCTGTACGCGACGATCGTCTGGGCGGTGGGGTACTGGATCGCCTATCCGGCCTGGCCGCTCGTGGCCGATCACAGCCGCGGGCTGCTGGGCTATTCGAGCCGGGCGGCGGTGCTGGCGGAGCTGGCGCAGACCCGGCAGGCGCGGGCGCTGCTGGGCCAGGACCGGCTGGCGGCGGCGGAGCTGGGCGCGATCGCGGCGGATCCGGGGCTGCGGGCGCTGGCGCAGGCCACCGGCCAGGCGGCGTTCGGGGACAATTGCGCGGGCTGCCACGGCAGCGCGGCCACGGGCCGGCTGGGCTATCCGAACCTGCAGGACGACGACTGGCTCTGGGGCGGGACGCTGGAGGAGATCGCCCGGACGATCCGGGTGGGGATCCGCTCGGGCCATGCCGAGACCCGCGCGGGCGAGATGCCGGCCTTCGGGCGGGACGGGCTCTTGACGCGGGCGGAGATCGCGACGGTGGCCAACTACGTGCTGTCCTGGTCGGGCCGGGCCTTCGCCGCGGATCTGAGCCTGGCCACGGGCGCCGAGCTCTTCGCCCAGAACTGCGCGGCCTGCCACGGCGAGCAGGGCCGGGGCAATCCGGAGCTCGGCGCGCCGAACCTGACCGATGCGGTCTGGCTGTACGGCGCTGCGCCCCCGCAGGTGACGGCGACGATCAGCGGCGGCCGCGCGGGGGTGATGCCGAGCTGGGAGGGCCGGCTCGACACCGCCACCATCAAGTCCCTCGCCGTCTACCTGCACAGCCTCGGCGGCGGGAAATAGTACGGTTTCCGATCCGATTCCTTCCGAGACGAGTCCGCGCGGGGAACCCCTCTCCCGTGCGGGAGAGGGGCAGGCGATCGAAGATCGCGCGTGAGGGCCCAGGTGGTTCGGCAAGTATCCTGAACCGGGCCGCTGCCAGCACCGCCGTCTTGGTTTTATTCTGAAGGGTCCGGGACCCTCACGTGGGATCTTCGATCCCCATACCCCTCTCCCGCACGGGAGAGGGGATCCCGCGGTTCCCGCGCCCTCTTGTCTCCGAACAGATCAACCGGAAACCGTATCTTTGGACATGATCGTTGGTATCCGCCCCTTTCCCGGGCGCATGCAGCGCCAGCGGAAGGAGATCCAGGAAAGATAAAGGGAGCACCGCACGGATGATGCGCGATGCGCCGCGTGCAGCCAGGACGCCGAGGCAGCTCCGAGACAGGAACCAGTCCCCGCTCACCACAGCAGCGGGTGGAGATACACCTCGACGCGGTCGCCCTCCTCCACGCCGGCCGCATCCTCGGGCAGTTCCGCCAAGCCGTCGCTGCCGGTGAGCGAGGTCAGCACGCCCGCCCCGTCGCGCGGGAACTTGACGGCCTCAACGGTGCCGTCGGGTGCCCGCCGCAGCGAGACGCGCACGTACTCCCGCCGCCCCGTCTTCTTGCGGTAGCGGAAGGCCGCCCGGGCGGGCTGGGAGGGAGGCGGCGCGAGGGTCGCCCCCGAGAGACGGGCGAGGAGCGGGCGTACCACGAAGAGCAGGGTGACGTAGACCGCGACCGGATTGCCGGGCAGGCCGACGAAGGCCGCGTCATCGATGAGGCCCATCGCCACCGGCCGGCCGGGCTTGATGGCGAGCCGCCAGAAGACGAGGCGGCCGATCGCCTCGACCGCCGCCTTCACGTGGTCCTCCTCGCCGGTGGAGACGCCGCCCGAGGTCAGGATGAGGTCGTGCTCCCGAGCCGCCGCGGCGAGGTGCTCGCGCAAGATGCCGGGCTCGTCCCGCAGGATGCCGAGATCCGACACCGCGGTGCCGAGGCGGCGCAGGAGCGTGACCAGGAGCACGCGGTTCGAGTCGTGGATCGCGCCCGGGCGCAGGGCGGCACCGGGCTCGGCGAGCTCGTCGCCGGTCGAGAACACCGCGACCCGCAAGGGGCGGCGCACGGGCAGCGCCGCATGCCCGGTGGCGGCCGCGAGCGCGAGGTCGGGCGGCGAGAGGCGTCGGCCCGCCGGGATCACCACGGCGCCGCGGCCGATATCCTCGCCGGCCGGGCGCCGGTTCGCACCGCGCCTGAGGCCCGCGGGCAGCACGACGGTGTCGCCCTCGACGCGCACATCCTCCTGCATGAAGACCGTATCGGCCTCCGCCGGCATCGGCGCGCCCGTGAAGATCCGTACCGCCGCGCCCGCCGCCGCGACGCCCGTTTCGGCCCGGCCGGCCGCGAGCCGCCCGCGCAGGGGCAGGCTCGTCTCGCCCTCGGGCGCGAGATCGGCGAAGCGGACTGCGAAACCATCGACCGCGGAATTGTCGAAGGGGGGCAGGTCGAGGAGCGCCCGCACCGCCTCGGCGGCGATGCGGCCATCCGCCTGCCCGAGCGGCAGGGTCTCGACGCCGGCCACCACCGGCAGCCGCTCGGCGATCAGGGAGGCGGCGGCATCGACCGAGAGCAGCGGGCCCCCGAAGGCGAAGCAATCGTCACTGAGTTGCGCCATGAACCCCTAGCCTCTCGAGAACCGTGCGGAGCGGCTCCGCCCGGGCCAGCACCGCCGCGGCGATCGCCTCGACGTCGTCGAGGGGCAGCACCGGCACGGCGGCGTCCGGGAAGGGGACGTCGCTCGCCACCGCCACGATGCGCGGATCCTCCGGATGGAGCGGCGGCCGGCCATTCGCTTCGCGAAAGACTTCGAGCTTCGGATGCGCCTCGCGCTTGAAGCCCTCGACCAGCACGATGTCGCAGGGGCCGAGGCGCCCCAGCAGCGCGGCCAGGGTGGCCTCCGGCCCCTCCCCGACCTCATGGATCTGCACCCAGCGCCGCGCCGAAGACACGATCACCTCGCTCGCCCCGGCCTCGCGGTGGAGGTAGGAATCCTTGCCGGGCTGGTCCACGTCGAAGGCGTGATGGGCGTGCTTGAGGGTGGCGATGCGCAAGCCGCGCGCCGTCAGCGCCGGGATGAGGCGCCGCAGCAGCGTCGTCTTGCCGGCGCCGCTCCAGCCGGCGAGGCCGATCACCCGCATCAGCCGCCCTCCGCCGGCGCGAAGCCGAGCTCGCGCAGATCCGCCTGCATCTCCGGCGCGGCGAGCAGCGCCAGGAAGGTCGCCAGCGCCGGGTCGTCGCGCCGCTCCGCCCGGTAGGCGAAGTCGTAATGCTCCTCGGTGAGCGGTAGGAAGCCCAGGCCGTAGGCGCGCGCCACCGTCGCGATGGCGACGCCCCAATCGGCCCGGCCCTGCGCGACGGCCGCCGCCACGGCGTTGTGCGAGCGCGGCTGGTTCCAGTAGCCGGCGGGCCGCGCGCCCCCGAGCAGGCCCTCGATGAGCGCCCGGGTGCCGGCGCCGGTGTTGCGGTTGACCATCACGGCATCCGGATCGGCGAGGAGGAGGCGCACCGCTTGCGACGCATCGAGCCCGGCGAAGCGCGGGTCGCCCTGGCGAAAAACCACGCCCTGCAGGCGGCGCCAGCCGGGCGCCAGGGCGAGACCGGCGGTGAGGAAGGGCGCGTTGTAGCGGCCGGTCTCCGGATCGAGGAGGTGGAGGCTCGCAAGGTCGCATTCGCCGCGCTTGAGGGCGGCGAGCCCGCCCGCCGAGCCGACCCAGATGGTCCGCGCCCGCAGGCCCCGCTCGGCAAGGCGCCCGACCAGGCGGTCGAGCCCGAGGCAATGGCTGCCGAACAGGGTCAGGTCGGGCGGCCTCACGCCGGCGCCGAGCCGGGTGACCGCGACCCGCTCACCCGCCTCCAGGCCGGCGCGCGCCGCCGGAACAGCAAAAAACCCGTCCGCCTGCGAGAAGGCCGTGATGGTGCCGGAGCCCTTGCCGAGGGGCAGCGCGACCAGGCCCGCCGCGCCCTTCGCAAGGGAGGCCATGACGAATTCGGTGCGGCCGAGTTCGGAGGCGAGGCGCTGGGGCAGCACCGCCTCGACGCGGCTCTCCTCGCGGGGCGGCAGGCCGGCAAGCGCCCGGATCAGCGGCACCACGAATTCGTGGAAGGTGAACATCGCCGAGGTCGGGAAGCCCGGCAGCACCACCACCGCCTTCGTGCCGACGGCGGCAAGGCACAAAGGCTTGCCCGGCTTGAGCGCCACCCCGTGCACCAGGATGCCGGGAGCGCCGAGCCGCGACAGGATGCGGTGTGAGACGTCCCCGGCTCCCTTCGAGGTGCCCCCCGAGAGCACCACCATGTCCGCCTCCGCGAGGCCCGCGTGGAGCGCCGCCGCGAGCGCCGCCTCGTCGTCCCGCACGATGCCGCGGGGCAGCGCCTCGCCGCCATTCTCGGCGACGGCAGCCGCCACGATGGCGCCGTTCGAGTCGTAGATGCCAGCCGGCGGCAGGGCCTCGCCCGGCGCCACGAGCTCGTCGCCGGTCGAGATCACGGCGATGCGCGGGCGGCGCACCACCGCGACCTCGGCGAGGCCGCAGGCAGCCAGCATGCCGATCTCGCGGGCGGTGACCACGATGCCCTGCCGCAGCACGGTCTCGCCGCGGGCCATGTCGGCCCCCGCATAGCCCACGAACTGGCCGGGCGCCGCCGGGCGTCCAAGATCGATGGCGGGCGCCTCGTCCTCGACGTATTCGGTGACCTCGACCATCACGACGGCATCCGCCCCGCGCGGCAGCACCCCGCCCGTGGCGATCGGGGTGGCGGTGCCGGGCGCCACCGCGAGGGTCGGGGCGACCCCGCAGGCCAGGATCTCGCGGTTGAGCCGCAGGCGGCGGGGCTCGGCCTCGCTCGCGCCCGCCGTGTCGGCGGCCCGCACCGCGAAACCATCGACCAGGGCCCGGTCGAAGGGCGGCACGTCGATGGGCGAGGCGATGTCGTGGGCGAGCACCCGGCCGAGGGCGGCGGCGAGCGGCACCGGCTCCGGGGCCAGCGGCACATGCGGCACCGCGGCCCGAAAGAGCGCCAGGGCCTGCTCGCGCGAGGCGACGGTCAGGAACTGCTCCTGGCGCGCCGCGGCGGCGAGGCGGGCGGCGAAATCGTCGGCGGGAAACGCGTCGCTCACAGGGGCAGGATCTCGACCGGGGTGCCCTTCGCATAGCCCTCGTGCTCGGGCGGCACCAGCACGGCGCCGTCGGCTCGCGCGAGGCGATGAAGCGGTATGTCGGCACCGCCGAGCGGTTCGACACCCTCGGCGGATCGCCGCACGAAGACGATCTCGGAGAGCCCGATCACCGAGGAGAGCTTGCGCAGGAGCGGGGCGGCGGGCGCAGGCGGAAGGATGCGCCCGGCAAGCGCCGCGACGAGCGGACGGCCGAGGGCGAGATAGACGGCGAGCGCGGCCTCCGGCCGCCCGGGCAGCAGGAGAACCGGACGGCCCGCGGCTACCCCGAACCCGGCCGTCTCGCCGGGCCGCAGGGCGATCCCGTGCGCGGCGACCGTTCCGGCGCGAGCGAGCCCCTCGGCGCTGCGGTCGGAGGCGCCGAACCCGGTGCCGCCGGTCGCGAAGACTGCGTCCGCCTCGGCCTCCGCCAGGGCAGCGGCGATCGCCGCCGGATCGTCCGGAACGGATCGCGTCGCCGCGACCTGGGCCGCGTCCCCGATGACGAGCGCCGCGAGGAGCGGCGAGAGCAGGTCGGATGCCTCCCCGGTCGCCACGAGGGCGATCCGCGGGCGGCGCACGGCGAGGGCGCCGATCCCGGCCGCCGCCAGAGCCAGGAGCTGAAGGGAGGAGAGCCGCTCGCCCGCCCTCGCGAGCCAGCTGCCCTCCGGGAGCTCTCCGCCGGCCGGGCGCGTGCCCTCTCCGGCGGCCGCATCGGCCACCGCCTCGCCGTCGAGCACCGCCTCGAAGGGCAGCACGGTATCGGTGCCCGGCGGCAGCGCCTCTCCGGCCTCGACTCGGGGGCTTAAGCCCGCGAGCGACACGGGCGCGTAGGGCGTTGCGCCGACGATCGCGGCCGCATCGACCGCCCAACCGTCGCGCAGGGCCGTGCGGCCCCGCGGCATCCCGCGGCCGGCGGCGAGATCGGACGCGGCGACGGCCCCGGCCGCCTCGCCGACCGGGCAGGTCTCGGGCGCCACCGGCCGGAGGCCGGCGGTCAGCCGCATCCGCGCCTCGGCAAGCGGCATCAGCACGGCGGAAGGGGAAAGGCGCGTCATGGCTGAAGGAGGTCTGTGGACATCGGCCGATCCGTGACGGACCGCGTCAGGCCGATCCGGCCCACCCGGATGCGGCATCGCGATCCCGCGATCAAGGGCAGGGATCGGAGGCGTCGTCGCCGTGCATGGTCAGGCACGCGGGCCCCCTTCCGTCCCGCCGCGAGATAGTTTAGATCTAAACTATCTCGCGGCGGGACGACCGCGGAGGATCGAGGGAGACGAGGGCCGATGCCGAGCTACAAGGCGCCCGTGGAGGATGTCCTGTTCCTCCTCAACGACGTGTTCGGGTTCGAGCGCTACAGCAACCTGCCGGGCTTCTCGGATGCGACGCCGGACGTGGTCGAGGCGATCCTCACCGAAGGCGCCAAGCTCTGCGAGGAGGTGCTGGCGCCCCTCAACCTCCCGGGCGATGCCGAGGGCTGCACCCGGCATCCGGACGGCTCGGTCACCACGCCGAAGGGGTTCAAGGCCGCCTACGCGGCTTATGCGGGCGGCGGCTGGACCGGGCTGTCGATGCCGGCCGAGTATGGCGGCCAGGGCCTGCCCGCGACGATCAACAGCGCGATCCAGGAATTCGTCTCCTCGGCCAACGTCGCCTTCGGGATGTATCCGGGCCTGACGCAGGGCGCGATGGCGGCCCTGCTCGTCCACGGCTCGGCGGAGCAGAAGCGGACCTTCCTGCCGAAGATGACCGAGGGGGTCTGGACCGGCACCATGAACCTGACCGAGCCGCATTGCGGCACGGATCTCGGCCTCCTGAAGACCCGGGCGGTGCCGAACCCGGACGGCTCCTACAGCATCACCGGCACCAAGATCTTCATCTCGGCCGGCGAGCACGACCTGTCGGAAAACATCATCCACCTCGTGCTCGCCCGCATCGAGGGCGCCCCGGCCGGCACCAAGGGCATCTCGCTCTTCGTTGTGCCGAAGCTCCTGGTGAAGGCGGACGGTTCGCTGGCTGAGCGCAACGGCGTGTCCTGCGGCTCGATCGAGCAGAAGATGGGCATCCACGCCAACGCGACCTGCGTGATGAACTACGACGGAGCCAGGGGCTGGCTCCTCGGCGAGGCGAATCGCGGCCTCAACGCGATGTTCGTGATGATGAACGAGGCGCGGCTCGCCGTCGGCATCCAGGGACTCGGCCTGTCGGAGGCCGCCTACCAGAACGCCGTCGCCTATGCGAAGGACCGGCTCCAGGGCCGCGCCCTCACCGGCGCGCAGGCGCCCGACCAGCCCGCCGACCCGATCATCGTGCATCCGGACGTGCGCCGCACGCTCCTGTCGATCCGCGCCTTCAACGAGGCCGCCCGCGCCCTGGTGATGTGGACGGCGCTCCAGGCGGATGTGGCGCACCGCGCCACCGACCCCGCCGAGCGGCAGGCGGCCGAGGACCATCTGGGCCTGATGACCCCGGTGGTGAAGGGCGTGCTGACCGATCGGGGCTTCGCCAATGCGGTAGAGGCCCAGCAGGTATTCGGCGGCCACGGCTATATCGAGGAATCGGGGATGTCGCAGTTCGTGCGCGACGCCCGCATCGCCCAGATCTACGAGGGGGCGAACGGCATCCAGGCCATGGACCTCGTCGGCCGCAAGCTGCCCCGCGACGGCGGCCGGGCGATGATGCGCTTCCTTCAGGAGGTGGAGACCTTCTGCAGGGAGAACGGTGCCGACGAGACCCTGAAGGGCTATGTCGGCCCGCTCGCCCAGGCGCTCGGCGATCTGCAGAAGGCCACGATGTGGCTGATGCAGAACGCCATGGCCAAGCCCGACAATGCGGGGGCTGCCGCCACCGACTACATGCACCTGATGGGCCTCGTGGCGCTGGGCTACATGTGGGCGCGCATCGCCAAGGCGGCGGCGGCGCGGAAGGCGGAGGGCACCAGCATCGGCGCCCGCATGGACGCCAAGCTGATGACCGGCCGCTTCTACATGGAGCGCGTGCTGCCCGAGACCGCGACCCGGCTCGCCCGCATCTCGGCCGGCGCGGAGGCCGTCATGGCGGTGCCCGCCGAGATGTTCTAGCCTGCAGGAGAGCCCGGAGCGCCGATGGCCGAACCCGACAACCTCGTGCCGGACTGCCTTCGGGCGGTCCGCGGGCCGGTCGGGCGCCTCGCCCGCATCGGGGCGGCGCGCACCTGATCCGGGCTCCCGGCCCGACGATTTCCCATCCGCCGCGCGGCCCTCGACCGGGCGGCCTCAAGACATCCTGGGACGACGCACCCATGCCCGACGCCTACATCTACGACCACGTCCGCACGCCGCGCGGCCGCGGCAAGCCCGACGGCTCCCTGCATGAGGTGACGGCGCTTCGCCTCGCCGAGACGGCCCTGCGCGCCCTCAAGGACCGCAACGGACTCGATAAGGCCGCCGTCGACGACGTGGTGCTCGGCTGCGTCGATCCGGTCGGCGAGGCCGGCGGCGACATCGCCCGGGCCGCGGCGCTCGTCGCCGATTACGGCGAGCAGGTGCCGGGGGTGCAGATCAACCGGTTCTGCGCCTCGGGCCTCGACGCGGTGAACTTCGCCGCCGCGCAGGTGATGAGCGGGCAGCACGACCTCACGGTCGGCGGCGGCGTCGAGTCGATGAGCCGTATCGGGCTTGGCGCCTCCGGCGGCGCCTGGCCGGTGGATCCATCCATCGCGGTGAAGTCCTACTTCATGCCGCAGGGCGTCTCGGCGGACCTGATCGCCACCAAGTACGGCCTCACCCGCGACCTCTGCGACGCCTATGCGGTCGAATCGCAGCAGCGCGCCGCCCGCGCTTGGCAGGAGGGCCGCTTCGCGAACGCGGTGGTGCCGGTGCGCGACGTCAACGGCCTGACCCTGCTCGCCACCGACGAGCACATGCGGCCGGGCACCGACATGCAGACGCTCGGCGCGCTCAAGCCCTCCTTTGCCCAGATGGCGCAGATGGGGGGCTTCGAGGCGGTGGCCATCGCGGCCCATCCGGAGGTCGAGGCCCTCGACCATGTCCACCATCCGGGCAATTCCTCCGGCATCGTCGACGGCGCCGCCGCGGTGCTGATCGGCTCGAAGGAGGCGGGAACCGCCGCGGGCCTCAAAGCCCGCGCCCGTATCCGGGCCTTCGCCAATATCGGCTCCGATCCGGCGCTGATGCTGACCGGGCCGATCGACGTGACCCGCAAGGTGCTGAAGCGCGCCGGCATGTCGCTTGCCGACATCGACCTCATCGAGATCAACGAGGCCTTCGCCTCGGTGGTCCTGCGCTTCCAGCAGGCCTTCGACCTCGATCCGGAGAAGGTCAACGTGAATGGCGGCGCCATCGCCATGGGCCATCCGCTCGGGGCCACCGGCGCGATGATCCTCGGCACCGCGCTCGACGAGCTGGAGCGCACCGGCCGGTCGACGGCCCTGGTGACGCTCTGCATCGGCGCCGGCATGGGGACCGCAACCATCATCGAGCGGGTCTGAACCGGCTCGCTGGGGCGGCGGACACGGGTTCCGTGTCCAGCGGACACGATTCCAGTCCGAAGGGGGTGCTTGACGCTGGCGCCGCCACCGGGCCTTCGGTCGGCGGCCTTCCCAAGCCACTCAACAGGAAACGCTCATGACCAAGTTGCTTCCCCTCCTCGGCCTCGCGCTCGCGCTCGCAAGCCCGTCGGCGCTGGCGAACGACCGCGCGGCGCTCGCCCGCACCATCATCGAGCGGACCGTCGCCAAGAATCTCGGCCTCGCCTTCAAGCAGGCCGAGGAGCGCTCGCTGGCCTCGCTGCCCGCCGAGAAGGCCGACAGGCTGCGCCCCGAGCTCGACAAGGGATTCGAGCAGGAGCGCGCCAAACTCGTGGACGAACTGTCGAAGGAATACGCCCAGAAGTTCAGCGACGACGAGCTGAAGCAGCTCCTGAAGATCTACGACGATCCCGTCTACCAGAAGTTCCAGGCGGTGAACGCGGACCCGAACTCGCTGGTGTCGAGCATCACCAAGGATGCGGTGACGCGGATGATGAACATGCTGGCGCTCGCGACCATGGCCCAGCAGCAGCCGCAGCCGGGTGCCGGCCCGGCCCCGAAACAGCCCTGACCGGAACCCCTCCGCGGCCGGCTCGCCCCGCCGCGGAGGGCCGCTCCAGGTCCTTGAGTTAAGGACGCCCCGATGGACCTCACGAACTTCCGCTTCGAGACCGATTCCGACGGCATCGCGCTCGCGACCTGGGACATGCCCGGCCGCTCGATGAACGTCATCACCCCGGAGGTGATCGCCGAGCTCGACCGGATCGTCGACGCGGTGGCGGCTGACGCGTCCATCAAGGGCTGCGTCATCACCTCGGGCAAGGATGCCTTCTCGGGCGGCGCCGACCTGACGATGCTGCAGGGGCTCGGGGCGGAATATGCCCGGCTCGCGCGGGAGCGCGGCGAGGAGGAGGCCATGCGCTTCTTCTTCGAGGAATCGCGCCGCCTCACGCTCCTCTACCGGAAGCTCGAGACCTGCGGGAAGCCCTTCGCGGCGGCCGTGCACGGCGCCTGCCTCGGGGGCGCCTTCGAGCTGGCGCTGGCCTGCCACCACCGCATCCTCTCGGATGACGACAAGACCCGCGTCGGCCTGCCCGAGATCAAGGTCGGGCTGTTCCCGGGCGCCGGCGGCACCCAGCGCGTCGCCCGCCTGATGCAGACCGGCGACGCCCTCCAGATGCTGTTCAAGGGCGAGCAAATCCGCCCGCTCATGGCCCGCAATATGGGCCTCGTCCATGCGGTCGCCAAACGCGAGGAGATCGTCGATCAGGCCAAGGCCTGGATCAAGAACGGCGGCTCGGCCGTCGCGCCCTGGGACCAGCCGAAGTTCAAGGCGCCCTCGGGCAAGGTCTACTCGCCCGCCGGCATGATGACCTGGCCGCCCGCCAACGCCATCTACCGCCGCGAGACCCACGACAACTACCCGGCCGCGAAGGCGATCCTGCAATCCGTCTACGAGGGCCTGCAGCTGCCGATGGATCTCGCGCTCAAGGTCGAGAGCCGCTACTTCGCCAAGATCCTGCGCTCGCCGGAAGCCGCGGCGATGATCCGCTCGCTCTTCATCTCGATGGGCGAACTCAACAAGGGCGCCCGGCGCCCCGCCTCAGTCGGTCCCGTCAGCCTGAAGCGCGTCGGCGTCGTCGGCGCCGGCTTCATGGGCGCAGGGATTGCCTATGTCACGGCCCAGGCCGGACTGGAGGTCGTCCTCATCGACCAGTCGGTCGAGGCGGCCGAGAAGGGCAAGGCCTACGCCCACAAGCTCGTCACCGACCAGATCATGAAGGGGCGCGCCAAGACCGCGGATCGGGACGCGCTCCTCGCCCGCATCACCGCCACGGCCGATTATGCGGCGCTTTCGGGCTGCGACCTCGTGATCGAGGCGGTGTTCGAGGACCCGACGGTCAAGGCCGAGGTCATCGCCAAGGTCGAGGCGGCGATCCCCCCCGGGGCCATCTTCGCCTCCAACACCTCCACGCTGCCGATCACCGGCCTGGCCAAGGCGTCGAGCCGGCCCGACCAGTTCATCGGCATCCACTTCTTCTCGCCGGTCGAGAAGATGATGCTGGTCGAGATCATCATGGGCCGGGCAACCGGCGAGCGGGCGCTCGCCGCTTCCCTCGACTACGTGCGAGCGATCAAGAAGACGCCGATCGTGGTCAACGATGCCCGCGGCTTCTTCGCCAACCGCTGCGTCGGCGCCTATATACTCGAAGGGCACCTGATGCTCGCCGAGGGCGTGCCGGCCGCGATGATCGAGAATGCCGGCCGGCAGGCCGGCATGCCGGTGGGTCCGCTCTCCCTCAACGACGAGGTCGGCGTCGACCTCGGGCTGAAGATCCTGAAGGCCACCAAGGCGCAGCTCGGGGACGGCGCGGTCAACCCGGTGCAGGAGCGCATCCTCACGGCGCTCGTCGAGCGGGAAGGCCGGCTCGGACGCAAGAACCGCAAGGGCTTCTACGACTATCCCGAGGCCGGGCCGAAGCGGCTCTGGCCCGGCCTCGCGGATCTGGCCGGCGCGCGCCTCGACCCCGACGCGGTGGATTTCTTCGAGCTGAAGCAGCGCCTCCTGGTGGCGCAGGCGGTCGAGGCCGCCCGGGTCTACGGCGAGGGCGTGGTGACGGATCCGCGCGAGGCCGATGTCGGTTCGATCCTCGGCTTCGGCTTTGCGCCCTTCACGGGCGGCGTCCTGTCCTACATCGACGGGATGGGCGCGCGGCGTTTCGTGGAGTTGTGCCGGCGCCTGGAGGCCAGGCACGGCGGCCGCTTCACGCCGCCCGGCAACCTGATTGCCATGGCGGAGACGGGCGGGGGATTCTATCGCCCTGCCGAAACGCAGGCGGCCTGACTGCCACAACGGCCCGGCCGCCGCAGCCGCCAGCCGGCTGAGACGAACCGACGTCAGACTGCCCTCCCGGGCGGCGTCGCAGCCGCGAGGACGGGCGGCGATGAGCGGGTTCGAGTCACGGTCCGGCGTGCGGCGGGCGGTCCTCGTATTGGTGCGACGCCGCCGAGGCCGGCTCGGCACGGTTGCGCGGCCGAGGAGTGACCGCCCGCGGCGAGGCATGGGGGGCGACCGATCGGACCGCGCCGTCCCCGCACGAGATGGATCACGCCAAGACAGCTCCCGTCATCGCGTTGCATCAGTTGCACGGCGCATTGCTTCGATCTTGTTCAGCAGATCGAATCCTTAACGATTGCACTGCACCAATCCGGTCCCAGAGCCCGCAGACCCATCATGGATCGGGCTGCCGCAGGAGCCCTCCCTTGTCCTTCGATCGTCTCTCCATTCGTGCAAAGCTGGTGGCGGCCTTCGCCGTCCTCACGGCGCTCATGATCGGCCTCGGCTGTATCAGCCTTGCGGGATTGACGCGGATCGACACGCTTCTCCAGCGGGTTCAGAAGGACCGGCTTCCGAGCGTACGGACGGCCGGCGAGATCGATGCGCTGACCGGCCGCTACAACACCAGCCTGATTCGTCATCTTCTGACCACCGACGAGAAGAGCCTCGCCGGCGTCGATGCCGATCTCGCGCAGCGCCGCGCCAAGCTCGACGAGGCGACGACGCGCTACCTCCCGCTCATCGGCAGCGATGCGGAACGCACCCTCTTCGAGACCTTCCGGCGCGACTGGCAAGCCTTCCTCGGCGTTGCCGACGCCATGACGACCCTCTCCCGCTCCGGGCAGAAGGCCGAGGCGCTGGCGCTCTACGAGGCCAAGGGCGTGGCCTCGCGGCGCGAGGCCTCGGTGGCCCTCGACAGGCTCATCAGCCTCAACAACGAGGGCGCGGCGCAGGCCGAGCGCGAGGCGACGGCGCTCTATGGCGAGATGACGACCTGGGTGCTGTCCGCAGCGGGCGGCGCGATCCTGCTCTCGGTCATCCTCGCCGCCCTCATCACCCGCGGCATCACCCGCGGCATCGCGTCGATCCTGCGCCCGATGCAGGCCCTCGCCGAGGGCGACCTCGCGATCACCGTCCCGCATCAGGGCGCCCGCACCGAGATCGGCCGCATCGCCGATGCGGTCCAGGTCTTCAAGGAGGCGCTCTTGCGGATGCGGGCGCTGGAGGCCGAGACCGCCGCGGCGCGAGCGGATGCCGAGACCCAGCGCCGGGCGGCGATGCGCGAGATGGCGGACGGGTTCGAGGCCGCCGTCGGCGGCATTCTCGGCACGGTCACGGCGGCGGCCGCCCAGCTTCAGGCGACCGCCCACGGCATGACCCAGAACGCCTCCGAGACCGCCAGCCGCTCCGCCACCGTGGCCGCCGCCGCCGAGGAGGCGGCCGCGAACGTCACTACCGTCTCGGCTGCGACGGAGGAACTCGGCGCCTCGGTGCAGGAGATCGGCCGGCAGGTGCATGGCTCGGCCGAACTCGCCCGAGCAGCGGTCGCCGAGGCGGGCCAGACCGCCTCCGTGGTGCAGGACCTGAGCCGGGCCGCGGCGGAGATCGGCGACGTGGTCGCGATGATCTCGACCATCGCGGGCCAGACCAACCTGCTGGCGCTCAACGCCACCATTGAGGCGGCGCGGGCCGGCGAGGCCGGCCGCGGCTTCGCGGTGGTCGCCGCCGAGGTCAAGGAACTCGCCGGCCAGACCGCGCGGGCGACCGAGCAGATCACCGGCCAGATCGGCCGCATCCAGGGCTCGACCGGTGAGGCCGTGGCGGCGATCGGCCGGATCACCGGCGTCATCCGGCAGATCAGCGAGGTCTCGGGCTCGATCGCGGCGGCGGTGGAGGAGCAGGGCGCGGCCACCCAGGAGATCGTGCGCAACGTCACCCAGGCGGCGGTCGGAACGAGCGACGTCACGGCGACGATCGGCGCGGTCGCGGGCGCCGCGGAAGAGACCGGGGCCGCCGCCGCGCAGGTGCTGGCCTCGGCCTCCGACCTGTCCCGGCAATCCGAGCGGCTGAGCGGCGAGGTCGTCCACTTCCTGGCCACCGTGCGGGCGGCGTGATGCCGCCCGCCTGACCAGTCAGGCCAGCGCCGCCGTCACCTCGATCTCGACCTTCATCTCCAGCCGCAGCAGGCCCGCCACGACGAGGAGCGTCGCGGCGGGCCTGATCTCGCCCATCACCCGGCCGCACACGGCGACCACTGCCTCCGCATGGCTGCGCTCGGTGACGTAGTAGGTCGCCCGCGCCACCTGCTCCAGGGAGGAGCCGGCTTCGGCGAGGACTGCCGCGATGGTCCGCCAGCACGCCTCCGCCTGTGCGGCCGGATCCTCCGGCATGCTCATGGTGGCGTAGTCGTAGCCCGTCGTCCCGGCGACGAACACGAAGCCGCCCTGCACCACGGCCCGGGAATACCCGTAGGCCCGCTCGAAGGGCGAGCCGCCGTCGACCTGCCTGCGCATCTCCAAGTCCATCCCGGTCCCCATCGGCCGCCAATGGCACGATACGCGAGCAGGTGAGTTTCGCGATGTCCTCGATGCGGGTCGGGCCGGCGCGGAACTCTGCTCCGTCCCATCCCGCTCCCTCTGTCCCGGACGACTGCAGCGTCAGCGGAAGAAGATCCGGGAACCAGCACGAGGACTCGCCGCGAAGCGGCTCCGCATGTCTTCACCGTGGCTGACCAGCGGTCGCTGTGCGACGTCCTGTGCTGGGTCCCGGGTCGCACTCCGCTGACGCTGCATGCGCCCGGGAAAGCATCTGTGTTTGGCGTCAAGCCTGTTGGGGCTGATTTGGCGTCCAGAGGCGGTCCTGAGCGATGAGGCTGTTGGCCAGCACGGCGAGCTTGCGGGCCACGGCGATGATGGCGCACTTTGGCTTCTTGCCGTTGGCGATCAGGCGTTCGTGGAAGGCTTTCAGGCCGGCGTTGTGGCGGGCGGCCGAGAGCGCCGCGAGGTAGAGGACGCGGCGCACGGGCGGGCGGCCGCCCCAGATGACCCGCACGCCCTGGCGCGCGCCGGAATCGTCGGCGACCGGCGCCAGGCCCGCCAGCAGGCCGATCTGCCGGCTGCTGCAGGTGCCCAGCTCGGCCAGGCTGGCCACCAGGGTGGCCGCGATCGTGTCCCCGATCGAGGGGATCGAGACCAGGATGGCATGCCGCCGGGCCAGTCCGGGATCGGCCGCGATGAGCCGGCGGATCTCGCCGGCAAGGGCCTCGATGTCCGCGGCGATCCTGGCCAGACGGTCCTGGAGCTGGCGGATCAGGAACGGGCTTGCGGCCGCGGCCAGCTGGTTCTTGAGGGCGGTTTGTTCGGCCACGGCGCTGTCGCGGGCCGCGACCAGTTCCTGGAGCGCTTCGAGCGCGTCCGAGGCCGGCGGGCGCTGCGGGGGGGCCATCACCGCGGCAAACTGCGCCAGCACGCGGGCATCGAGCCGATCGGTCTTGGCCCAGATGCCTTGCGCCTTGGCGAACATGCGCACCCGAAACGGATCGACGACGGCGACCGGCAGGCCCGAGGCATGCAGGCTGCGGCGGGTCTGGCGGTGCCACTTGCCGGTGGCCTCGACCACGACCAGCCCCAGAGCAAAGCGCCCAAGCCAGCGCTTGAGCTGCCGGATGCCGACCTCGGTATTGGCGAACCGCTGGGCTTGGCCGGAGGGGAGGACGTGGACGTCGAGCCAGCTCTTGCTGACGTCGATCCCCACGCTAGACTTGCCCGCGGTCTCTTGTTTGGACACTTCCTTGCCTTGCATACGGGACTTGCTCCCCAGCATCTGTTCAGGACAAGAGCCAGAGGGCGGCCGGATCCTGCTTTCCCACGGTGCCAATCCTAGAGGGAGATCGATCCCGGCCGCCCGCGTCGCGGCCGGTGGCCACCGGCCGCGACGCACCTCACAGCTTGGTGCGCTGGTCGGCCCGTCAAACATGCAAGAGGGAGCGGGAGGCCGGGCGCGCCGATCGTCGACCGTCTCCGAACCAAGCGTTCGGAGACGGTCTCACGCGGCCGCGAGCTGGCCGAGATGCGCCGTGAGGTCGACTGCCTCGCCGGCGGCGTTCACCGTCTCGAAATAGTCGTGCCACCCGGACGCGGCGATGCCCTCCACCAGCGCGTCCAGGGCCGAGCGGTCAGGCGCTCGCCACACGGCGAAGAATCGCTGTCCGGCGGAGTTGGCGACATCTCCGGCGATCTCGCCGAAGGCCAGCGGTTCGATGCCGAGCGCCAGGATCGCGCCCATCCCCTCGCCGATTCGGGAGAAGACGGCCTGCCGCGCATCCGCGTCGAGCCGGAGCCAAGCGGGCTTCGGCGCATAGAGCTCGATCAGCATGTGGTGCATGAGGGCGGGTCCTTCTCGGCGGGAGTGATTCTGTCGATGGAGCGGAGGGCGCGGCGGGCGATCCGCCCGGTGACCGGTGCGGGGTGGCCGGACAGCCAATCGTCGATCACGCCGCGGACCCAGTCCGGGCGCGTCTTCGCCGCATCGTTCAGCCAGTTGCCGACCGAGTTCTGGACATAGGCGGACGGATCCGCCCTCAGAGGGTCGAGCAGCGCCCGTCCCGGCTGCGGATCGGCCTTCAGCGCGGCGAGATGGCGGCACCAGACGCCGCGGGGGCGCGTCGCCTCGCAGGCGAAACGGCGGATGCGCTCGGACGGGTCGCCGGTCCAGCCCGTGAGGCCGGCAAAGGCAGCGTCGAGGTCGGCCGCGATGGCAGGGCGGACGGCGAGCCACGCCCATTCCCGAACCCCGAAATGGTGGTCATCCGCGAGCGGGCGGATCGCCGTCAGCCTCTCGGGGAGCGGCATGTCGCGCGCGCCGATCATGAAGCAGGCCCAGCCGCGCACCGTATCGCTCGGATGCGCGGCAAGGAGCGCGATCTCGGCCGGGCCGAGCCGGTCGAGTAGCAGATGGCCCATCGCCGTCATGCGCGCCAGGATTCCGCTCCCCGACAGCGCCTCCACCTCGGCGCGGCACTCGGATGCGAGCGCAGGGAAGACCGCCCGCAGCAGCGCCGGACAATCGACCGCCAGCACCTCGGCCAGGGTCGCGGTTTCCCGTAAGCCCGCCTGGATGGCGGCGAGCCGGTCGGGCAGCGGGCTCATGCCTCGGCCCTCCCGTCCGCTTCGGCACCGGTGCCCGTGCGCTCAAAGGCCCGCGCGAGGAGGCGGCTCAGCACCGCGCGCTCCTCCCCGGAGAGGTCCGAGAACAGCGAGCCGATCCACCGACCATGCTCGGCGATGAGATCCTTCGCCAGCCGGCGGCCCTCTGGTGTCAGCCGCACGACGAGCCTGCGGCGGTCTTCATCGTGCGAGAGGCGCCGAACGAAGCCGGCGCGTTCGAGGCCATCGAGCAGTCCCGTCACCGTGCCGCGGGTGACGCCGGCCCGATCCGCCAGTTCGTGCGGCGACAGCCCGTCCTCTGCATCCTCCAGCAGGAACAGGAGAACGAACTTGCCTTCCGACAGGCCGTGCGGCCCAAGGCGCGCCGCACAGTCGCGATCGATGGCGGCGGCGAGCGCCAGCACCTCGAAGCAAAGGCGCATCTCCTCGACCGGGGCCGCATCATCGGCAGCCGCCCTGGCCAGCAAGGCCGCGTATTTCCGTTCGAGCGTTATCATACGCCGCCATACTATATGGCGCCTTACCATATGGCAACGCCACGCGCGGAGATATCCTCCGGACCGTATCGCGCTCGCCGAAGCCGGCTCCCGCCGAACCCCACGATGAGCTGGCGGCATCGAGGGCGATAGCGGCGCTGGACCGCTCGTCGTTGCCCCGGATGGCCCGGCACCAAACAAAAAAGCCCGCCCGGACGGGGGCGTCCGGGCGGGCAGCATCAGGCTGCGGGAGAGCCTACTCCGCCGCGACCTTCTGGGCCGTCTTGCCGTCCGAATAGGTCTCGGCGGCGAGGCGCTTGTGCGGGGCGACGCGGCCCGGGAGCGGCGGCAGGGCCTTGGCCTTCTCCAGGTCGATCCCAGCGCCCTCCGCCACGCGGCGGCCGTAATCCTCGTCGGCGTGCCAGAAGTGCCAGACCATCCGCAGCTGGATCGGCTCCGGGCATTCCTTCATGTCCGCCACGAGGTTGGCGATCAGGTCCTCGCGCTCCCAATCCTCGAAGGTGCGGTAGCGCTCCCCGGCCTGGGTGTAGTCGTCCTCGGTCCGGCTGGTCTGGTAGCGGCCGAGATTGCCGGTCACCGGCTGGTGGTAGTCCTTGGCGAGCTTCGGCGCCTCGCGCAGGCCCTCGGCCAGGGTGCTCGGCTCGTAGTTGATGTGCTTGTTCGGGCCGGTGCCGTCGACCGTGTAGGTCATCTGGCCGTCGCGCTGGTTCGAATAGACCTTCACGCCGGGCTGCGGCGCGTTGATCGGCAGCTGCAGGTAGTTCGGGCCGACGCGGTAGCGCTGCGTGTCCGAGTAGGACAGGGTCCGGCCCTGCAGCATCTTGTCGTCCGAGAAGTCGATGCCGTCGACGAGCACGCCGGTACCGAAGGCCGATTGCTCAACCTCCGCGAAGAAGTTGTCCGGCACGCGGTCGAGCACCATGCGGCCGCACTTCAGGAGCGGGAACTGGTCCTCGGGCCAGCGCTTGGTGTCGTCCAGCGGATCGAACGAGAGGTGGTCGTTCGGGCCGTCCGGCATGATCTGCACGGCGAATTCCCATTCGGGGAAGTTGCCCGCCATGATGTTGTCGTAGAGATCCTTGGTCGCGTGGCCGACATCCTGCGCCTGGATCTCGGCGGCCTGCCGGTTGGTCAGGTTCCGCACGCCCTGCTTGGGGATCCAGTGGAACTTGACGAGGTGCGCCACGCCCTCGGCGTTGACGAGCTTGTAGGTGTTGACGCCCGAGCCTTCCATCTCGCGGTAATTGGCCGGGATGCCCCAGGGCGACTTCAGCCAGGTCACCATGTGGATCGACTCGGGGTGCTGCGCCACGAAGTCGTAGAAGCGCCACGCCTCCTGGCGGTTCGTCACCGGATCGGGCTTGAACGCGTGGATCATGTCCGGGAACTTGATGGCGTCCCGGATGAAGAAGACCTTGAGGTTGTTGCCGACGAGGTCCCAGTTGCCCTCGACGGTCTTGAGCTTCACGGCGAAGCCGCGCGGGTCGCGGGCGGTCTCGGGGGATTCCTTGGCGCCGGCCACGGTCGAGAAGCGTACGAAGACCGGGGTCTTCACGCCGGTCTCGTTGAGGACGCGGGCGCGGGTGTACTTGGAGGCCGGCTCGTCGCCGATCTTGCCATAAGCCTCGAAATAGCCGTGAGCACCGGCGCCGCGGGCGTGCACCACGCGCTCGGGGATCCGCTCGCGGTCGAAATGCGTGATCTTCTCGATGAACTGGTAGTTCTCGAGCGTCGCGGGTCCCCGTTCGCCGACCGTGCGCAGGCTCTGATTGTCGCGGACCGGATGGCCCTGGCGGGTCGTCAGGATGGGGCGTTGATCGCTCATGAAGCCTCCTCTTGAACCGAAGGGCGCGACGCCGGCTCGCAGGGAAAGATCGGCACCGCGCGAGGACGGCTGACATAGGGTCGGGGGGCGTCGGCCCCAACCGCCCTTAGAACCGTTCTCGCCTCGGCTTATGGCCCGCACATGACCGCATGGCCAATGCATCGTTGCGAAATCAATGATAGACAGCGCCTATGAACCTTGCCGGCCTGTCCCTTCGCGATCTCGAATATGTCGTTGCCGTCGCTGACGAAAACCACTTCGGGCGGGCGGCCGAGCGCTGCAATGTCAGCCAGCCGACGCTCAGCGTTCAGGTGCGCAAGCTGGAGGAGGCGCTCGGGCTGACGATCTTCGAGCGCACGAACCGGCGGGTGCTGCTGACCCCGGGCGGCCAGGTTTTGGTGCGGCAGGCCCGGGCCGTGCTGGCCGAGGCGCACCGCCTGCTGCTTCTGGCCCGCGAGGGCCACGGCGCCCCCCTCGCCGGCCGGCTGGTGCTCGCGGCGATCCAGACCCTCGGCCCCTATCTCTTCCCTCTGGTGCTGCGCCAGCTGCGCCAGGACTTCCCGCAACTCGCGCTCGCGCTCAGCGAGGGGCGCACCGCCGAGATCCTGGAGGGGCTACGCGAGGGCCGGCTCGACGCCGCCCTCGTCTCGCTGCCGATCGCCGAGGCGGGACTGACCGTGGTGCCGCTGTTCCGCGAGCCGTTCCTGCTCGCCTGTCCGGCCGATCACGCCTTCGCGGTCGGGGATGCGCCGCAGGCCGCCGACCTCGCCGGGCGTGACCTGCTCCTCCTCGACGAGGGCAACTGCCTGCGCGATCAGGCGGTGGCGGCCTGCGGGGCCGGCCCGGGGGCGGGGCGGCACGCCACCAGCCTGGAGACCCTGCGCTCCATGGTGGCGGCGGGCGCCGGCTACACGCTCCTGCCGGCGCTCGCCGTGCCGAGCGGCCCGGATCCGAGCGGCCTCACGGTCTGCCGGCACTTCGCCGAGGGCGGCCCCGACCGCGTGATCGCCCTCGCATGGCGCTCCAGCGATCCGCGCGGCGAGGGGCTGGGGCGGCTCGCGACGTTCTTCCGGGCGCATGCACCGGGTGCAACGCTTGCCTGCAGCGACGCGGAGGCGCCCGGTTCGGCATGACAGGGCCATGATTCGCCGCTAGAGCAGGGTCCGTTCACGGTGGAACGGATCCTGCTCCAGGTTTTTGATTTCGCCGCATTTTCTGCGACGAACCGGGATCCACTTCGTCGGAAAATGCTCTAGCGACCCTCTGCGTCGTCCCCCGACGGATCCGCTTCCGGATCGGGCGCGGGCGGCCAAAAGATGCTTGCCATGAAGCCTGCCGACCTGGACCTCCGCCGATCCGTCGCGTACGCGGCCCCGCAATGGATCGGCCTCGTCGCCGCGTCGGCGGGCCTCTCCGTGGTCCTCTCCGCGGCGGGATTCCCGGCCGCCCTGCTGCTCGGGCCGATGCTCGCCGCGATCGGCTTCGGGGTGTCGGGCGCGGCGATCCGGGTGCCGAAGGCCGGCTTCCTCGCCGCGCAGGCGCTGATCGGCTGCCTCGTGGCCCATGCGGTCAACGCCTCCATCGTGCGGACACTGATGGCGGACGGAATCCTGATGCTCGCCGTGGTCGGCGTGACGGTGCTGGCGAGCGCCTCCGTGGGCTGGCTCCTCACCCGCATCCGGCTCCTGCCCGGCACCACCGCGGCCTGGGGCTCCTCGCCGGGCGCCGCCGCCGCCATGGTGGCCATGGCGGAGGAATACGGCGCCGATCCGCGCCTCGTCGCCTTCATGCAGTACCTGCGCGTCGCCTGCGTGGCGCTGTCGGCCTCGATCGTGGCGCGGCTTTTCGTCGGCGACGCACCGGCCGGCCTGCCGGCCCCCGTCGGCGCGCCCGAGCCGGGCGCCGTGCTGGCGACCCTGGCGGTCGCGGCCCTCGGGGCGTGGCTCGGCCGCAGGCTCAACATCCCGTCCGGCGCCATGATCGGACCGCTGGTGATCGGCGCGACACTCCACGCCACGGGTCAGGCCAGCATGAGCCTGCCCGACTGGCTGCTCGCCCTCGCCTATGCGGCGGTCGGCTGGACGGTCGGGCTGCGCTTCACCCGGGCGACCGTGCGCGCGACCCTCTACGCCCTGCCGGGGGTTCTGGCGGCGACCCTCGGCCTGATCGCGCTCTGCGGGGTCTGGGCCTTCGGCCTCACCTTCGTGCTGCCGATCGACCTCCTGACGGCAATCCTCGCCACGAGCCCCGGCGGCCTCGATTCGGTGGCGATCATCGCGGTGGGCTCGCGGGCGGATGTCTCCTTCGTGCTGGCCGTCCAGACGCTGCGGCTCCTCGTCGTCATCATCACCGGGCCGCTCGTCGCCAAGTGGATCTCGCGGAGCCTCGGCTGAATTGACGCCCACGCTCGCGTCGCGCGCCGAAACCGGCTATGGGGCAGCCTTTGCGGAAGGTTCCGCCCCTCCCGCCATCCGGACATCGTCCCGTGCACGACTACATCAAGAAGGTCCTCACCGCCCGCGTCTACGACGTGGCCATCGAGAGCCCGCTCGACCGGATGCCGCGCCTCTCGGGCCGGATCGGTGCGCCGGTGCTCCTCAAGCGGGAGGACCTGCAGCCGGTCTTCTCCTTCAAGCTGCGCGGCGCCTACAACAAGATGGCGGGGCTGTCCCGGGAGGCGCTGGAGCGCGGCGTGATCTGCGCCTCCGCCGGCAACCACGCCCAGGGCGTGGCGCTCGCCGCAGCCAAGCTCGGCGCGCGGGCGACGATCGTGATGCCGCGCACGACCCCCGCCATCAAGGTCGAGGCCGTGCGGGCGCGCGGCGGGAACGCCGTGCTGCACGGCGATGCCTTCGACGAGGCCTACGCGCATGCCAAGGCGCTGGAAGCCGAGCAGGGGCTGACCTTCATCCACCCCTATGACGATCCTGAGGTGATCGCCGGCCAGGGCACGATCGGGCTCGAGATCCTCCACCAGCATTCCGGGCCGATCGAGGCGATCTTCGTGCCGATCGGCGGCGGCGGCCTCGCGGCCGGCATCGCCATCGTGGTGAAGTTCCTGCGGCCGGAGACCAAGGTCATCGGCGTCGAGCCGGAAGATGCGGCCGGCATGGCGGCGGCCCTGAAGGCGGGCGAGCGCGTGGTGCTGAACTCCGTCGGGCTGTTCGCCGACGGCGTCGCGGTGCGGCAGGCCGGCGCCGAGACCTTCCGGCTCTGCCGCGAGTATCTCGACGGTGTCGTCACGGTCGGCACCGACGCGATCTGCGCTGCCGTCAAGGACGTGTTCGACGACACCCGCGCCATCTCGGAACCCTCCGGCGCGCTCGCGGTGGCGGGGCTCAAGGCCTGGGCGGCGGAGAACGGGGCCGGTCCGGGCGGCGCGCTCGTCGCCATCAACAGCGGCGCCAACCTCAACTTCGACCGGCTGCGCCACATCGCCGAGCGGGCCGAGCTCGGCGAGCGCCGCGAGGTGCTGATCGCCGTCACCATCCCCGAGCGGCGCGGCAGCTACCGGGCCTTCATCCAGGCGCTGGGCCAACGCGCGATCACCGAGTTCAACTATCGCTACGCGGAAGGCCCGGACGCCCACATCTTCGTCGGCGTGCAGCTCCAGGGGCAGCCGGGCGAGAAGCGCGCGCTGATCGCGAGCCTGACCGAGGCCGGCTATCCGGTGCTCGACCTCAGCGACAACGAGATGGCCAAGACCCATGTCCGCTACATGGTTGGCGGACGGGTGCCGGGCCTGACGGACGAGCGGCTGTTCCGCTTCGAGTTCCCCGAGCGGCCGGGCGCGCTCCTGAAGTTCCTGGACGGGCTCGGCGACGCGTGGAACATCTCCCTGTTCCACTATCGCAACCACGGCGCCGATTACGGCCGCATCCTCGCCGGGATCCAGGTTCCGGAGAGCGACCGCACCCGGTTCCAGCGGGCCCTCGACGACCTCGGCTATCCCTATCACGACGAGAGCGGCAACCCGGCCTACCGGCTCTTCCTCGACGGGAACATGAGCGCCGAGGCGCCGCCTCCGGCCTGATCCCCGCGGCAGCGTCGCAGGTTGACGCTGGGCCGCGGTCGGTTCACCTCTGCCGCCCGATGATGCCGCTCCTCGCGATTCCCTTTCCCGCCATCAACCCGGTCGCCATCGCGATCGGGCCGATCGCGATCAAGTGGTACGCGCTCGCCTATATCGCGGGACTCGTCGGTGGCTGGTTCTATGCCAAGCGCCTCGTCGCCCTCCCGTCCCTCTGGGGACCGGTGCGGCGGCCCTCAGGCGCGGATATCGACGACCTGATCGTCTGGGTGGCCCTCGGCGTCGTGCTCGGCGGGCGCATCGGCTACGTGCTGTTCTACAATCTTAGCGCCTATCTGGCGCATCCGGCCGAGATCCTGGCGATCTGGCGCGGCGGCATGTCGTTCCACGGCGGCTTTCTCGGTGCCGTGCTGGCCCTGGTGCTGTTCGCCCGCGCGCGGGGCTTGAGCGGCTTCGCGCTCCTCGATCTCGCCGCCGTGGCGGTGCCGATCGGCCTGTTCTTCGGCCGCATCGCCAATTTCGTGAACGGCGAGTTGTGGGGCCGGCCGGCGCCGGACTTCCCCTACGCGGTGGTGTTCCCGAATGGCGGCCCGGTGCCGCGCCATCCGAGCCAGCTCTACGAGGCGGGGGCCGAGGGGCTCCTGCTCTTCCTCGCCATGGCGCTCGCCATGCGCCGCTTCGGCTTCCGGCGGCCGGGCCTCCTCGGGGGCATCTTCGTCCTCGGCTACGCCATCGCCCGCACGGCCTGCGAGTTCTTCCGCGAGCCCGACCCGCAGCTCGGCTTCCTGTTCGGCACGGAGGTCTCGGCGCTGAACGGCGGCATCACCATGGGCATGCTGCTCTGCATCCCGATGGTCGTCATCGGGATCGTGGTGATCGCGCTGGCGCTCCGGGGCGCCACGGCGCCCCGCCCGCGGCTGGAGCAGGGGCCCGCCGACGCCGAGGCGCATTCGGCGTGAGCCCGACGCCCCTGCTCGCGGAACTGCGGGCGCTCATCGCTGAGAACGGCCCGATCCCGGTCGAGCACTACATGGCGCTCTGCCTCGGCCATCCGCGCTTCGGCTATTATCGTACCCGCGATCCGCTCGGGGCCGCCGGCGACTTCACCACCGCGCCCGAGATCAGCCAGATCTTCGGCGAACTCCTCGGCCTCTGGGCGGCTTCGGTCTGGCACGAGATGGGTCGCCCCTCGCCCTGCCGCCTCGTCGAGCTGGGCCCCGGCCGCGGCACGCTGATGGCGGACGCGCTCCGGGCCATCCGAACCGCTTTGCCCGCCTTCGCGGAGGCGGTCGATCTCCACCTCGTGGAGACGAGCCCGAGCTTGCGCGCCGCGCAGCGGGAGCGCCTCGCCCCGATCGGCCGGCCGATCGCGTGGCACGACCGGGTCGAGGACGTGCCGGCGGGACCATTGCTCATCCTCGCCAACGAGTTCTTCGACGCGTTGCCAGTGCGCCAATACGAGCGCACCGCCCGCGGCTGGTGCATGCGCCGGGTCGGCCTCGCCGCGGACGGCACCGGCCTCGCCTTCGGCCTCGACCCCGACCCGGTGCCGGACCTTGCGGTCGCGGCGCCGGAGGGCGCGGTGCTGACTGTTCCCTCGGTGGCGCTCGCCCTCATGCGCATTCTCGCCGGCCGCCTCGTGCGGGACGGCGGCGCGCTTCTCGCAATCGATTACGGCGAAGCCGGCCTCGGCCTCACCGACACGCTCCAGGCGGTCTCCCGGCACCGCAGGATCGGCGTGCTCGACGCGCCGGGGGAGACCGACCTTACCGCGCAGGTCGATTTCGGCGGCCTCGCCCGTGCGGCGAGCGAGGCGGGCGCGGCCATCCACGGGCCGGTCATGCAGCGCGATTTCCTGCTGGCGCTCGGCCTCGGCTCGCGCGTGGAGCGGCTGTCGGCCCGGGCGCGGCCGGATCAGGCAGCTGCCATCGCGGCGGGCGCCGCGCGGCTCACCGACGATGCGCCCACCGGAATGGGGCGGCTCTTTAAGGTTTTGGGCGTCTCTGGTCCCGGGCTGCCGAGCCTGCCCGCCCTCCCCCGCTCCACCCTCTCCGGATAGGCGCCGCCATGCTGCTCGAAGCTCCCGCCCTCAGCGTGCTCCCCGGCATCCGCCACGCCTTCTTCACCCGGCAGGGCGGCGTCTCGGACGGCGTCTACGCCTCGCTCAACGGCGGCCTCGGCTCGGGCGACGAGCCCGCCCGCGTCGCCGAGAACCGCCGCCGGATGACCGAGCGGCTCGGCCTGGCGCCCGGCGCGCTGGCGAGCCTGTACCAGATCCACTCGGCCGAATGCGTGATCGCCGAGGCGCCCTTCGCCGAGCGGCCGCAGGCGGACGCCATGGCGACCCGGGTGCCTAGCCTCGCCCTCGGCATCCTCACGGCCGATTGCGGTCCCATCCTGTTCGCCGATCCGGAAAACCGGGTCGTCGGCGCCGCCCATGCGGGCTGGAAGGGAGCGCTCACCGGCATCATCGAGGCGACGCTCGATGCCATGGAGCGGCTTGGTGCCGCGCGGGGGCGCATCACCGCCGTGCTCGGGCCGACGATCGGCGCTGCGGCCTACGAGGTGGGCCCGGAATTCCGCGCCCGCTTCGTCGAGGCCGATCCCGAGAATGCCGGCCGCTTCGCGCCGAGCCCCGACCGACCGGATCACCACCTGTTCGACCTGCCAGGCTACATCACGCGGCGGCTGCGCCGGGCGGGCGTCGGCACCGTCGCGGATCTCGGCCTGTGCACCTACGGCGATGCGGACCGCTTCTTCAGCTATCGCCGCACCACACACCGCCGGGAGGCGGATTACGGCCGTCTCGTGTCGGCCATCGCGCTGACGCCGTAGCGGCACTTCCAATTCGCCAAGCACCGGACACCGCGGGCCACGAAAAATTTTCGGAACGCAGTGAACCTTGGCCATTCGCGTGCGTTGAAGCGGCAAGGAGCCAAGGGAATCCGGGCGACGAACCGCCGATAAGGCCGCGGTGAACCTCACCAGCGTTGTCGCCAGGACACAGCTTTCACAAGGCTGCCGGGATATGTCGAGGCACTGCTTCGGGAGATCGTCGGGCCGCGGCCGGGACGTCCCCGCAGCATCGTAGAGAGGACCAGAACCATGAAGTCGCTTCTGAAGAGCGCCACCGCCCTCGCGGGCGTGCTCGTCGCCGGTTCCGCCCTGGCCGCGGATCTGCCGCGCCGTGTTGCGCCCCCGCCGGTGTTCACGCCGGTGCCGGTCTTCACCTGGACCGGGTTCTACGCCGGTTTCAACGCCGGCTACGGCTTCAGCACCAACGACAACAACACCCCGACGGTGCTCGGCGTCGGCCCGGCCACCGGCCTCGTCTTTGCCCCGACGGTGATCGCCTTCCAGAACCGCAACAACAATGACGGCTTCGTCGGCGGCGGTCAGGTCGGCTACAACTACCAGTTCACGCCCGGCTCGGGCGTGGTGATCGGTCTCGAGGCCGACGCCCAGTTCGCCGATTTCGGCCGCAACCGCAACCGCTTCCTGGCCACCGGCCCGATCGCCGCCCAGACGGTGTTCAACCCGGCCGGCATCTCCGGTCTCGACTGGTTCGGCACGGTGCGCGGCCGGCTCGGCTACGCCTTCGACCGCACCCTGGTCTACGCCACCGGCGGCTTCGCCTATGGCAGCGGCGGCGGCCGCGACTTCGGCCTGCCCAACCGCGACGACTTCCAGACCGGCTGGACCGCTGGCGGCGGTGTCGAGTACGCCCTGCCCACCGACTCGTTCCTGAACTTCTTCAAGTCGAACGCCGTGACGGTGAAGGTCGAAGGCCTGTACGTGAACCTGGAGCGCGAGCGGAACCGCAGCGGCGCCTTCGCGGTGAACAATGCCGGCACCCTCATCACGACGGCGAGCCCCGGCGTGGTGGTGGTCAGCGGCGCCAACCTGCGCCGCGACACTGAGTTCGCGGTGGTCCGCGCCGGCCTGAACTACAAGTTCGGCACCTACTAAGTCTGGGCCCCCCCGATCCCCAGCAGAAGCCCGGCCGAAAGGCCGGGCTTTTTCGTTGCGCTCCTGTCGGGAGCCCCGCGACCGATTCTTCGTCTCGCCTGGACGGACGACCGATGACAACCGGCATCCGTCGGGACGCACCTGCCAGCCTCCGACCGGCACGCCCCGGCACCCCGCCTCCGGACGGCCGCTCAATGGAGGGAGGTGGCCGCTCCGGCGTCGAGACCGCTCGCCTGCGGCCGCGACGGCTCCTCCGCCAGAACCCTCCCGGGCCCGGGCCAGCCGGGCCTCGGCCGTCGCCAGCCGCGCTTCCAGGCGCCGCGCCCGCTCGCGCTCCACGGCGAGAACCGCCTCGGCGGCCCCGCAGCGGGCCTCGGCCTCCGCCGCGTCCCGCCGCGCCGCCTCCACGCGACCGGCCGCCGCGCGCAGCTCGGCCTCGACGCGGTCGAGCAGCGGACGGACCTGCGCGGCGATCCGGGTCGCGCGCGCTTCCGCGGCCTGGGCCCGCGCCGTCGCGGCGCGCACCTTCTCGGTCGCCCGACGCAGCAGCGTGAGGATCGTGTCGGGATCGGGGAGCGCAGGCATCGCGGGACTCGAAAAGAGGCGGTGAGGATGCTCCACGACGCCCATCCGGCCCGCCGCGGTCAAGGTGCCGAATGGTGTTCTCGGCCCGGAACGATCCCCCTTGAGCCCGAGTTTCCGGGGGTACTGATATACTGATCAGGAGTACCAAGATGCCCGGGAAAGACCTGAAGGCCCTGTTCCTCCACCAGCTCAAGGACACCTATTTCGCCGAAAACGCGATTCTCAAGGCATTGCCCAAGATGGCCGAGGCCGCCAGCACGGAAGCGCTGCGGGGCGCTTTCGGTATCCACCTTCAGGAGACCCGCGAGCAGGTCAAGCGCCTCGACCAGATCTTCCGCCTCCTGGACGAGAAAACCGAGGGCGTCACCTGCAAGGCGATTCAGGGCATCATCGCCGAGGGTGAGGAGGTGATGAGCGAGTTCTCGGGCGGCGAGGCGCTCGATGCCGGGCTGATCGCCGCCGCGCAGGCGGTCGAGCATTACGAGATCACCCGCTACGGCACTCTTCTCGCCTGGGCCCGGCAGCTCGGCCTCGGGGAAGCTGAGGAACTGCTCAAGGAGACCCTTGTCGAGGAGGAGAATACCGACGAAGTTCTGTCGGAACTCGCCGAAGAGGCCGTGAATCCGGCCGCCGCATAGGGCGGAGGGCCTAACCCCCGCCCTGGCCAAGACCAGAAACCCGAGCGGCATCCGTCCCGGCGGGAGCGGATGCCGCTTCGGATTCCCCGGAAGACGACCATGCCGGAGATCGCGGGCATCCTGGAAACCGTCCTCTACGTGGAGGATCTTGAGCGGGCCGCCGCCTTCTGGGGCGGCCCGATGGGCCTGCCCTGCATCCACGCCGATCACCGCATGCGCGCCTTCGACGTCGCCGGCGGCGGCGTGCTGCTCCTGTTCCCGCGCGGCGGCTCCCTGCACCCGATCGAGATGCCCGGGGGCACCATCCCGCCGCATGACGGGCAGGGACCGCTGCATCTCGCCCTCTCCATCCCGGCGGAGGCGCTGGGCGCCTGGGAGGAGCATCTGGCCGCGTCCGGCATCGCCATCGAGGGCCGCACCATCTGGCCGCGCGGCGGCACCAGCCTCTATTTCCGCGATCCGGACGGCCACCTCGTCGAACTCGCTACGCCGGGCCTCTGGAAGGGCTACTAGAGCATTGTCCGACGAAGCGGATGCCGGTTCGTCGCAGAAAAATGCAGAAAACTCAAAAGCTTCGAGCATAAACCGTTCCACCGTGAACGGCTTTTGCTCGACGCACCCTTCGTCAGCGTCCCACGGTTCGTAGGCACAATCGGCGAGAGCCCGGCCCTCGACGGCCGCGCGGACGCAGCGTAAATCCGGCCCCATGACTATTGGTGGCCGGGAGGCGGTGCAGCGGCGGACGCGGGAGACCCTGGCCTCGGTGCTGGCCGCCGGGAACCGCCGCCGTGTGCTCGCGCTGCGTCTGGTGATCTTCCTGCTGCTCCTGGTGGCGGCGCAGATCCATGACGGCGCGCTCCATGCGGGCAGCCACTGGTTCATCCTCGGCGGATACGCAGCGAGTTCGGTGTGGCTCATCCTCGCCGAACGTCGCCGGGATGGCGGTCGCCTGTCCTGGATCTCGACCCTGCTCGATGCGGCCCTCGCGGCCTATGTCGTGATCGAGCACATGATGGCCGGGACGAAGGGGCCATCCGATGCCGGCGATATGGTCAGCTGGCTGCCGGCCTTCCTGCTCCTGCTGCAGACGGGGTTGACCCTGCGCATCGCGCAGACCGCCGTCTTCGCCGGTCTGGTCAGCGGCGCCTGGGGGCTGGTGCTGGCGCTCGGCGTCGTGTGGCCGGACCTCGCGCCCTTCGCGCCGGCGCTCAGGCTCAGCCACCAGACCTTCGGGCTCCTCGCCTTCAGTGCGGCGGGCCTGTTCGTCATCGACGGGGTGGCGCGCCTGCGCCGTGCCCTCGGCGAGGCTCTGCGCCTGGAGCAGGAACGGGCGCAGCTCGCCCGCTTCGTGCCGGCGGGGATCGACCTCGTCACGCCGGACGGCCACACGCCGCTGCGCTTCCGGAACGCCGCCCTGCTCGCCCTCGACATCCGCGGCTTCTCGAGCCTGACCCGCTTCTGGGGCGGCAGCGCAGTGGCCGGATGGCTCCTCGACATCCGCGCGACCGCTCAAGGAGCGATCTCCCGGCAGGGCGGCATCGTGGACAAGTATATCGGGGACGGCGTGCTGGCGCTGTTTCTCGACGGGTCGCCCGAGGCGCAGGCCCGGGCCGCCCTCGCCTGCGCCCGCGAGATCCGCCGCCGCGTGAGCGAGGACAACCGGAGGCGTGTCGAGCAGGGGCTGCCGGCCCTTCACGTGACGGCAGCCCTTCATACGGGCGAGGTGCTGGTCGGCGTCTTCGACGACGGCCACCGGGCGGAGTTCACGGTGCTCGGGCCGGCCATGAACGCGCTCGCACGCATCGAGCGCCGGGCCAAGCGCGAGAATCTCGACCTCGCCGTCTCGAAGCGATTCGCGCGGCTGCTCGACCCCGCGGCCCCGCCTGGCCGCCGCCTGCCCCGGCGGGACGGGGAGGATGACTGCCCGGACGTGGTGGCCCTCGATCCCGCCCCGGGTCAGGCCGATCCGGTCGCAGCCCGCCAGACCTGCCCGTCATAGGCGAAAAGCTCCGGCCGGGAGGCCAGCGCGGCCAAGCCGGTGAAGGCCGGGTCCGCGATGGTGATGACGCAGGTCGGGATCGCCTGCATCATGCGGGAGAAGGGCGGCTTGTGCTCGAAGGCCCGGCGAAAATCGCCCTGCTGCAGCACCGGCAGGATGCGCGGAGCGATGCCGCCGCCGATATAGACGCCGCCGGTGGCCAGGAAGGTGAGCGCGAGATCGCCGCAGAGACGCCCGAGCAGCTTGGCGAACAGCCTCAGCGTCTCGACCGCCGCCGGGTCCTGGCCCGCCAGCCCCCGCGCGGTGATCTCGGCCGGCGCGGCGCGGCTGCCGCCGCTGAGGGCCGCGTAGAGCCGCGACAGGCCGGGACCCGAGAGCAGGGTCTCGACGGTGACGCGTCCCTCGATCCGCTCCAGGGCCGGCCAGATCGCTGCCTCGGCCGCGTCGCTCGGGCCGAAATCCGTGTGGCCGGCCTCCGTGGAGACGATGGCGAGTTGCTTGCCGAAGGGCACGAGCGCCGCGGCGCCGAACCCCGTGCCGGGGCCGAGCACCAGCCGGGCGCCCCGGCCGGGCGCGAGAGCCGGGCCGATCGGCGCCAGGGTCGTCCGGTCCTCGCCGGCCGGGTCGAGGGCGGCCGCGCCGGCCGCCACCGGCACGTAGTCGTTGACCACCGCGCAGGCGCTGAGGCCGAAATCCCGGCCGATCCGCGCGCCCTCGATCACCCAATTCGCGTTGGTGAGATGGACGGACGGCCCGTCGACCCGCCCCGCGATGGCGAGGATCGCCGAGCGGGGGGCTGCCGTCTGCCTAAGCGCCAGCGCCTCCCGGATCGCCGCGCTCGGGTCCGGGTAGGCGGCGGTTTGCACGTGGGCGAGCGTCACCGGATCGGCGTCGGGCCGCGGCACCACGGCGAAACGCGCATTGGTCCCGCCGATATCGCCGATGAGAACGGGAAAGTCGAACATGGACGGCCGGATTCCCGCGCGAAAGGACGCGTTCGCCCCGATATAGCATCGCTCGGACAACGGTCGACCGTTTCATACCAACGGCCTGATGCGTCAGCATCTCGGGCCGTATCAGTCCCCCTCCATCCGTCCCACCGCCTTCATGGCCTGCTTGAGGGCGAGGAGACGCCGGTCCCGGTCGCGGAACAGGTCGGCCGGGTCGCGTCCGCCCCAATCGAAGAAGCCGCGGCCCGCCATGACGCCCGTGCGGCCCTCCGCCACCAGCGCGTCGAGCGCCGCCGAGGAGGTGCGGGCGGGCGGCGGGCTGTAGCTGGCATTGGCCAGCGCATGGCGCAGGAGCTCGATCCCGGTGAAGTCCGCCTTGGCGAGATGCCCGAGGATCGGGATGCGCAGCGCCAGCCCGTGGATGATGGCGTCGTCGATCTCCCGCGGCGAGGCGATGCCCTCGTCGAGCAGGTGGTAGACCTCCGCCGAGATCGCCGACTGGATGCGGTTGGCGACATAGCCCGGGATGAAGCGCTTGAGCACGATCGGCACCTGCCCGAGGCCGGTCACCAAGTCGCGGATCTCGGCCACGACCGCGGGGTCGGTCTTCGGACCCGGCACCACGTCGACGAGATCGACGATGTAGGGCGGTGTGTACCAGTGCGCGACGAGGGCGCGCGCCTGCCACTCCTCCGGGATCAGCGGGAAGACGTCGAGATAGCTCGTGTTGCTGGCGAGGATCGTCTCGGGCGGGCAGAGGCGCGCGAGGTCGCCGAACAGGCTGCGCTTCGCCTCCGGGTTCTCGGTGATCGCCTCGATGACGAGATCCGCCCCGGCTACCGTCGCGGCGAGGTCGGGGAGGAGCTGCACCGCCTCGGCGAGGCGTGCGGGCGTCCAGTCGGCGGAGACCGCGCCTGCCTCCCGCAGCGTGTCGAGGGCCGACGCCATCAGGTCCGGCACCTGCTCCAGCGTCTCGGGCCGGCTGTCGGTCAGACGCACCCGATGCCCGCCGAGCGCCAGCACCAGGGCGATGCCATGCCCCATCAGGCCCGCGCCGATTACGGCGATCTGCCTCATCGCGTCCCCTCCCCTGTTCGATCCGCGCCCCGTTCTCCGATGGGCGTCGGCCGGCAGGTCACTCTGGAACGGCGCCGGAGCCGCGGCAAGGGCACGCCGATGATCCACGGAACTCGGCCAGGGGGTCGCGTCCCGACCGGCCCGTCACGGACCGGTCGCATCGCCCTGTCCGACGGGCGGGCCCCTGTGGTGCCCTGCCCGGTCCGGGCGCGTCAGCGGACCTGGGCGACCCGTTCCGCCGCCTCGGCCTTGCGGGGCGCGGCCGGCACCGGCTGCGGTGTGGTGGTCAGCTCCGCTCGCGGCGCGATCGCGCGGGTCTCGCGAGCGATCTCCCGATAGAGCGGCGGGAACACCGTCACGCGCGCCTCCTCGGCGCGAACGGGAGCGGAGGCGAGGGCGGCAACGGCAACGGCGAGTGCGGCGGACGCGCTCCAGCAACGGCGAACGAGCATGGGAACCTCCAGTGATCGGCTTCTGATTCAATTAAATCATCACATACCGCGCTGCACAACAAATTTTTGCATTGCAAAATAGCGCCTGTTGACGACGACACCTGCATGATCGTGCCGGCGCCGCTCTCCGAGGCGGCCAGCCTCTCCGGCTCGCGCTGGGCCGCGGGACGTCGTCGGCCGGCGATTGCGTCTCCTCAGCGAAGAACGGCCGGCGCGGGAGCTAATAGAACCTGACCTGCGTGGAAGCCGCCCCGCTCCTCATGCTGAGTGGCCGGCGCGAGCCGGCCCTCGAAGCACGCCGGAACGCTGGTCCGAGGCTCTGGTGGCCGGGAGCACCGGTCCGGGGTGCGTGCCGGCTGATGCCGGCCAAAGGGCCGGCTCGCGCCGGCCACCTCAGCATGAGGGCCGGGGTTGGCTGCCATGAGCGGGAGCGATCAGTCAGCCGCGGTTTCCAGTCGCGGTTTCATCCGTCACGATCGGCGCAGCCGGTATTGAACTGATCCCGACGGGCCTTGGACATGACCGTTGGTTCCATTCTCGAATTGTCGCCAAGCCTCTGGCCTGGCACCGAAAACCCGAGTTGGCTCAACGGCCCGATACGTCAGCATCTCGGGCCGGCGGCATGATGCGCGCGTTTCTCGTGAAGCCCGCGACCGAGTTGCCCACCAGCGTGGGCCGACCCGGCCAGGGATGCCGGAACTCCCTGATCCTAAGCCGTCGTGGGCTGGGCGGCCCGTTCGGCCTGCGCGGTGCCGGGGACCCGCCCCTTGGCGGTGACGTGCCGCACGAAGTCGTCCACCCAGGCGTCGAAACGGGCCATCGCATCGGCGTCGCGGGCCATGTCGTCGGACTGGTCGTCCGCATAGGGCTTGCCCCGCCCGACCGTCGCGTGCCGCCAGAGCTGGTCCGGCACCTCGATGCCGCTGTAGCGGCACTGCCAGACGAGGCCCTGATAAGCCAACCGCTCCTCGCCCTGGTAGGGCTGCAGCGCGGGATCGAACCAAGCCCTGTGCGCCAGGTTGCGGGGTCGCCCGTCCTCGTCGAGCTCGTCGCCGCCCTGGTTGCCGTAGCAGAAGAACGCCGCCGTCCGCCCCTCCAGATGGTTGCGGCTGAGCTGACGCCACAGGGGCGAGCGCTCCAGCGCCTGGGCCTTCAAGGTGCTCTTCTTGTCGATCAGGTCCGGGCGCGGATTGCCGCCGCTCACGCAGACGAGACGGTCGAACATCGCCTTCAGGTTCGTGGACGGGCCGTACCACCAGACCGGCCCGATGATCGCCCAGGCATCCGCACGGGCAAGGCGCGGGTAGAGCCTCTCGTTCCACATCAGGTCCGGCTGATGGTCGCTGTCCGGCGCGTAGCAGTTGCAGGGCCAGACGCAGAGCGCCATGGACGAGCCGACGCAGCCGTTGCAGCCCTGGATCTTCGGCTTCCCGTGCTCGTTGCCGATGTCGACGTGGTCGACCTGCCAGTCCGGCGGCAGGCGCCCGAGCATGCGGTGCATGAGAAAGCGCGCCTTGCCGTCGAGGCCGGGGCAGCCGTCGCGGCGGCGCGCAGAGCCGGCGACCACGAGAACCTGGAAGGGGCGCTCCTCCAGCGGAAGGGACTCGGTCTCGGCCTTCAGCGTGTCCACGGCGGGCTGCCTTCTCGCAACGGGTTGAGAGGATACCGCAGGATGGCATCGGTCCGGAGCGAGACCGCGCCCGGCCACCGGCAATCCGCCGGCCGCCGCCGCGTTCTCCGTCCGACCTGCGGTCAAGCGTCCGGCCCCGGATCAGGAACCGGGACCGCAGGTCTCCGGTTGGCCCAGCGATCAAGCGTCACCGCGCCCCGGCCTGCCCGCCGCCGCGAGCGGGCCCGGCCGCGGAGCGCGACTCCCAGCAATCGCGAGGCATCATGGTTCGGCTTTCCCTGTCCCTCCTGCTCGCCGCCGGTCTGGCGGCGCCCGTCCAGGCGCAAGGGCTCAATCCCGATCACCGCGGCCCGACCATGCTCATCCACGGCAATTACTGCGGCCCGGGCAACAACGCGCCGCTGCCGCCGGTCGACGCGCTCGACGTGGCCTGCGCCCATCACGATGCCTGCTCGCCCGATGGCGGGCTGCCTTCACGGGCCTGCAACGCGCGCCTCGCGCGGGAGGCCGACCTCATCTCGCGCGACCCGCGCCAGCCGGAGGACATCCGCATGCTCGCCGGGATGATCGCCCTGGGCGCCGGGATGCTGCCCTCCGCGTCGCCCATGGCTCCGGCGGCCCTCGGCACGACCGGCCCCTCCCTCGCGGTCCCGCCGAGACGCGTCGTCCTCCCGCCCGGCCCCGCCGACCTTGACGGCGAGGGGGACGAATAGGCCGGATCACCCGTTCGGCGCATCCGCGCGCCGCACGCCCTCGCGCGGGGTGGTTCAGCCCCGCTGCGCGTCCTCCAGGATCATCGCCGCCCCCTTCTCCGCCAGCATGATGGTCGGCGAATTGGTGTTGCCGGAGGTGATCCGGGGCATGGCGGAGGCGTCGACGACGCGTAAAGACCGCACGCCCCGCACCCGCAGGCGGGCATCGAGCACGGCGCCCGGCTCGTGGTCCGGCCCCATCCGGGCGGTGCCGACCGGATGGAAGATGGTGGTGCCGAGATCGCCCGCGGCCCGCAGCAGGCCCTCGTCGCTCGTCACCTCCGGCCCCGGCCGGTACTCCTCGGGACGGTAGCGCGCGAGCGGCGCCTGGGCGACGATGCGGCGGGTGAGTTTCAGGGCGTCGATCGCGACGCGGCGATCCTCGTCGGTGGAGAGGTAGTTCGGCCGGATCGCGGGCGGTGCGGCGGGATCGGGGCTGACCGCATGGATGCTGCCGCGGCTCGACGGTCGTAGGTTGCAGACGCTCGCCGTGAAGGCCCCGAACGGATGCAGGCCCTCCCCCCACTTGTCGAGGGAGAGGGGCTGGAAGTGGAATTCGAGGTTGGCGGTGGCGTAGTCGGGCGAGGATTTGGCGAAGACGCCGACCTGGCTCGGCGCCATGGTGAGCGGCCCGGTCCGGAAGAGCACGTACTCGATCCCCATCCAGGCGCGCTTGAGAAGGTTGGCATAGGTGACGTTGAGGGTCGGCACGCCCGTCACCTTGTAGACCGGGCGGATCTGCAGGTGGTCCTGCAGATTCTCGCCGACGCCGGGCGCGTGATGGACGACCTCGATCCCGAGCGCCCGCAGCCGCTCGCCGTCGCCGATGCCGGAGAGTTCGAGGAGCTTCGGGGAGGCGACGGCGCCCGCCGAGAGCACCACCTCGGCCCGCGCCCGGGCGAGATAGCGCCGCCCGCCCCGCTGGAACACGACACCCGACGCCCGCCCCGCCTCGATCAGCACCCGCTCGACATGGACGTCCGTCTCCAGCCGCAGGTTGGGGCGGTGCAGCACCGGCTTGAGGAAGCCGCGGGCGGCGCTCCAGCGCCGCCCGCGGCGCTGGTTGACCTGAAAGTAGGACGAGCCCTCGTTGTCGCCGGTGTTGAAGTCCGGAATCTTCCGGATGCCGGCCGCCTCCGCGGCGTCCCGGATCGCGTCGAGCACCGCCCAGCGGATGCGCGGCGGCTCGACCCGCCACTCGCCGCCGGAGCGGTGAAACTCGTTCGGCGGCGCGATGTGGTCCTCGTGCTTGAGGAAGTAGGGCAGCACGTCGTCCCAGCCCCAGCCTTCGAGCCCGAGCTGGCGCCAGCCGTCGTAATCGGCCGCCTGCCCCCGCATGTAGATCATCGCGTTGATGGCCGAGGAGCCGCCGATGACCTTGCCCCGCGGATAGGCGAGCCGGCGCCCGTTCAGCCCCGCCTCGGCCTCCGTGGTGAAGAGCCAGTCGGCCCGCCGGTTGCCGATCGCGAAGAGGTAGCCGGCCGGGATGTGGAACCAGATCCAGTTGTCGCGGCCGCCCGCCTCCAGCACCAGCACCGAGCGGCGCGAATCCGCGGAAAGGCGGTTCGCCAGCACGCAGCCCGCCGAGCCCGCCCCCACGACGATGTGGTCGTAGACGCCGAAATCCTCGGGCGCCTCTCCCTTCGCGTCCGCCATGTCTCCTCCCGGGATGCGCGTTGTTGAGTTGTTTAGCGCAAATCACGGCCGGCGCATCAAGGCCGGAGGCGGATTGCGCCGTCGCCCGGAATCGGCGCCCTTGCGCATCGGCCGCAGCCGCGTCTCAGATGGCGGCCCGCCCGCCCCGGGCTCCGGGAATGCCCCATGAGTGACGACCGCGCCCCGCGCAGCTTCGCCGAGGAGACGCAGGCCTATCTCGCCTGGGTCGCGACCTATTGCGCGCTCCGGGACAAGGACCTGAAGCGCAAATGCGCCGCGATGCGCCAGAGCCCCTTCGCCTTCCTGCGCGGGAGCTTCTACCGCTGGCACCACCATTTCGCGGCGGTTCCCGACCAAGTGCGCTTCGCCCCGAAATGGCTCGTGGTCGGCGACATGCATCTGGAGAATTTCGGCACCTGGCGGGATGCGGACGGGCGCCTCGCCTGGGGCATCAACGATTTCGACGAGGCGGCGGAGCTGCCCTTCACGAGCGACCTCGTGCGGCTCGCCGCGAGCGCCGTCCTGGAGGCCGAGAGCCCCAACTTCCACTTAAGCGCCACCGAGGCCGCGGATGCGATCCTGGAGGGCTATATGGCCCATCTGCGCTTCGGCCCGGAGCCCTTCATCCTGGAGGACCGGCACGCCTGGCTGCGGGACCTTGCCGCCGCGAGCGGCGCCGATGCCCGGGCGCATTGGCGCAAGCTGCGGCAGCAGAAGCGGCTTGACGTCGAGGCGGTGCCGGAGGTCGTGCGCGACCGCCTGCTGGCCGCGCTTCCGGACGGCGCGCGGCCGGTGCAGTTCTATCGGCGGCGCGCCGGCGTCGGCAGCCTCGGCCGCCCGCGCTACGTGGCGGTCGCCGAGTGGAATGGCGGGCTCACGGCGCGGGAGGCCAAGGCCGCGGCGCCCTCGGCGGTGCATGTGGGGAAGCCCGTCCGCCCGGATCCGGCGGGCGACTCGGCTCGTCTCGTCACCGCTTCCTGCCGGGCCCCCGACCCGGCGCTGCGCTACGATGGCGCCTGGGTGCTGCGGCGGCTCTCGCCCGAGGCCCGGAAGGTCGAGATCGACGAGATCGAAGACCTGCCCGACCAGCGCCATCTCCTGCACGCGATGGGGCGCGAACTCGCCAATGTCCATCTCGGCGTGGTGGGCGGCGCCGGCCCGCTCCGGGCCTATCTGGAAGCCCTGCCCGATCCATGGCTGCGCGACAGCGCCGTGCAGGCGGCCGAGCGGGTGCGGGAGGATTTCGAGGCGTTCCTGGATGAGGCCGGGGAATGATCCGGTTTCCGGTTGATCTTTTCGAGACGAGTCCGCGCGGGGAACCCCTCTCCCGAGTGGGAGAGGGGTTCCCCGCGCATCCTCACCTCGGAAGGAATCCAACCGGAAGCCGTATTACGCCACCTCCACCCGCCAGATGTCCTCCGCGTATTCGCGCATGGTACGGTCGGAGGAGAACCACGCGGTGCGGGCCGTGTTGAGGATGGCCGCGCGCCACCACGTCCGCGGCCGGCGCCACGCGGCATCGACCTCGCGCTGGACCCGCCAGTAATCGTCGAAATCGGCGGTGAGCAGGTAGCGGTCCTGGCCGGTGAGCTCGTCGACGAGCGGCCGGAAACGGTGCGGCTCCTCCGGCGAGAAGCCGCCCGAGGCGATCAGGTCGAGGGCCGCCTTCAGGCGGGGCGAGGCCGCGATGGCGCGGGCCGCATAGCCGGGCTCGGCCGTGGTGGCCTGCACGCCCGCCGCGGTGAGCCCGAAGATGAAGATGTTCTCGTCCCCGACATGCTCCCGGATCTCGATATTGGCGCCGTCGAGGGTTCCGATCGTGAGCGCGCCGTTGAGCGCGAGCTTCATGTTGCCGGTGCCCGAAGCTTCGAGGCCCGCCGTCGAGATCTGCTCGGAGAGGTCCGCCGCCGGAATGATCGCCTCGGCGAGGCTCACCGAGTAGTTCGGCACGAAGGCGACCTGCAGCCGGCCCGCCACCACCGGATCGGCGTTGACGCGCTTGGCGACGTCGCAGGCGAGCCGGATGATGAGCTTGGCCTGATGGTAGCTCGACGCCGCCTTCCCGGCGAAGAGCTTCACCCGGGCCGGCCAGTCGCGCTGCGGCTCGGCCAGGATGGCCTGGTAGAGCGCCACCGTCTCCAGGATGTTGAGGAGCTGGCGCTTGTACTCGTGGATGCGCTTGATCTGGACGTCGAACAGGGCCGCCGGATCGATCGCGATGCCGGTGCGGTCCTTCACCACGCGGGCGAGCGCCTCCTTGCGCTCGCGCCGCACCGCCGCGTAGCGCTCCTGGAAGGCCGCGTCCTCGGCAAACCGGGCGAGCCCTTCGAGCGCCGTCGGATCGTCCAGCACCCGCGCGCCCACCGCCTCAACGCTAAGCCGGGTGAGGCCCGGATTGGCGTTGTGGAACCAGCGCCGGAAGGTGATGCCGTTCGTCTTGTTGACGATCTTGTCGGTGTCGAGGGCGTGGAGCGGCGCGAACACCGTCTGGCGCATCAGCTCGGTGTGCAGCGCCGAGACGCCGTTGACGCGGCGCGCGCCCAGGAAGGCGAGGTGCCCCATGCGCACGCGCTTGCCATGCGCCTCGTCGATCAGCGAGACCGCGGCGAGCTGCCCCGCATCGACCTTGCCGTGCTTCGACAGCCCTTCGAGGTGCATCCAGTTGATGAGGTAGATGATCTGCATGTGGCGCGGCAGCAGCCGCTCCATCAGCTCGACGGGCCAGGTCTCCAGCGCCTCGGGCAGCAGCGTGTGGTTGGTGTAGCCCAGGGTATGGGTCGTGACGTGCCACGCATCGTCCCAGGGCAGCCCGTGCTCGTCCACGAGCAGCCGCATCAGTTCCGGCACGGCGATCGCCGGATGGGTGTCGTTGAGCTGGATCGCCGCATGGTCGGGCAGCGTGCGCAGGTCGCCGCGCTCCGCGATGTGGCGCCGCACGAGATCCTGCAACGAGGCGGAGGTGAAGAAGAACTCCTGGCGCAGGCGCAGTTCCTGGCCGGCCGGCGTGCCGTCGCTCGGGTAGAGGACGCGCGAGATCGCCTCGACGCGGCTGCGCTCGGCCACCGCCCCGACATGGTCGCCGGCGTTGAAGCGGGCGAGGTCGATGGGCTCCAGCGCCCGCGCCTGCCAGAGCCGCAGCACGTTGACGTGCCTGGCGCCCCATCCCACGACCGGGGTGTCGAAGGGCACGGCGCGCACGAGTTCGGCCGGGCGCCAGACCCGGCGGATCGCGCCATCCGCCAGCACCGTCATGGCGACCTCGCCGCCGAAGCCGACCATGCAGGCCGAATCGGGCCGCTCGAACTCCCACGGATTGCCTTCGGCGAGCCAGGTCTCCGGCACCTCGCGCTGGATGCCGTCCTCGATCACCTGCCGGAACAGGCCGTGGTCGTAGCGGATGCCGTAGCCATAGGCCGGGATGGCGAGGCTCGCCATGCTCTCCATGAAGCAGGCGGCGAGCCGCCCGAGGCCGCCATTGCCGAGCGCCGCGTCGGGCTCGGCGCCCGCGACGGCGTCGAGATCGACCCCGAGCTGGGCCAGGGCCGCGCGGGCCGTCTCGGCGAGGCCGAGATTGCCCATCACGTCGGAGAGCAGACGGCCGATCAGGAATTCGAGCGACAGATAATAGACGCGCTTCTGCGGCACCGGCGGCGCGGCGGATGAGAGGCAGGCATCCAGCACCCGGTCGCGCAGGGCGAGCGCGGTCGCGGCGAACCAGTCGCGGTCGCGGGCGGTGGCCGGCGACTTGCCGATCGCGTAGGCGAGCTTGCGCAGGATCGCGTCATGCAGGAGCGTCACCGTGTCGGCGCTCGGGGACAGGCTCGGGACCGGCGGCCGCCAGCCCGCCCGCGGCTCGTCCGCTGCGGCATCGGTGCGGCGATCTCCTGCCAGTAGAACTTCGTTCAGCACCTCAAAACCCCCTTTGCTGCCGCCGGTGGCGTCTTCGCTGCTCCGCGCTCTCTGTCGCGTTGTGTACAGCAAATGACGGCCAACCTACGGTATCGTGTGACCTTGCGGTCGCTGTGTCGAGACGGTTGGCGCCTCCGCGGTCGAGTCTCCCGGCCTGTAGCCGCCGCGACACGTAGCATCGAAACGGGACACGACTGTGGCCGCCCCGGGATGAAGCGGCCATGAATGACCCAGGAGCAGGGGTGCAGATCATCGCCCCCGAATGCCGGCTTGGCGGTGCCGTTCCGCACGCTCCGGCGCCGGTGCTCGCCCGACCTGTCGGCGGACCGTCACGCGGGCGCTGTAAACAGGCCCGGGCGGGAACCTGCGCCGCCCTTCCGGCTTGCCTGCGGAGGTCTGCGCGGGGTCTCGCACGAGCCTCAGCTCGCACGAGTCCACGCGCCTGCCATCTCCCCGACCCGCAGCGCTGCAGAACGGAGCCGAGCCATGCCCGGTGAACTCTGGTGGAAGGCCGGGACCGTCTATCAGGTCTATCCCCGCTCGTTCCAGGATTCGAACGGCGACGGCGTCGGCGACCTGAAGGGGATCACCGCCCGGCTCGACTATCTCGCCTGGCTCGGGGTCGACGCGGTCTGGCTGTCTCCGGTCTGCCGCTCGCCCATGGCCGATCACGGCTACGACGTCTCCGACTACTGCGACATCGACCCGCTCTTCGGCACATTATCGGATTTCGACAGGTTCGTGGCGGAGGCCCACCGCCACCGGCTCAAGGTCATCATGGATTTCGTGCCGAACCACAGCTCGGTGGAGCACCCGTGGTTCCAGGAAAGCCGGTCCTCCCGCGACAACCCGAAACGCGACTGGTACATCTGGCGCAGCCCTAAGCCCGACGGCTCGCCTCCGAACAACTGGGTGAGCAATTTCGGCGGCCCGGCCTGGACGCTGGATCCGGCCACCGGCCAATCCTACTATCACGCCTTCCTGAAGGAGCAGCCCGACCTCAACTGGCGCAACCCGGAGGTGCGCCGGGCGATGCTCGACGTGCTGCGCTTCTGGCTCGACCGCGGCGTCGACGGGTTCCGGGTCGACGTGATCTGGCATCTCATCAAGGACGAGGCCCTGCGGGACAACCCGCCGAACCCCGACTACGTCCCGGGCGATGCCGAGATCAACAGCCTCACGCCCCTCTACTCGGCGGACCAGCCGGAGGTGATGGAGGTGATCGCCGAGATGCGCGCCCTGCTCGACGGTTACGACGAGCGGGTGCTGATCGGCGAGATCTACCTGCCGCTGGAACGGCTGATGGCCTATTACGGCGTCGACCTGTCGGGCGCCCATCTGCCGTTCAACTTCCAGCTGATCCTGACCCGCTGGCATGCCGAGACCATCGCGGCGCTGGTGGCCGAGTACGAGGCGGCGCTGCCGCCGGGCGGCTGGCCGAACTGGGTGCTGGGCAACCACGACCAGCCCCGTATCGCGGCCCGGGTCGGCGCGGCGCAGGCGCGTGTCGCCGCCGTCCTGCTGCTCACGCTGCGCGGCACCCCGACCCTCTATTACGGCGACGAGATCGGGCTCGCGCAAGTGCCGATCCCGCCGGAGCGCGCCCGCGACCCCTGGGAGCAGAACGAGCCTGGCCGCGGCCGCGACCCGGCCCGCACGCCGATGCAGTGGGACTCGAGCCCCAATGCCGGCTTCTCCTCCGCCGAGCCCTGGCTTCCCCTCGATCCCCACGCCGCGAACTGCAACGTCGAGACGCTGCGCGACGATCCCGGCTCGATCCTGACCCTCTATCGCCGCCTGCTGGGGCTGCGGCGCGAGCACGCGGCCCTGAGCCTCGGCGCCTACCGGGCCGTCTCGGTCGAGAACGACGTCTTCGTGTACGAGCGGGAGCATGCGGACGAGGTGCTGCGCATCCTGCTGAATTTCGGGCACGCCGCTTGCAGCGTCCCCCTGCCCGCCGGTTCTGGCTGGCGGGTGCTGCTGTCGAGTTCCGGGAGCCGGATCGGCGAGAGGCCCGCGGACGGCCATCTCGCACTTGCGGGAGACGAAGCCCTTGTTCTCCTGAGGGAGAGGCCTGCGTCGGATTCGGCCCAGCTTCACCTAGGTTAATCTTCACAAAAGCTCGGCCTTTCAAGGATAAATCTCGTTTTTTCTCGCCGAACGGCGCTTTTTGAATTGAAATGCTGCCCGATCACGATATTGTGCGACGCGGCGGAACCGGCCACGCTCGCGGGCGTTGCCGGCGTCGAAACAGGCGCCGTGGCGACCTCCGCCAGCATTCTTTCGGCCCGCGGCGTTGGGGGCTTTCTCGATGATGGGGTCGGCGTGCGTGCGCTCCGTGTCTTCTGCGTCCGTTGCGCCCCCCGATCCCCCCGGCCGTCGCCGCGCGGACACCTCCCACGGCTCGCTGCGCCAGCGCATCCTGTTCGCCACGCCGGAAATGGCGGATTTCCTCAAGACCGGCGGCCTCGGCGAGGTCGCAGCGGCGCTGCCCCGGGCCCTGCGGCAGCATTACGACGTGCGCATCCTGATCCCGGGCTACCGCCAGGTCATCGAGCGCTACGCCGAGATTTCGGTCGTCGCCCAGCTTCCCGGTCGGGACGGGCTGCCGGCCTGCGACCTCGGCCTCGTCGAGACCGGCGACGGGCTGCCGGTCTACGTGCTCCTCGATGCCGAGCTCTATGACCGCGCCGGCTCGCCCTACGGCGACCAGGGCGGCGACTTCCCGGACAACGATCTGCGTTTCGCACGCCTCAGCCTCGCCGCCGTGGAACTCGCGAAGGGCGCCGATCCGGACTGGACGGCCGACCTCCTGCACCTGAACGACTGGCAGACGGCTCTCGCCCCCGCCTATCTGGCCTGGCAGGGCCTGCGGGTGCCGAGCATCCTCACCGTCCACAACCTCGCCTACCAGGGCCTGTTCCCGCGCGAGAATCTCGGCCGTCTCGGCGTCCCGGAAGGCGCCTTCCAGATCGACGGCGTCGAGTTCTACGGCAAGCTCTCCTTCCTCAAGGCGGGCCTGTTCTACGCGTCGCACGTCACCACCGTGAGCGAGACCTACGCGCACGAGATCACCTCGCCGGAATTCGGCTGCGGCCTCGACGGGCTCCTGCGCACCCGCGCCCGGCAGGGCCGGCTCGCCGGCATCCTCAACGGCATTGACGAGACCTGGGACCCGCGGACGGACCCGCACCTCGCCACGGCCTTCGAGCCCGACGACTGGAAGGGCAAGCGCGCCAACGCGGATGCGGTGCGCGAGCGCTTCGGCCTCGGCGTCTCCCGCGGCCCGCTCTTCGCGATCGTGTCGCGGCTCGTCCACCAGAAGGGCGTCGACCTGACCCTCGCGGCGGCGGAATCGATCGTGGCGGAGGGAGGCCAGCTCGTCGTCACCGGCCAGGGCGAGCCGCGCTTCGAGAACGCCTTCCTCGATCTCGCCCGGCGGCATCCCGGCGCGGTCGGCGTGCGGATCGGTTTCGACGAGACCGATGCGCACCGGATGTTCGCGGGCAGCGACTTCCTGCTGATGCCGTCGCGCTTCGAGCCCTGTGGCCTCGCGCAGATGTATGCCCAGCGCTTCGGCTCCCTGCCGATCGCTCACCGCACCGGCGGGCTCGCCGACACGGTGGAGGACGGCGTCACCGGGTTCCTGTTCGGGGAGGCGTCGCTCAAGGGCCTGACCAGCGCCATTCGCCGCGCCCTCGACACCTTCGCGTCGAAGCGCCACCTCAACACCATGCGCCGCACCGCCATGACCCGCAGCTTCGGCTGGGACAAGGCGGCGCTCAGCTACAGCGCGCTCTATGCCCGGACGATGGGCAACGGCGCCGAGCTGCTGCGCTCGCGGGCGGCGTGATCCGGTTTCCGGACGATCGGTTCGGAGAGCGGATCACAGCGTCTCCGCCCCTTCCCGCTCTCCCTGTCCCGGGCGCATGCAGCGTCAGCGGAATGCGACCCGGGACAGGGAGAGCGGGCGAGCCGATCGATGATCGTCGCTGGACGCGTCGGGCGGACTCGTCGCGTGGGCTGACGCGGTCTCAAGCGAAACTGAGGTGCCCGCGCCAGCGGGCCTCGAAGCACCTCTGAACGCCGTTCCGAGATCCGGGTGGCCGGCCGGGGTGCGTAGCGGCCTCCACGCATCTCAGGTTCGATCAAGACCGGCGGCGTCCGGCTGGCCGACCGGGCAGCCCCTCAGCCCCGCTCACGCAGGTAGTCCTCGGTCGTCTTCGGTCCCGGCGCGGCGTGCGGGTCGAAGCTCTCGGCCACCACGTGCGAGACCCGGCAGGTGTCGCACATCATCAGCGCCCGCAGCCGGGTCTGTCCGGCGCTGCCGGCGAACATCCAGTGCTTGTCCTGGAGGCGCCCGATGATGCGCTCGATCGTGCTGCGCGTGCCGAAGGGCTTGCCGCAGGTCACGCAGGCGAACGGCTCCTCTTCCTTCAGCGTGCGCCGCGGCGCGGCCCAGGCCGCGAAATCGAGCCGCGGCTCCAGCGTGATGACGTCCTCCGGGCAGGTCGCCGCGCAGAGCCCGCACTGGACGCAGAGGCTCTCCGAGAAGGTCAGGACCGGCCGGTCGGGATCATCCGAGAGCGCGCTCGTCGGGCAGGCGCCGACGCAGGCATGGCAGAGCGTGCAGGCCTCCGTCCGGAAGACGAGCCCGCCGAAGGGCGCGCCGGGATCGAGCGCGATCCGGTCGACCGGCCGGGGCGCCGCATGGTGCAGCTCGCGCATCGCCAGCCGCAGCACGCTGCGCGCGTCGCCCTCCGGCACGAAGCCCGCCGGCGCCGCAGTGGCGGTGCCGATGGCGGTGTCCGCGAGCGCCTGGCCGAGGGCGTCCGGATCGTCCGTCTCGATGAGCGACACGACGGGCGCGCCGTCTGCCGGACCGTAGCCGAGGGCCTGCAGGATCGCGTCGGCGCGGGTGATATTCGTGCGGAGAGGCGCGACGTCGTGCTTCGGCCGGGCGCGCAGGAGCAGCCGCACCGCGGCAGCGCCATACGCGAAGGCGGCGCCGAGCGCTTCGAGCCCGATCTGCGTGACCTCGTTGACCCGCACCGGCAGCACGCGCGCCGGAAGCCCGGCCCCGAAGCGGGCGAGGGCATCGATGAGGGGCTCGCCGTGGTCGCCATCGTGGATGAGCAGCACGGCATCGCGCCCGCCGGCGGTCCGGTAGGCGCGCAGCAGGCGGCGGAGGCGCCGCATCAGGGCGTCGGCCGGCGGCAGTGTGTAGGCGGCCGCCCCCGTCGGGCAGACGGAGGCGCAGGCGCCGCAGCCCGCGCACACGAAAGGATCCACCGCCACGTGGTCGCCCGCGGGCGCGATGGCGCCCGTGGGACAGACCTCGAGGCAGCGGGTGCAGCCGGTGATGCGCGAGCGCGAATGGGCGCAGAGCCCGTCCTTGAAGTCGATGAAGCGGGTCTTGTCGAAGGTGCCGACGAGGTGCGAGGCCTCGAAGATCACGCGCTCGACCGCCGCGGCGTCGCGCGGATCGGCCCGCAGATAGCCGTCGCGCAGCGCATGAGCCGGGAAGAGCGGCGTGCCGCCCGAGACGTCGACCACGAGGTCGCAGGTCGAGGTCGCGCCGTGGCGCGCCTCTCCGAAGACCAGCCGCGTACGGGAGGAGGGGGCCGGCAGCGCGTAGTCATCGATGGCAAGCGAGAAGGCGCCGAGATGCCCCGTCGCGGTGCGGATCGTGCCCTTGAGCACGGGAAAATCTGCGAATCGGGGCGGTACGACATCGCCGGGCTGGGTCAGCATGACCGTGACGTCGAGATGGTCGGCGAGCCGGCGCCCGACCTCGATCGCCGTCTCGTCCCGCCCGTAGACGAGGACCACGCCCTCGCTCTCCAGCGTCACGACGGAGGCCGGCGGCATCGGCTCGGCGGCCGCGGCGAGCAGGGCCGCCATCTTGGGACCGGCCTCGGCCGCCTCGTCCGACCAGCCGGCCGCCTCCCGGATATTGGCGTAGGCAACGCGGCCCTCGGCCCCTTCCTCCTGCGCTACCGCGTCGAAGATCGGCGCCTTCAGGGTGCAGGACACGGTCACCGCTGCTTCCGCGGCGAAGAGCCGGCGCACGCGGTCGAGCTCGCGCCCGCAGAGCTGGTGGCCGGTCTCCAGCCGGCCGCCGCATCCCCGCCCGATCGCCTCCGTGTCGAGCGGCATCGTTCCCTCGCAGGAACAGGCGATGACCACGCGCTCCGACACCGTCTCGTCCTTGAACCTGTGCAATTCGGGTCCCTTGCTGGGGATTTCGTGCCTATATTAGGAGTCGTTAAAAAGTGCGACCCGACATGTGGGCGCAGGTCCCCCGCCATGGAACCGATCATGAAAGCTGCCGCTGAGGGCGCCGCCTCGCGCCTGATGCTGCCTCCGCCCTTCACGCTGGTGACGCTCGGTGCCGGGGCTTGCGCCCATGCGGAGGCCTGCCGTCGCGCCGCCGCCGAGGATGCGGCCGGAACGCTGGTCTTCGCCGCGGACGGGAGCGTGATCGAGGCCGCCCTGGTGCTGGCGCCCGAGGAGCCGCTGGCGCTCGCCCGCCGCGTCTTCCTGATCGGCATGGGCGCGCTGGCGGACGCGCTCGGCAGTCACGCGCCGCCGGACAAGCCGATCGCCATCGCGTGGCCCGACACCCTGCGCTTCGACGGAGCCCGCCTCGGCGGCGGGCGGCTCGCCTGGCCGAAGGACTGCGCCGAGGAGGCGGTGCCGGACTGGCTCGTCTTCTCCGCCATGCTGATCGCCTCGAAGCGGCATGCGGGCGATCCGGGACTCACGCCCGAATCCACCTCGCTCGAGGAGGAAGGTTTTCCGCGCGAGGCCGCTTGCCTCATCGTCGAGAGCTTCGCCCAATACGTCATGAAGGGCCTGTCGGTGCTGGAGGAGGACGGGTTCGCGCGAGGAGCGGAACGCTACCGCACCTTCCTGACCGCGCCGCCCGGCGAGCGGCTCGCGCTCACTGACAGCGGCGACGCCCTCGCCTCCTCCGGGGCCGGGACGCGGCTCTTATCCCTGCGCTCCGCCCTCGACGTGGCCGCATGGCTCGATCCCGCCACCGGAGCGCCGCGCCTGTGACCGCTCTCAAGCTCCCCCGCACGCTGCGCGTGGACGCGTCCGACACGCTGGTCTTCGCGCAGGCCGCGGAGCCCGGCGAATGGGCCGTCACCGGCTCCTTCCTGTTCCTCGACGCCGATCCGGCACGCCTCTCGCCGAAGGAGCGGATCGCCTTCCGGTCGGGCTTCCTCGGCATCCGCTCCTTCGGCTTCTCGACCCTCGTGGTGGTGAGCGAGGCGAGCGAGGCCGAGCGCGAGGCCGCCGTCGAGACCCTGGCTGCGCAGATCCATGAGCGGCTCGGCGCCCCGAGCCTCGCGCTGGCGCGCGAGGCCGCCCGCGAGGAGATCGAAGCCGCCGCCGCCCTCTGCCAGCCGCCGGTCAACAGCGTGCTGGCGCTCCATCGCAGCCTCGACGCGGGCGGGATCCGCGAGCAGTTCCGCCTGCTGCGCCCCCGCGAGGGCGCGGTTCCGGGCAGCGACCGCCGGCACGCCTATGCGCGGGCCTTCGACTTCGCCGAGATCGACGAGGAGCCCGAGGAGCAGGTGGACCTCGTCGGCCTGACGGGGAGCAGGGTGCCGTGACGGAATTCTGGGTCTCCAGCGGGCATCACCTCGCCCGGCGCACCGAGGGCGGCGGGCTCGCGGTCACGGACGAGCTCCTCCTCGCCTATCTGGCCCGGCCCGAGCTGGTGCCGCCGGAGGAGGCCTGTGCGGCCGAGCAGAGCCTGCATGCGCGCCTCTCCGCCGCCCCGCGCCGGCCCGTGGCCGGCGCGGAGATCGCGGCAATCGCGGATCCGGATGCCCGCGAGAACTGGCAGGTGGTGCTGGCCTTCCGCGACCGCCTCCTCGCCGCGCGCTCCGTCGAGGACGCCTATCTCGATCTCGTGCGGCGGGGCAGCGCCGGCACGCCGGCTTTGTTCCTCAACCAGCTCGTCCACCTGATCCTCCGCAATGCCCTCGACGGCTGCGACGATCCCTTCGTGCTGCGGGCGGGCGAGTTGTTCTTCCGGCCCCAGGCGGTCTCGACGGGCGAGAGCAGCCTGCTCCTGGCCGATGCCGAGATCGTCGAGATGGCGGAGGGAAACAGCCGCCCGTCGCCCCTCGTCGCCATGCTCGGCCGCGAGCCGATCGGCGAACTCGACGTGCTGACCGCCGACACCGCCTGGACCTATTGGAGCCGGTCGGACGCCTTCACGATGGCGCTCAACCTCGGCTCCGATCCGAACAGCCGCGAGGGGCTCGCCCGGGTGATCGAGGCCTGGGTGCGCCACCTGCTGCACCGGGAGGTGCGGGTGACGCCGCGCGCGCGCATCGAGGATAGCGACTGGCGCTGGTTCGTCGGCCTCGACGCCGAGGCGACACGCATCGGCAATGCGCTCTGGCGCGGAGAAACGCTCGACGAGGCCGCCCGCGCCCGCGTGCTCGCCCTGTTCACGCTGACCTTCGCCGACCCGGCCGGCATCGATCCGCGGGTCGGATCGCAGCCCGTCTACCTGCTGCTCGCGATGACGCCGGACCGCCGCGTGACCGTGAAGCCCCAGAACCTGATCGCCGGGCTGCCGATCGTGGGAGAGACCCTGTGACTGCCGTCGATCCCCCAGTGACCGGGACGCCGGCACCGATCGAGCCGCGCTTCGAGGTGGGCGTGATCGTTGCGAAGCGGCGGCTCAAGGGCCCCTGGGCCAGCCATGCCTGGCTCCCCGTCGCGGTGCTGCCCGGCCGACCGGACACGCCGCCCTGGACGCGCCTGACGGCGAGCGAGGCGGAGGAGACCTTCTACGCGGGCGCCCATGTGGTCGAGCTGCATCCGGCCGAGACCTCGCATTACGGCGACAACCTCGCCTCGGGCCGCCCCTCGCTGTGGATCGCGCTCCGGCAGGCGGGGCCCGAGACCTACGAGATCGCCACGGTGACGGCCGACCCGTACGAGGGCGAATCCCTCGCGGAAGGCATCGGCGAGATCGTCGAGGCGGTGCCGATGCCGCCCGAGTTGCAGGCCTGGCTCGCCGCCTACTACGCCGCCCACCACGTCGAGCGTCCCTTCGAGAAGCGCAAGCGCGACCGGGCCGACCCGGAGGCGCTGGCGCGTCAGATTCCGCGGCGGGAGGAGCGGTGATGAGCGGCGACTTCCTCGCCCGCTGGTCGCGCCGCAAGCGCGAGGCCGCACAGCCGGCTCAAGGATCGGTCAAGGAATCGGTCACGGAGTCGGTCGCGCCGCCGGCCGAGCCGGAGCTTCCGCCCGAGGAGCTGGCGAAGCTCCCCTCCCTCGATGCCCTGACCCCGGAGACCGACCTGACGCCGTTCCTGCGCGCCGGCGTCCCGAAGCTGCTGCGCAACGCCGCGCTCCGCCGGATGTGGTCCCTCGACCCGGCCATCCGCGACTTCGTGAGCGAGGCCCGGGAATATGCCTGGGACTGGAACACCCCCGGCGCGGTGCCCGGCGCCGGCCCGCTCCTCTCGGTCGACAAGGTCGACGAGATGGTGGAGCGCATCTTCGGCCAGAGGCGGACACCGGTGGAATCCCCGACGGCCGCATCGAGAGGCGCGGCCGTGTCCGAGCCTGCGGAAGCCCCCGTGGAGGGGCCCGCCGTTGGGGCGGTGCCATCACCGAAGGCGGATCCCGGCGCCGGGGAGGCGCCGGCCGTGCCGGTGATGCCGACGGAGCTTTTGCCGGAATTGCCCCCCGAACCTGCCGGAACGGCCCCAGAGGCGGCCGAAAAAGCCGCGAAGCCGGCCAGGACGCGCCGTCACGGCGGCGCGATGCCGCTTTGATGCATTAAAAAGTAGGATTGCTCCGCTGCCCCCAAGGTATAATGTGGCGTCACACCGCGGCGGATCGACCGCGGAGCGAGGGTGGAGATGCGAGGGGTCGGGCGCACGGATGTGAACCGAGCCCTTGGTGTGGATGCGTTGGTGGCTGACGAAACCCCGATCGATGAGATCGACGTGCTGCGCGCCCGCCAGTACGACCTTCTCGCAGCGACGCTCGGACGGCCACCCGGCGCGGACCTCATCGAGGCGCTGCATGGCTTGCGTGGCAACGACAGCCCGCTCGGAAAGGCCCATGCGGCGCTCGCCGATGCGGCGCTCACCCATGCCGCCTCGGATCGCGGCCTCCACGATCTCGACCGCGACTATTTCGACCTCTTCATCGGCGTCGGACGCGGCAAGATCCTTCCCTACGCCTCCTACTACGTCACCGGCTTCCTGAACGAGCGGCCCCTCGCCCGGGTGCGCGAGGATCTGGCGCTGCTCGGCATCGAGTGCGACCCCGCGGTCAGCGAACCCGAGGACCACATCGCGATTCTTCTTGATGTGATGGCGGGGCTGGCGGAGCGGCGCTTCGGAGCGGACGCGGAGGGCGGGCGCCACTTCTTCGACCGTCACCTGAAACCCTGGGCGCGGCGCCTGTTCGAGGACATCGAAGCCTCGGCGGCCACGCCCTTCTACCGGGCGGTCGGCACGCTCGGACGGACATTCATCGAGATCGAGACCGCCGCCTTCGCCATGGATGCGTAAGGCCCGCGGCCAAGTCTCCACGGCCAAGTCTCCATTCGAGGAGCCAGTGATGCAGCAGGACAGGAAGGACCAGGTCGGACGCCGGCAATTCTTTCGCGCGCTCGGCGGCGGCACGGCCGTCGCCGCGGCGGCCCTGGTCTCGCCGCTCTCCGCCACCGACGCGAAGGCCTACGATCCCGGTTCGGAGGAGACCCGCGGGCGCTACCGCGAGACCGACCACGTGAAGGCCTTCTACCGCACCAACGGCTACGAGACGCTGAAGAAGTGAGGGCCCGATGCTGACCAAGCGCAAGAGCGGCGTTGCGGGCCGCACGACGCATCCTTCGGTGACAGGAGGGCTGCCCCAGTCCCTCGACCGGCGCAGCTTCCTGCGACAATCCGGCCTCCTGGCGGGGGGCCTCGCCGCCGCAGGCTCCCTTCAGCTCGGCGCCGTGCGCCCGGCCAAGGCAGCCGGCTCCGCCGTGAGCGGCCCCGAGGTGACCATCCGCAAGAACGTCTGCACGCATTGCTCGGTCGGCTGCACGGTCACGGCCGAGGTGGTGAACGGCGTCTGGGTCGGCCAGGAGCCCTCCTGGGCGAGCCCGATCAACCGCGGCACCCACTGCGCTAAGGGCGCCTCGATCCGCGAGCTCGTGCACAGCGAGCGGCGGCTGAAATACCCGATGAAGCTCGTGAACGGCGAGTGGCAGCGGATCTCCTGGGAGCAGGCCATCGACGAGATCGGCGACAAGCTCCAGGCCATCCGCGAGAAATCCGGCGCGGACTCGGTCTACTGGCTCGGCTCGGCCAAGTACACCAACGAGGCGGCCTATCTGCTGCGCAAGTTCGCAGCCTTCTGGGGCACCAACAACGTCGATCACCAGGCCCGCATCTGCCACTCCACCACGGTGGCGGGCGTCGCCAACACCTGGGGCTACGGCGCACAGACCAATTCCTACAACGATATCCGCAACGCCAAGACCATGATCATCATGGGCGGCAATCCGGCCGAGGCGCATCCGATCTCGATGCAGCACGTGCTCTCCGGCAAGGAGATCAACCGCGCGAACCTGATCGTCATCGACCCGCGCTTCACCCGCACGGCCGCGCATGCCACCGAATATGTGCGCCTGCGCTCGGGCACCGACATCCCGGTGATCTGGGGCATGCTCTGGCACATCTTCGAGAATGGCTGGGAAGACAAGGAGTTCATCAAGAACCGCGTCTACGCCATGGAGGACGTCCGCAAGGAGGTCGCCAAGTGGACGCCCGACGAGGTCGAGCGCGTCTCGGGCGTGCCGGGCGAGCAGCTGCGGCGCGTCGCCGAACTCTTCGCCAAGGAGAAGCCGGCGACGCTCATCTGGTGCATGGGCGCGACCCAGCACACGGTCGGCACCGCCAATGTGCGGGCCTTCTGCATCCTGTGCCTCGCCACCGGCAATGTCGGCAAGTCGGGCACGGGCGCCAACATCTTCCGCGGCCACACCAACGTGCAGGGCGCCACCGATCTCGGCCTCGATGTGACGACCCTGCCCCTCTATTACGGGCTGGTCGAGGGCGGCTGGCGGCACTGGGCCCGGGTCTGGGACGTCGAGTACGAGTGGCTGCAATCGCGCTTCGACGAGGTGCCGGCCATGGCCGGCCGCAAGGCGCGCTCGGCTAAGGAGAACATGGAGGCGCCCGGCATCACCTCCACGCGTTGGTTCGATGCCGTGAAGTTGCCGGCCGAGCAGATCGACCAGCGCTCGCCGATCAAGGCCATGATGGTGTTCGGCCATGGCGGCAACACCGTCACGCGCATGCCCGAGGCGGTGAGTGGCATGAGCGCCCTCGACCTCCTGGTGGTCGGCGACCCGCACCCCACCACCTTCGCGGCGATGGATGCGCGCAAGGACAACACCTACCTCCTGCCGATCTGCACCTCGCTGGAGATGGACGGGTCGCGCACGGCCTCGAACCGCTCGCTGCAATGGGGCGAGCAGATCGTGAAGCCCGCCTTCGAGTCCAAGAACGACTACGAGGTGCTCTACCGGCTCGCCACCAAGCTCGGTTTCGCCGACCGGATGTTCAAGAACATCAAGGTCGAGAACGGCGTGCCGGAGGCGGAGGACCTCCTGCGGGAGATCAACCGCGGCGGCTGGTCGACCGGCTATTGCGGCCAGAGCCCGGAGCGCCTGAAGGCGCATATGCGCAACCAGCACAAGTTCGACCTCGTGACGCTGCGCGCGCCCAAGGACGACCCGGAGGTGGGCGGCGATTATTACGGCCTGCCCTGGCCCTGCTGGGGCAAGCCGGAGATCCGGCATCCCGGCACGCACATCCTCTACAGCACGGAACTCCACGTGAAGGATGGCGGCGGCACCTTCCGGGCCCGGTTCGGCACCGAGCGCAACGGCCAGACGCTGCTTGCCGAGGATTCCTACTCGCTCGGCTCCGAACTCACGGACGGCTATCCCGAATTCACCATGGGGGTGTTCAAGAAGCTCGGCTGGGACAAGGACCTTAGCCCTGAGGAGCTCGCCGTCATCACGAAGATCGGCGGCAACAAAGTCGACGCGGTGAGCTGGGCGACCGACCTGTCGGGCGGCATCCAGCGGGTCTGCCTCGACCACGGCGTGAGCCCGTTCGGCAATGGCAAGGCGCGGGCCAATGCCTGGAACCTGCCCGACCCGGTGCCGGTGCACCGGGAGCCGGTCTACTCGCCCCGGCCCGACCTGGTGGCCAAGTACCCGACGCGCCCCGACGAGCGGCAGTTCCGCATGCCGAATCTCGGCTTCTCGGTGCAGAAGGCCGCGGTCGAGCGGAACGTCGCCAAGGACTTCCCGATCATCCTGTCGTCCGGTCGTCTCGTGGAATACGAGGGCGGCGGCGAGGAGACGCGCTCCAATCCCTGGCTCGCCGAGCTCCAGCAGGACATGTTCGTGGAGATAAACACCAAGGATGCGGCCGAGCGCGGCATCAAGGACGGCCAGTTCGTCTGGGTCTACGGGGCGGAGAACGGCGCCAAGACCAAGGTGAAGGCCCTCGTCACGGACCGCGTCGCCAAGGGCGTGGCCTGGATGCCGTTCCACTTCTCGGGCTGGTACCAGGGCAAGGACATGCGGGGCTACTACCCCAAGGGCACCGACCCGGTGGTCCTGGGCGAGAGCGTCAACACGATCACGACCTACGGCTTCGATCCGGTGACGGGGATGCAGGAGCCCAAGGCCACCCTCTGCCAGATCCAGGCCGCATAAGGATTGAAGGCCACCGCCATGGCTCGAATGAAGTTCCTCTGCGACGCCGACCGCTGCATCGAGTGCAACGCCTGCGTGACCGCCTGCAAGAACGAGCACGAGGTGCCCTGGGGCATCAACCGGCGCCGGGTGATCACGCTCAACGACGGCAAGCCGGGCGAGCGCTCGGTGTCGATGGCCTGCATGCACTGCACGGACGCGCCCTGCGCGGCCGTCTGCCCGGTCAACTGCTTCTACACCACGGCGGACGCCGTGGTGCTGCACTCCAAGGACCTCTGCATCGGCTGCGGCTACTGCTTCTACGCCTGCCCGTTCGGCGCGCCGCAATATCCGCGCGTCGGGAACTTCGGCTCGCGCGGCAAGATGGACAAGTGCACCTATTGCTCGGGCGGCCCGGAGCCGGACCTCTCGACCATCGAGTACGAGAAGTACGGCTCGAACCGCTTGGCCGAGGGCAAGCTGCCGCTCTGCGCCGAGATGTGCTCGACCAAGGCCCTGCTCGCCGGCGACGGCGAGATGATCGCCCAGATCTACAAGGAGCGGGTGATCAAGCGGGGCTACGGCTCGGGCGCCTGGGGCTGGAAGACGGCCTACCGCGAGACCGTCGCGATCTGAGACCGGCGGTCACATGAAAATGACCGCCGGTCCTAGTCTCGGGTCTTCGCCGAACCTCGGGTTCGCTGTCGAAGATTCGAGACAGGTCAACGGCCCGCTGCGTCGGCACCCGCTGCGTCAGCAGCCCGGGCCGTTGGGATGATGGAAGAACGAGAGGAACGCGCCATGCGGCGAGGGCTCACGCAATTCGGGATCCTGGCAGTGGCCGCCCTGCTCTGGGCGGTGGTCGGCCTGTGCGGCCCGTCCCGCGCGGTGAACGCGCCGGACGGCACCCCGAACCCCACCGCCTCCTCGGTGAACGAGGACCTGCTGTTCAAGCAGGCGCCGAAGATCGGCGGGCGCATCACCATTCCCGACGCCAAGGCGGCGAACCTGATCCAGCCGCAGGGCCGGGAGTGGCGCATGTTCCACGAATCCTGGATGCCCTGGATCGGCGGCATCGCCATTCTCGGCATGGTCGCGGCGCTCGGGCTGTTCTACTTCACGCGCGGGCGCATCCGCCTCGAGCACAGCGAGGAATCGGGGCGCAAGCTGCTGCGCTTCAACAGCTTCGAGCGCTTCACGCACTGGATGACGGCGACCTGCTTCATCCTGCTCGCGCTCTCGGGGCTGAACTACATCTTCGGCAAGCGCCTCCTGATGCCGCTGATCGGTCCGGATGCCTTCGCGGCGCTCTCGCAATGGGCGAAATACGCGCACGTCTTCCTGGCATGGCCCTTCATGCTCGGCGTCCTGTTCATGCTCGTGGTCTGGCTGCGCGACAACATCCCCAACCGCATCGACATCGCGTGGCTCAAGCAGGGCGGCGGCTTCCTCGGCGACGCCCATCCGAGCGCAGGGCGCTTCAACGCTGGCCAGAAGCTGGTGTTCTGGATGGTGATCGGCTTCGGCTTCGCCATGGGCGCCACCGGCCTGATGATGCTGTTCCCCTTCGCGGCCACCGACATCAACGGCATGCAGATCACCCAGGTGGTGCACTCGCTGATCGGCGTCGTGTTCATCGCCGGGATCCTGGCGCACATCTACATCGGCACGCTCGGCATGGAGGGCGCCTACGACGCGATGGGCAGCGGGGAGGTCGACATCGCCTGGGCCAAGGTCCATCACGATCTCTGGGTCAAGGAGCAATTGGCAAAGACTGCGAGCGGGCCGCAGCTCGCCCGCGGTCAGGTCCCGGCGGAATGAGTCCCGGCGGAATCATGGGTGCGACACCGATCAGCAGGAGACGGGTGCGATGAAAGCCTTCGCGGTGGCCGTGATCATGGCCGTTGCGCTCGCGGCCGGGGCGGCCTTCGTGCTGACCTCGAACCAGAAATACGCCTACGAGGCCTTCGCGACCTCGGGGGCCCGGGTGTCGAACCCCGGCACCAACCTCGTCGGGCCGCACTGGACCGGCAACGTGACGGAGCCGGCAGCAGGCCTCAAGACCGAGGCGGCGGGCTCGTGAGGCGACGGGACGGGAGGATCACGATGGCGCATCCCGCATGCGCGGCCTGGATTGCGGCCGCCCTTCTGCTGCCGGCGACGGCCCTCGCGCAGCAGAGCGATCCCGGGGCCGGGCGGGCCCCGAACGATCTCTGCCAGGAACTGGCCGCCTTCGTGCATCCGCCGGCCCCGGCCCAGCCGCCCGCGCCGGCCCCGGCCCCGGCCCCGGCCCCGGCTCCAGCGCAGCAGTCCAATGCCGCCGTGCAGGCGCCGCCGCAGGGCGGCCAGCCCGCCCTCCCCTCCAACGCGGCGGGCGAGACTCAGCAGAAATCGGGCTTGAGCGGACCGGTGGCGCATAACGGGCCCGGCGCGGCCGGCCCGCAGGGTCAGACGCAGAACGCCGCCGCGCCCAGTAACGCGCAGGCCGCGCCCCCTCAGGGCAAGCCGACTCCTGCCATGATCGAGCAGGCGGACGCGGCCATTGCCGCCAAGGACGTCCATGCCTGCCGCGCCGCCGCCCAGCAGATGCGCCGGGCCGGCGTGGTGATGCCGGCCCCCCTGCTCGCGCTCGCGGCCCTCGATCCGAAATTCTTCTCGGGCACGCCGTAGCGCCTCAGCCCAGCGCAGTCTCGCGGCGCCGGCGCTCCATCGCCGCCTCGATCTCGGCGGCGGTGAAGCGCAGCGTGATGTGCTGCGAGCAGTTCCAGTCGAAACCGGCCACAATCAGCTCCGCCACGCGCTCGATCCGCGCCCGATAGGGGCCGAGCGCCACCGCCTCGGCGAGATCCGGCCGCTCCGCGACATCCCGGATCGCCAGATGGCCGAGAAGCTTCAGGCGCCGCCGCGCCGGATAATCCATGAAGAACAGGGCAACCCGATCGTCGGCCGTGACGTTGTCGAGCGAGATGTATTGCCGGTTGCCCGCGAATTCCGCCCAGGCGAGGGTATCCGGGTCGAGCACCCGCACGAATCCGGGCGGTCCGCCGCGATGCTGGATGTACGGCCAGCCATCCTCGGAGACGCTGGCAGGATAGAGGCTGTCCCGCGTGGCGATGAAGGCCGCCTCGGCCTGCGTGAGGCGGGCATCGGCCGGAATGGTGTCCGGCCGATGCCGCTCCGTGGCGAAGGGCGAGCCGAGCCGCTCCTGCTACGCGCGAACGGCCGGCGTGAACAGGGTCTTGAGGAAGCGTCGCATAACCGGGCTCCCGGTGGGGATGGCCTCAAGACTAGGCGCGGACCCGCCGGCGCAGAAAGCCCACGTTCGGAACGACACTCTCTCGGCTGGCGCAACGATCACCCGTCAGCGGGCGAGCCAGGCCTGCGCCCGCACAAGATCCGCCTGCATCAGCCCATGGCCGCCCGGCAGCACCTCGTGGGTGACGCTTGACCCCGCTTCTGCCAGCATTCCGGCGAGCCGCGCGGCATTGGCCGCGGGCACGATCGGATCGCTGCGCCCGGACAGGATCAGCACCGGCTTGCCGCCGAGGTCGGCGGCGGGCGGCTCGGCGAGCGGCACCATGGCGCGCAGCAGGACGGCGCCCGCCAGCACCTCGGGATGCAGCAGCAGGACGGCCGCCGCGATATTGGCACCGTTCGAGAAGCCGACGGCGACGGGTGCGGCGAGGCCGTAGGAAGCGCGGGCCTCCCGGACGAAACCGGCGAGATCGGCCGCCCGGCGGCGCAGGTCCGCCTCGTCGAACACGCCCTCGGCGAGCCGGCGGAAGAAGCGCGGCATACCGTTCTCCAGCACCGGCCCGCGCGGCGACAGCAGCGCCGCGCCGGGCGACAGCGCGCGGCCGAGCGGGATCAGGTCGGTCTCGTCGCCACCGGTTCCGTGGAGGAGGAGGAGCGGCGCCCGGTCCGGAGCGGCCGCAGGTTCGTAGCGGTGGATGAAGCTGGCGGGGGACATGAGGGAACCTCCATGAGGGTCAGCGGGTCGCGCGGGACGGCGCGCTAGGCCCCTCTCCCGGTTGGAGAATGGGGCCCGCACACCGCCCGGCGGGGTCACGCCATTGCGGGCAGGACGCGCTCGATCTCGCTGCGATGCGGCTCCAGGAAGCGTGGGAGCTTGAGCGCCTGTCCCAGGCTCTCGACGGGCTCGTCGGCGGCGAAGCCGGGGATGTCCGTCGCGATCTCGAACAGGACGCCGCCCGGCTCCCGGAAATAGACCGAGCGGAAATAGTTGCGGTCGCGCTGCTCGGTCACGGCGAGGCCGTGGGTCCCGGTCAGGCGGCGCACCATCGCGGTCTGCGCAGCGTCGTCCGCCGCCCGGAAGGCGATGTGGTGGACCGATCCGCCACCTGGCCGGCCGCGCAGGAAGTCGCCCACGGCCCGAATCGTGACGTGGCCGCCGCGATCCGCGCTGCCGCTGAAGCGGGTAAGCGCGCCCTCGCGCCCGGTCTCTGCCAAGCCGAACACGTCGGTGAGGATCGCCGCCGAGGGCCCCTCCTCGCGCAGGAGCAGGGTGACGCCGTGGAAGCCGCGGATCGCGTGCTCAGCCGGGATTTCGCTGCCGCTCCAGGCCGGCTCCGCCTCCGCTCCGGCGATGCCCACCAGGGCGAGCACCATGCCGTCGGGATCGCGGAAGGGCAGCACGGTCTCACCGAACACCTTGGCGGGCGCCTCGTGAGCCACGCCCGCCGCGATGAAGCGGTGTGTCCAGTAGCCGATCGACCCTTGCGGCACGCGAAAGGCGGTCTCCTGCGTCTCGCCGACGCCGATCCGGCCGGGCGCCACCTGCTCCCAGGGAAAGAAGGTCAGAATCGTGCCGGGCTGGCCGGTCTCATCGCCGTAATAGAGGTGATAGGTGCCCGGATCGTCGAAATTCACCGTCTTCTTGACGAGGCGCAGGCCGAGAACCCGGGTGTAGAAGTCGAGGTTGCGGCGGGCGGGCCCGGAAATCGCGGTGACGTGGTGCAGGCCGGTGGCGGTCATCTCTGCCTCCTTGAGGGGACCGGCTCCGCGGTCCCGATCGGGTCGAGGCAGAATTTAGGATTTGCCGTTTTGCCCCGAAACGGAAACGATGGAAAGGCATCGTTTCGGAAACTGACGGATGAGCGCGCTTCCCGATTTCGAGGCCTGGGCGGTCTTTGCCCGCGTGGCGCAGGCCGGCTCCTTCTCGCGGGCGGCCGCCGAGCTCGGCCTCTCCACCGCCACCGTGTCGAAGGCGGTGAGCCGCCTGGAGGCCCGGCTCGGCACCGGCCTGTTCCACCGCACCTCGCGGCGGCTCGCCCTCACGGAGGCGGGCCGCGCGGCCCTCGAGGGTGCCGCCCGCATCGTCGCGGCCGGCGAGGCGGCGGAGGCGGACGCCGAGGCCGGCGCGCGCGAGCCGCGCGGCCTCGTGCGCGTCGCCGCCCCGATGTCCTTCGGACTGAAGCACCTCGCGCCGCTGCTGCCGGACTTCCTCGCCGCCTTCCCGGAGGTCGCCGTCGACCTGCATCTCAGCGACGCCCTGGTCGACCTCGTCGGTGGGGGCTTCGATCTCGGCCTGCGCATCGCGGCGCTCGCCGATTCCTCCTTGCGGGTGCGGCGCCTCTGCGGCGTGCGCCGCTCGCTCGTCGCGGCGCCGGCCTATCTGGCGCGGGCCGGCCGGCCCGCGCACCCGCAGGATCTCGCCCGCCATGCCTGCCTCGGCTACGCCTATCTGCCGAATCCCGACCGCTGGCACTTCGCGGGTCCCGGCGGCGAGGTCTCGGTGACGCCGTCCGGACGCCTGCGGGCGAACAACGCCGACGCGCTCACCCCCGCCCTCCTCGCCGGGCTCGGCCTTGCGGTGCAGCCGGACTTCCTGATCTGGGAAGAACTCGCCTCCGGCCGCCTGGAGCGGGTGATGCCCGGCTGGGCGCCCCCGCCGATCGCCCTCAACCTCGTCATGCCGCCAGGCTCCCTGCGGCCGGCCCGGGTCGCCGCGCTGATCGCCTTCATCGAGCGGCACTTCGCGGCGGCGCCCTGGGCGAGCTGACCGATGAGGGTGCGACGAGCCCGCGCCCGGAGCAGGTGCATCGCGCCCCGGTCAATCCCTCCGGAAGATCACGCTGGCAAGCCAGCCCGAGAGCAGCGCCAGCACGCCGGTTCCGACGCCATAGAGCAGCGACCAGTCGCGGGCGACGCTGGCGAGGCCCTGCTCGACGCCGGTCTTGACGAGGTCGAAGCGGGCGATCTCGCGGGCGAGGGGCACGGTGCCGGCGAGAAGCGTCACCTCGACGTCGTAGCCGCCTACGGGTGCGCTCGCCGGCAGCGGCACCGTCGCGCGGAAGACGGAAGGCGTCAGGAATCGCACCCCCGCCTCGTTCTCGACGAAGAGCCGCTCGCTCCGCCGCAGGCGCAGGAGCGCGTCGCGGAACGGATCGTCCTGCGGCGGCGCGCTGGTCAGGTCGGGCGATTCCACGATGGCGCGCAGCCCCAGGCGCAGGCGTCGCCGCGTCGCCTCGTCCGCCACCTCGGCCAGCGGTCGCGACGAGAGCACGACCAGGAAAGCCGGCACCGTGGCGAATTTCCGTTGGGCGCGATTGACCCAGAGGGGGCCGAGCGCCTGTTTCTCGCGCACGGTGAGCGACTGGCGCGGACCGCGGATCGTCACCACCACGTCGTAGGCGCCCCGGCGGGCGGCGACCTGATCGTTGCGCTCAATGGCGCCAAAGATCGCCACGGAAGAGCCCGCATAGGTCGACGTGATGGCGAGACGCGTGAAGGAGAGGCTCACCACCAGCGCCTCGGCGGCGGCCGGCCCCGTCGTCAGGCCGCAGGTGAGACAGCCGAGGAGCAGCGACCGGGCGCGCATCAGCGCCCCTCGACGGCCGCGATCGAGAAGGGCTCGGCCGGGCGCAGGGCCAGTTCCAGCACGAAGCGCAGGTCGACCGCGAGGACGAGGACGGCGAGCAGCAGCCGGAAGGTATCGGCCCGCAGGTTCCGGCCGAGCCGCGCCCCGAACTGCGCCCCGAACACGCTCCCGGCGATCAGGATCACCGCGAGTACGATGTCGACGGCCTGGTTCTGCACCGCGTGCAGGATCAGACCGACGAGGCCGGTCCACAGGATCTGGAACTGCGAGGTGCCGACCACCACCCCGGTCGGCACCCGAAGGAGATAGAGGAGCGCCGGCACCAGGATGAAGCCGCCGCCGATGCCGAGCACCGCCCCGGCAAAGCCGACGAAGAGGGCGAGGCCGAGGATCGGCAGCACGCTGGCATAGAGCCGCGAGCGCGGGAAGCGCATCCGCAGGGGCCAGGCCATGTAGGCCGGATGCTCGCGCCCGAGGCGCAAGGCTGCGGGCCGCCCGCCCCGCCGCGCCCACAGGTCGCGCAGCGATTCGAGCAGCATCAGCCCGCCGACCACGGAGAAGAGCGTCACGTAGGCGAGCGTGATGACGAGATCGAGCTGCCCGGCCCGGCGCATCGCCGCGAAGAACCAGACGCCGAGCGCCGTGCCGAGGAGACCTCCCCCGACGAGGACGAGGCCGAGGCGCAGATCGACGCCGCGCCGGCGCAGGGCCGCGAGCACGCTGGTGGTGGAGGAGGCGACGATCGGCGCCGTCTGTGTCGCCACCGCGATGGCCGGCGGGATGCCGAGCACGATCAGCACGGGCGTCATCAGGAAGCCGCCGCCGATCCCGAACACGCCCGAGATGAAGCCGACCGCCGCTCCGAGCCCGAGCAGCAGGAGCACGCTCACCGGCATCTCGGCGATCGGAAGATAGATCTGCAAGGGCGGGGCGATCCGGACGGAAACGCGCCGACGTTAGACCGGCGCCGATGAACGGTGACTGACCGTCGAAGTAGGCGTCGGATCGCCACCGGGGCGACCTGCGGGATCGCGCAGGCCGCCCGGGGTCATACGGTCTCCGATTGATCCGTCCGAAGACAAGAGGGCGCGGGCAGCGCGGGATCCCCTCTCCCGTGCGGGAGAGGGGTAGGGGTGAGGGTCCCGGACCCTTCAGAATAAAACTCTGACGGCAGTGCTGGCAGCGGCCCGGTTCAGTCTTCTTGCTGAACCACCAAGACCCTCACCCCTGCCCCTCTCCCGCACGGGAGAGGGGTTCCCCGCGCTGACTCGTCTCGCAACAGATCAACCGGAAACCGGATCAAACCCCCGGCCCGCCGGCCTTGCCCGCCCTCGGCTTCGCCTCGGCGGGGCGTGCGGCGGCGACCGGCGGCGGGGCGCCGATCAGCGACATCGGCGCGGCGGACTGGGCGGAAGCCGGCTCCGGCCGCGGCGGCGGGGGCTCGTTCACCGCCGGGTCGGGAAGCCGGGCATTCCAGGCCTCGGCGGCGGCCTTGGCGGCGGCGAGCTCCTTCGCCCCGAGCTTGGCCGCGACCTCGTCGCGCTTGCGCCCGGCATCGTCGTCGCCCTGCGCGGCCGCGGCGGCGAACCAGCCGTAGGACTGGCCGAGATCCTGCGGGACGCCGAGGCCGCGGGCGAGCAGGACCGCGAGATTGTACTGGCTGTCGCGCACGCCGAACTCGGAGGCCCGGCGGAACCACGCGGCGGCGGCCGCGTAATCGGGCTTGCCGCCGGCACCGCCGGATTCCGCCATCAGCACCGCGAGATTGTGCATCGCCCGGACATGCCCCTGTTCGGCGGCCTTGCCGTACCAGAGCCTCGCCTGGGAGACGTCGCGGGTCACGCCCATGCCCTTCTCGTACTGGCTGCCGAGACGGTACTGCGCCGGGGCATAGCCCAGGCTCGCGAGGCGCTCGAACAGCTTGGCGGCGAGCGCGAGATCGCGCACGGTGCCGCGGCCATCCGCCTCGCGGCTCGCCAGCTCGTAGAGGGCGGCGCCGTCGCCGTCGAGGGCGGCCTGCCGCAGGCTCGCGAATGAGGCCGGCAGTCCGGCGAGATCGGGCCCGAGGGAGGCGGCCGCCGCCACGCGCGGCACGAGCAGCGGCTTCTCGGCCGCGACCGGCGCCGCATCCGGAATGCGGGCGGCGGGCTTGGCCAATTCGGATTCTGGAACCTCGCCGAGCGCCTGGGTGGTCGCCGGATCGGCCGGAGCCGCGGTCTCGGCGGCGGAGCGCGCCGCGAGCGGGGCCGGGGGGCTCGCGGGCCCGCCCAGATAGCCGTTCAGGGCCTGCAGCGTGCCCAGGGCCAGGACCACGGCGGCAAGGCCGAGGAGCAGCGGCCGGCGCCGCCGGTCCAGGGTCGCCCGAAGCTGTCCGACGAGACCGGGCGCGAAGGAGATATCGGGACGAAGCGCCGCGGCGGTGTCGCCCCGGTCGCTCCCGCGGGCAGCCTTGGCGGCGTTGCCGCTGGCGGCCTCCGCCGCGGCGGCCTGCGCGGCGCGGCGCGCCGCGGCGATGAAATTCGCCTTGATGTCCGCAGCCGGCATGTCGGGTGCCGCCTCCCCGGCCTCCGACGCCGGGCGCCCGGCGCGCGGCCGGCTGGCACCCGGCTCGAGCATCTCGTCGGCCGGATGGGCGGCGGGAGAGGGTGCGGTAGTGCCCCGCCCCGGGCGAGCGGGCGCCGCGACGCTCTCAGGAAGCGCCTCACGGACCGTCGGGGCTTGGCGGCGGCGCGGGGGCATTGCGGGCGCCGCCTCGGCGCGCGGGCGCTCGGTCTCGATCTGGGAGAGCCGCGCGACGAGGCGTTCGAGGGCCGTGTGGACGCCCTCCATGGTCGCCTGCATGCGACGCTCCGAAGCCTCCTGCTGCGCACGCAGCTCCGCAAGGGTCGCCTGAAGCGTGCCGAGCTGGCCCGCGGCTGGCCCGGCCCCCGCCGGGAGCCCGGCGCCGATCGTGTCTGCCACCGCGTGGCGGGCAGCGCGCTCGGCAGCGGCCTGGATCGGCGCCTCCTCGCGCAGGAGCGCGACCTGCGCGAGCAGATCGCCCATCGTGCGCTCCAGGCCGGCCAGGGCCGGGTCGCTGCCGCGGGTGTCGATGCGGGAGGCCAGGGCCAGCACCTGTTTCTCGAGCCCGTCGAGCGCTTCGCTGCCGGCGCCCTCGCCGACACGGTCGAGCTTGTCGGCCAGCGCGCGCAGCATGCCGTGGATCGAGGCGAGATCGCCGCCCGGAACGGCGGGGCGGCGGAGCGAATCGCCGATCTGCTCCAGCCGCTCGATCATCGCGCCGACGGGACCGCCCGTCGCGACCTTGTCCACCTTCTCCGAGAGCGCATCGATGCGCCCGATGATGTCGTCCGCCGCATCGGGCACGTCGCGGGCCGCTTTCGCGGCGGCCTGAGCGCGCAGGTCGTCGAGCTTGCGGTCGAGATCGGCGAGCCCCCGGGTGATCGCGGGCGCCGTGGCGCCCGGAGCCCGCAGACCGCTGCGGATCTCCTCCAGAAGCGGCTTGATCTCGGCCACGATCGGCTGCTGCTCGGCCACCCCGCTGCAGAGATCGGCGATGCGCGCGTTCAGCTCCTCCACCGAGTGGGCGAGCGACTGGATGCGCTCGGGCGTTGCCAGCGCGGCGATCTGCCGGCGGATCGCATCGAGCTCGCGAAAAAGGTTCGCAATCGCGTCCCGGTTGGCGAGGCTGCCCGCGTCGGAGGTGTTGAGAGCGCTGTCGACCTTGCGCGAGAGGCTCTCCACGTCCTGGACGAGGCGGCCGTGAACGTTCGCCGCGACATCGTCGGCGAGCCGGTTCACCTGCATGCGCATCAGGTCGATCGTCCCGGCGATCCCCGCGAGGTCTTCGGGCTGGCGCGCCCGCTTCACCTCGTCGGCCAGGGTGCGGAAAGCCTGCTCCATGGCGCCGAGGTCGCGGCTCGTGGCGAGCCCGGTGACCGAATCGCGCAGGCGCATGGTCTCCGCCTGCAGCCCGGCAATGGCCGGCGAGAGCGCCTCGGAGGCCGCTTTCGCGCTGTCCGCCACCCGGTTGAGGTCGCGGCGCATGGCATCGATGACGTCCTCGGCCTGCGCCCCGGCCTCGCCGTCCGCCTCCTCGAGCTGCTGCTGGCGCTGGCGGATCTCCGCCACCGCCGCGCGCAGCTCGTCCTGGACCGGCAGGCCGCGCCGGCCGATCGGCCGCTGGCCGCTGGCCGCGATCCGTTCGCCGAGCGCGGTGATGCGCGCCTCGAATTCCTGGAGCATCGCCTGGAGGCCAGCGGGCTCGGCGGTGCCGGAACCCGTCCGCAGCAGCTCCTGCAGGCGGGCTTCGATTCCCTCGACCGCCCGCACCACCGCCTGGTCGACGACCTCGCGGCTCTCGGCGAGGCGGCGGTCCATCTCGGCCTGAAGAAGCTCGTTCAGGCGGGCGGGATCGCCTGAGCCCGCCTGCTCGCGCAAGATCTCGGAGAGCCGGCTCTCCACTCCCTCGACGGCGCGCGCCGCTGCCCGATCGGCGGTCTCGATGCTCTCGTTCAAACGCCTGTCGATCTCGTCGAGCCGCCGGGTCATTGCCGCGAAGGCCTCGCCGAGGTCGGATCCGGCGGCCTGCGGCGCGGGCCGGATGGGAGCCGCCGCGCGCTCCCGGTGCGGCGGCTCGGCGAGCCGCGGCGGCTCGGCGAAGCGCGGCCCGGAATCCCGCAAAGCCTCGGTGCGCGGGCGACCGCCGGCCCGATTGGACGATTTCGCGTCGCCACCCGCCCGCGCGCGAGTCCGCACACCGATGCGCGCCGATTCCTGCGAGATCGTGGCCGCGAGCCAATCCTCGACGGACATGCCGGCGCGGCGGGCGGCTTCCCGGGCGGCCTGCCGCACATCCGGGTCGAAGGCGTCGAGGCTGGGGGGTGCGTTCCGTCTCATAAGCGGCTCTGGACCTGAAGAGAATCGGCACCGGGCTGTCGCCGTGCAGAGAGGCGGGGCTGCGTCACCGCGGAGGCAAACATCAATGCGGGGTCAACGGCACGGGGCCCAGAAGCCCCGGACCGGACTTTCTCCTGCGCAGGGTAAACAAGGTGTTAAGCTGCGGAAGGAGGGACACTTTCGGACCGGCGACTCACGCCGGCGGCCGGGCCTGCCCGGCAGCACGGACTGGGCATCCTACATTCACAACTACCAGGCGAATTTCGGCGATCATAAACATCCCTGACGGCGCATACGGACCGTCGGCACGCACGAAACCGTAAGCTGTTTTTCGCCACAAAGCCTTGAATCAGCAGCCGTTTTACCGTAAGTAACACACGCCCAAGTTGACGTTACCTTTCCCTTAGGTAGGTCAGGTGACCTTCTTCGTGTCATAGTGGTCGAGCGACGCGGGATCGAGGGGCCGCGGATCGAGCGCCTTGGCCGCGGGGTGAGCCGTGGGGTTTTCGGATGGGATATGAAAGAGAGGGGGGGACGATGAGGACGGCCTCTGGGCGGACGAGCACTCCCTCCGCGCGATCCGGGCGCAGCGCCGCAAGCCGCCATGCGGCCCCGGCGACGCTGACGATAGGCGACCTCGCGGAGGAGTTCGGCGTGACCCTTCGGGCGTTGCGCTTCTACGAGGCCAAGGGTCTGCTGCACCCGCAGCGCCGCGGCACCACGCGTCTCTACACCGAGGAGGATCGGACCCGTCTCGCGACGATTCTGCGCGGCAAGGAACTCGGCTTCACGCTTCGTGAGATCGCCGCCATGGTGGATGGCGACGAGATGGGCGAGCCGGGAGCCGAGCCAAGTCTCACGCTGACCCCCGCCCAGGTCGAAGAGCAGATCGCGCATCTCGAGAATCAGAAGGCCGAGATCGAGCGCGCCCTGGTCGCGCTGCGCAGCTACGGGAAGCCGAAAGCCAGCGCCTGACCAGGTGGGCCAGGAAACCGTGGGCGCGGCCGCCCGGCCACGCCGACGGACCGGCCCGACGGCCCTGTCACCGCCTGCACTTACCGGCTCTTCTTGTAGAGCTTGCTGGCGATCTCGAAGATCTCCTCGGGGGCATAGTTCGGCGCGAAGGCGCCATAATTGCCGTCGAGCTCCGGTATCTTTCCACCCTCCGGCAGGCCGTCGACTACTTCGAGATTTCCCGGCGGGTCGCCCGGCAGCGCGACCTCGTCGTTGGACCATATGCCGGCGGATTCGGCGTAGTCGTCCGGGCTGAAGCGATAGAGGCGGCGGTGGCTGCCCTCTTCCAGATACTTCTGGCATTCCGGGATGCGGCTGAGGTCGATGTTCGGCGTCGGCAGCATCTTCTCGATCTCGACGCCGGTCAGCTTCTTCAGCGCGAGCGCATAGGCATGCGCATGCACCGAGCCGCGCACCAGCAGATAGCCGCACACCTCCCGACCGGTCGGCGCCGTCAGCGACTCGTAGACCCGCAGCTTGTGCAGCCGTGCACCGCATTCCAGATGGAAATTGTGCAGCAGGTCGATGATGATGTTGCCGGTCGTGGTCACCATGTCCATGTTCCACGATGCCGCGTTGCTGTTCATCGGCATCGCGCCGCCGCCATTGCTGAAGAAGCTGCCGGCGAGGCGGATATCCTGCATGTCCTTGAACGGCGCCTTCGCGATGTCGACCCCCGGCGTCGGGTCGCCCGGACCATTGTTCAGCATGGCGACACCGGTCGAGACCAGCTCGACATGCCCGAGCTCTTCCGCAAAGATGCTCGATACGAGGCTGTAGAAGGGCCTCAGCTTGGATTTATTGCGGAAGTTGAAGCTCTGAAACATGTAGTTTCCGAGCGTCGACATTTCACCGTACTTGCCGCCGAGCAATTCCTGCAGGGCGGCAGCGGCGTTGGGCTCCGGTTGCTTCGGCTCCGGCAGGGCGGCCTGCAGACGGTCGATGCGCATGAACATGAGCGGCTCTCTCCCAAGGCGCGTCGGACTTCCCCGGTGATACGATCGGGCCAGGCCCCGGTTCCTCTCGCGCGTGAACTTGTTTGCCGCGAGAGGTTGCGCCATGCCGACGCATCCGGTCTGATGCGGCAGTGTCCGGCCGGCTGCCCCGCACCATGCCCCGTTCCCTGCTCGTCGCCGGAGCCGTGCTCCTGCTGCTCCTCGCCCTTGTCCCGGCCCGGGCCGACGCGCCGATGCGCGGGCATGGCGGACCGGTGCGGGCGCTTGCCGTGTCGCCGGACGGCCGGCTGGCCATCTCGGGCAGTTTCGATCAATCGGCGATCCTGTGGCGGATCGAGGACGGGACGGCGCTCGCCGTGCTCCGCTTCCACGACGGCGCCGTCAACGCCGTGGCGGCGCTGCCGGACGGGCGCATGGCGACGGGCGGCGAGGACGGGCGCGTGGCGCTCTGGCAGCCCGGCCGGGCGGAGCCCGTCGCGGTCTTCGCCGACCATGCCGGGCCGGTCGCCGGGCTCGCCGTCTCGCCGGACGGGGCACGCCTCGCCTCGGCCGCCTGGGACGGGACCGTGCGGGTGTGGGCGCTCGCGGGCGGCGCGACGCGCGTCCTGGCGGAGCACAAGGGCAATGTGAACGGCGTCGCCTTCCTGCCCGACGGACGCGTCGTCTCAGCCGGCTACGACGCGACCCTGCGGATCTGGCCCGAGGACGGAGCGGCCCTGTCGGTGACGCTCCCGTCCCCGCTCAATGCCGTCGCGGCGACCAAGGACGGCGAGATCGTCACCGCTTGTGCCGACGGCAGCGTCCGCATGCTGAGGGCGGATGGCAGTGAGCGGGCCGCCGTGGCCATTCCGCCCTCGCCGGTCACCGCCCTCGCCCTGTCGCCGGACGGCGCCAGGGTCGCCGCCGCGACCGTGGGGGGCGCAGTGGCGGTGATCGACCGGCGGGAGGCCAGGTTGCTGCTGACGCTGGTCGGGCCCGGGCTGCCGGTCTGGTCTCTGGCCTTCCGCTCGGATGGCGAGCTGCTCACCGGCGGCAGCGACCGGCTCGTGCGCCGCTGGGACGTGCGAACGGGCGAGCCGATCGGCCCTCTGGCACTCACGCGCCCATCCGACGACCTTGCGGCCTTCAAGGGCGAGCGGGGGGCGGAGGTATTCCGGGCCTGCGCGGCCTGCCACACGCTGACGGCCGACGGCGGCAACCGCGCCGGCCCGACGCTCCACGGCGTGTTCGGCCGGCCGATCGCCACGGCCCCCGGCTACACGTTCTCGCAGGCGCTGCGGCGCCTCGATATCGTGTGGAACGCCGAGACGATCGCGAAGCTGTTCGAGATCGGCCCCTCGCGCTACACGCCGGGCACGAAGATGCCCGAGCAGACGATCCGGGACCCGGGCGATCGCGAGGCCCTGGTCCGCTTCCTGGAGAGAGCGACCCGCTGATCGAGCATCCGTCCGGAGGGACTCTAGCCCTGCCGCACGGCATGCGCCTCGGTGAGGCGCGCGGCGTAGCGTGCGATCAGGTCGACCTCAAGATTGACCGCATCGCCCACCCGCCGCTCGCCCCAGGTCGTCACCGCGAGCGTGTGCGGGATGAGCAGGATCGTGAAGGTGTCGCCCTCGACGCCGTTCACGGTGAGCGAAGTGCCGTCGAGGCTGACCGACCCCTTCTCGGCGATGAAGCGCGACAGAGACGCGGGCGCCCGCAGGACGAATCGGTCGCTCGGCGCCCAGCCGTCGCTCCCGTCTCCCGTCACCGCCTCCCGGGCGACGATCTCGGCGAGCCCGTCGACATGGCCGGTGACGAGATGGCCGCCGAGCTCGTCCCCCATGCGCAGGGAGCGCTCGAGATTGACGCGCGTGCCCGGCCCCCAGCGACCGACGGTGGTGCGCGCGAGCGTCTCGGCGGCGGCGTCGACCGAGAAGCGGCAGCCCGCCCCGTGCGGCACGACCTCGACCGCCGTGAGGCACGGCCCCGAGCAGGCGATCGAGGCGCCGAGCGCGATCGTCGCCGGATCATAGGCGGATTCGATGGTGATGCGTCTTAGGCGCTCGCCGCCCTCGACGGCGATCACGCGTCCAACATCGGAGACGAGGCCGGTGAACATGGCGAACTCCGCGCATAGGAGGTGAAGAGGTCGGGGCCGGCGCGCGTCTCCTCCGCGAGGCCGAACGCGCCGCTCGCGAGCAGGTCGGCGAGGTCGGGACCAATGGCGGGCAGCCCCGCTCGGTCGAGGGGACGCGCGCCCGTGACGATGAGGCAGGTGTCGATGAGGCCGTGGCGGGCAAGCGCGTTGGCGAGCGTCGGGCCGCCCTCGCAGAACACCCGGGTGAAGCCCCGCTCCCCGAGACCATGCAAAGCCGCCCGCAGCTGGAGCCGCCCGTCCGGATCGACCGGCATCCGGGCCACATCGGCGCCGGCGGCCCGGATCGCCCGCTCGGCCTCCGGCGGGGCCGCGGGGCCGCACAGGATCAGGGTCGGGACGCGGTCGCTCGTGCGCAGCAGCCGGGATTGCGGCGGTGTGCGCAGGGCGGGGTCGAGCACGACACGCACGGGCGAGCGGTCGCCGAGGCCCGGCAGGCGCACGGTGAGTTCCGGATCATCCGCCAGCACCGTCTCGACGCCGACCATGATGGCGTCGCTATGCGCCCGCATCAGGTGGATCCGGGCATTGGCGAGCGGGCCGGTGATGATGAGCCGCCCGGTCCCGCCCGCGGCGAAGCCGTCGGGCGTGCGGGCGAGCTTGAGGTCGATCGCCGGCCTGCCCGCCGTCACCCGCGTGACGTGGCCCAGATGGTCGCGGGCGGCCTCCTGCCCCAGCGTGCCGACCGTGACGGCGATGCCGGCCGCGCTGAGCCGCCCGTGGCCGCGGCCGGCGACGCGCGGGTCGGGATCCGCCATGGCGCTCACCACCCGGGCAATTCCGGCCTCCACCACGGCGTCGGCGCAGGGCGAGGTCCGGCCGTGATGCGAGCAGGGCTCCAGGGTGACGTAGAGCGTGGCGCCGCGCGCCGCCTCGCCCGCCGCGGCAAGCGCGATGCGCTCCGCATGCGGGCGCCCGCCGGGCTGCGTCACGCCCTGCGCGAGGATGCGCTCCGCCCCGGGCGGGCCGGCGACCAGCACGGCCCCGACCGAAGGATTCGGCCAAGTTTCCCCAAGATGGCGCCGGCCGAGGGCGAGCGCCAGGCGCATGTAGCGCCGGTCGAGGGCGGATTGCCTGTCGGGCGGAAGCGTCACGCCCGGGACCGGGCGCGGCGCATCGGCGCGTCGCCGCCCTCCCCTGCTGCGGGCTGTGCCGCCTCGGAGGGCGGCCCCGCCCCGATCGGCCGGTCGGCCTCGGCCTGCGGCACGGCGCCATCCTGCTGATCGGCGCTGAGGCGGCCGAGCAGCTCCTCGAAATCCTTGGCCTCGCGGAAGTTCTTGTAGACGGAGGCGAAGCGCACATAGGCGACATCGTCGAGCCCCTTGAGGCCCTCCATGACGAGTTCGCCGATGGCCTCGCTCGTCACCTCCGGCTCGCCGCTGCTCTCCAGCTGCCGGGTGATGCCGCTCACGAGGCGCTCGATGCGGTCGCTCTCGACGGATCGCTTGCGCAGGGCCACGTCGATGGAGCGCTGCAGCTTGTCCCGGTCGAACGGCACCTTGCGGCCGGAGCGCTTCACGACCGTGAGTTCGCGCAGCTGCACCCGCTCGAAGGTGGTGAAGCGGCCGCCGCAATCCGGGCAGATCCGGCGGCGGCGAATGGCCGAGGCATCCTCGCTCGGCCGGGAATCCTTCACCTGCGTATCCAGGCCGCCGCAGTAGGGGCACCGCATCGGCCGTCGACCCTCCGTGAGGCGCGCCGCCCCGGCCCGGGCGGCGACGCACGAAAACGACAAGGGGCCGGGCCCGCTCCCACGGGCCCGGCCCTCAATGATGCCGTGTAATCGATCAGCTGTAGATGGGGAAGCGGCCGGTGAGGGCGTGGACCTCCTGCAGCACCTTCGCCTCGGCGGCGGCGTCGCCCGCCTCGCCCGCGCGGGCCAGCCCATCGAGCACCGCCACGATCAGCTCGCCCACCTTCTTGAACTCGGCGACCCCGAAGCCGCGGGAGGTCGCCGCCGGCGTGCCGAGGCGGATGCCCGAGGTCACGGTCGGCTTCTGCGGGTCGAACGGCACGCCGTTCTTGTTGCAGGTGATGCCGGCCCGCGACAGCGCCGCCTCGGCGGCCTTGCCGGTCAGGCTCTTGGGCCGCAGATCGACCAGCATCAGGTGGTTGTCGGTGCCGCCCGTGGTGATGGCAAAGCCGCCCGCGCTGATGGTGGCGGCCAGCGCCTTGGCGTTCTCGACCACCTGCTTGGTGTAGAGCTTGAACTCGGGCGTCAGCGCCTCGCCGAAGGCCACCGCCTTGGCGGCGATGACGTGCATCAGCGGGCCGCCCTGCAGGCCCGGGAACACTGCCGAGTTGATCTTCTTGGCCAGCGCCTCGTCGTTGGTCAGCACCATGCCGCCGCGCGGCCCGCGCAGGGTCTTGTGCGTCGTGGTGGTGACCACATGCGCATGCGGGAACGGCGAGGGATGCACCCCGCCCGCCACCAGGCCGGCGAAATGCGCCATGTCGACGAAGAACACCGCCCCGACGCTGTCGGCGATCGCGCGGAACTGCGCGAAGTCCCAGTGGCGCGGGTAGCCCGAGCCGCCGGCGATGATCAGCTTCGGCTTGTGCTCCGCGGCGAGCCGGGCGACCTGCTCCATGTCGATGCGCTGGTCCTCGCGGCGCACCGTGTAGGAGACCGGCTTGAACCACTTGCCCGACACGTTCGGGGGCGCGCCATGGGTCAGGTGGCCGCCCGCGGCGAGGTCGAGGCCGAGGAAGGTGTCGCCCGGCTGCATCGTCGCCATGAACACGGCCTGGTTGGCCTGGGAGCCGGAATTCGGCTGCACGTTGGCGAACTCGCAAGCAAACAGGCGCTTGGCGCGCTCGATGGCGAGATTCTCGGCGATGTCGACGAACTGGCAGCCGCCATAGTAGCGGCGGCCCGGATAGCCCTCCGCATACTTGTTGGTGAGCACCGAGCCCTGCGCCTGCAGCACCGCCCGCGACACGATGTTCTCGGAGGCGATCAGCTCGATCTCGTGCTGCTGGCGGCCGAGCTCCTGATCAACCGCGCGGGCGAGCTCCGGATCGACCTCCGCCAGCGAGGCCGAGAAGAAGGAGTTGGACAGGGATGTCTTGGCGGAGCCCGCGCTCATGGTGACCTCGACTGTTGGAGAGTTTCGTCCCGAGGACGGTTGGTTGAGTGGGTCGCGTCCCGTCGACCGGGTTCTACACGGGGCCGGAACCCCGGCCAAGGGCGCGCCCCGGTCCGCCGCATCGGACCAAAGTGCGGCCCGCGAGCGCGGGGACGGTGTCCCATGAGGGCCCTGCTGCGCCGTGCTCCCTGCAGGAAAGCCGGGATGCACGGCACCACCCGGCGGTGGTAGCCGCTCAACACGATTTAAGTCAAGGAAGCCATTGAATAGAAAAACTTAATGGCTATGCAGAAAAAGTTGGAATGACAGAGCCCGGCCCAGTCCCCGCTCAGTAATGTGGCGGCGGCGGCTCGTCGCCGGGAGCGGTGGGACGCTCCGCCATCTCCCGCAGGCGCTCATGCAGGGCGGCGACCTGCCGGGTCAGCAGGTCGACCCGCGCCCATTGCTCGGCGACGGTGCGGCTGAGGTCGTCGATGGTGCGTTCCTGGTGCGCGATGCGGATCTCGAGATCGTCGAGGCGGGAATCCGGTTCGGCCATGCAATCCTCCGACGAGAAGAGATCCTCCGACGCGAAAACGGCCCGGGCGAGGCCCGGGCCGTCATGTCGACCACGGCGGGACGGCGTCAGTTCGTCTGGCCGTCGTCCTCGTCCGCGAAGTTGCGGGGCGCCTGGGCGGCCGCCGCCATGGCGGCGCTCGGCGCACCGACGCCGTCGCGCTTATAGATGTCGTCGCGGAACTGGACGAGGCCGTCCGGCGTGGACCACGCGGTGATGTAGGTCCAGTAGACCGGGATCGGCGCCACGGGGCGGGCATCGACCCGCTGGCCGCTCTGGATGATCGCCTCGATCGTCTCCGGGTTGCCCTGAGGCGTGCCCTGCAGGATCCAGGCGACGTAGTCGCGCACGTTCTGGACGCGCACGCAGCCGGAGGAGACGAAGCGGAAATCGTCGCCGAAGATGCCCTTGGCCGGCGTGTCGTGCATGTAGACGCCGTGCGGGTTGGGGATGTTGATCCGCACGAAGCCCATCGAGTTCAGATCGACACCGGGATCCTGCCGGAAGCGGTAGCGGGTCGCCTCGTCGGAGCGCCAGTTCACCTGGCTCGGGGGGATCTCGCGGTCACCGTCGAAGATGCGGATCTTGTTGTCCGTCAGGTAGTTCGGCTCCTTCTGCATCTTCGGGATCAAGTCCTTCTTGATGATCGAAGCCGGGACGGTCCAGTAGGGATTGAAGTTCACCTCCTGGATCTTGGCGTTCATGATCGGCGACTGGCGGTCGATCTTGCCGACGCCGGCAGCGTGCCGGGTGGCGACATGGTCGCCCTCGACCGTCTCGACGAGGGCCGCCGGGATGTTCACGATCACGTAGCGGGCGCCGAGGTTGCCCGAATAGGAGCGCAGGCGCACGGCGTTGAGTTCGAGCTGGCGCAGCCGCACATCCGCCGGCACGTTCATGGCCTGGACGGTGGTGATGTTCATGGCGCCGGTCTGGTTGAGGCCGTGGCGGGCCTGGAACCGGCGGACGCCCGCCTCGACGTAGGAATCATAGACCGGCGAGGAGCCAGCGGCCGGGTCGAGGTCGCCCGAGGTGATCAGGCGCTGGCGCAGCGCCACCACCGCCGGGCTCCTCGCGCCGACGCGCAGCCGCTCGGCGCCGGAGACCGGCTGCCAGCCGCCGCGGGCGACGATGTCGCGATAGCGCTCGATCATCTGCTCGGTGGCCGCGAGCGTCTGCGGCGAGAGAATCGGGGTGTTCGAGCGCTGGACCCGCATCGTGGAGGCGGAGTCGTAGTTCTGCGCCCATTCGGCCTGGGTGAGGCCGCGCTCCTCGGCCGCAGCCGGAAGAGCGACGGCGGCCAGCAGCGCCAGGCCGAGCGAACCGCTGAAGGAACCGCGTGTCAGCATGGGAAGCAAGCTCGTGAACCTTGGGGGAGGGCGTGCCGGACGGCACGTCACCGGTCGAGGCGACCGTGTCGGTGTGCGGTTAAGACTCCATGAGGAGCGGGCCAGATTGTGGCGGGGCCGGAGCCGCCCTGTGGAGCATGGCCGTTCGTGATGGACTGCGTCCTTGCGGCAACAGGCGTGACGCGTGACAGGATCTTTGCCACGGTGGCGCCCATGGCGGGAGCGCCTCCGCTCGGGTAGAGGAGCCGCATGACGGACGAGCGGCAGCATCAGCGGAGATCGCGCCTGCGGGCGGCCGTCGCCATGCTCGCGCTCTATGGGCTGGTGCTCCAGGCCTTCCTCACGGGCCTGAACTCCGTTCCGGCCGCCTCCGCCGCCGGGGTGATCTGCGCCGCCCACGAGTCCGGCCGGGAGAGCCCGGGGCCGCATCCGGGCCATGTCTGCTGCATCGCCGCCTGCCTCGGGCCGATCGCGCCCTGCCTGCCGCCCGGCGGACAGGCCGCCTGGCCGTCCCGCCGCGTCATCGCGGTGGCGTGGCAGCCCGCCTCCGAGGCGCCGGCCCGGGGCCCGCCGCCGCGGCCCTCCTCCGCCCGCGGTCCTCCCCTCGCCTGAGCGCATCCGCGCGGCTGCCCGTGCGGCCGCACCGATCCCTCAGGCGAATGGACCCTTTTTCGATGATCCGCTTTCTCTCCGGCGGCCTGTGCGCCGCACTCGTCGCCTCGTCCGCTTCCGCTCTCGCCCACGCCGTCCTGGAGCGGGGGGAAGCCAGCCCCAACCGGTCCTACCGGGCCGTGATCCAGATCAGCCATGGCTGCGACGGCAAGCCGACCACCCGCGTCACCGTGACCGTCCCGGAGGGCGTCATCGGCGCCAAGCCGATGCCGAAGCCCGGCTGGACGCTCACCACCGTCACGGGCCCCTACGCCCGCGCCTATCCCTCCTACCGCGGCGAGATCCGCGAGGGCGTGAAGGAGATCACCTGGAGCGGCGGCAGCCTGCCCGACGACCACTTCGACGAGTTCACCGTCCAGACGCGGATCTCCGACGCTTTCGCGTCCGGGGAGACGGTGTACTTCCCGGTCCGCCAGGATTGCAGCGAGGGGAGCCTCGCCTGGACGGAGATTCCGGCAGCCGGGCAGAGCGCCCACGACCTGAAGAGCCCGGCGCCGGGCGTGCGGATCGTCGCGGCGGGCGTGCCGGCGGCCCCCGCCGCCGCGACGAGGGCCGGCGATCTCACCATCGAGACGCCCTGGATGCGGGCGACGCCGGGCGGCGCCAAGGTCGCGGGCGGATATCTGCGCGTGACGAACACCGGAACCGCGCCCGACCGCCTCCTCGGCGCATCGATCCCCCTCGCCGGCCGCGGCGAGGTGCACGAGATGTCGATGAATGGCGGCGTGATGCGGATGGCGCCGGTCGAGGGCGGCCTGACGATCAAGCCGGGCGAGACCGTCGAGCTGAAGCCGGGCGGCTACCACCTGATGTTCCTCGACCTGAAATCCCCCGTGAAGGCGGGCGAGACGGTCGAGGGCACGCTGACCTTCGAGCGGGCCGGCTCGGTGCCGGTCCGGTTCCAGGTCGGCGCCATCGGGGCGGCCGGCCCCGGCGGCGGGGGTCACCAGCACCAGCACTGAGCCGGCGGCACAGGAGCCCCGCCCCTGGCGGGGGCGGGGCTTCCTGCGCATTCCCGCCGTCGAATGGATTGACCGGAGGCCGTATCATACGGCTTCTGGTTGATCCGTTCGGAGACAAGAGGGCGCGGGATCCCCTCTCCCAAGTGGGAGAGGGGTAGGGGTGAGGGTGGCACGGTTCAGAACAACGCACTGAGCGCAGCGCCGGCAGCGGCACGGTTCAGTCTTCTTGCTGCACCGTCTCCACCCTCACCCCTGCCCCTCTCCCACTCGGGAGAGGGGTTCCCTGTGCGTACTCGTCTCGGAACAGATCAACCGGCGTCCGCATGATGACGGCCATCACGCGGATGCCGCGGACCGCCCGGTCAATCCACCCACTCGCCCCGGCGCATCACCGGCTCGAAGGCGCCCTCGGCGGTCACGCCATCGACATCGACGTCGGCGGAGCCGATCATCCAGTCGATGTGGATCAGGCTGCGATTGGCGCCGCGCGCGGCGAGGTCCACCTCGCTCAACCCCTGGCCGCCATTGCGAAAACACTTGCTGTAGGCCTGTCCGAGCGCGATGTGGCTCGCCGCGTTCTCGTCGTAGAGGGTGTTGAAGAACAAGAGGCCGGAGGCCGAGATCGGCGAGGAGGCCGGCACCAGCGCGACCTCGCCGAGGCGCCGGGCGCCCTCGTCGGTGTCGAGCACCTTGGCGAGCACATCTCCGCCCCGGCGCGCCTGCGCCTCGACGATGCGCCCGCCCTCGAAGCGGACCGCGATGTCCTCGATCAGCGTGCCCTGGTAGGAGAGCGGCTTCGTCGCCGCGACCCGGCCCTCCACCCGCAGCCGGTGCGGGGTGGTGAAGACCTCCTCGGTCGGAATGTTGGCGTTGCAGAGGATGCCGGTCTTCGAGGCCGAGGCGCCGCCGCACCATTCGTGATCGTCGGCAAGGCCCACGGTCAGGTCGGTGCCGGGGCCGCGGAAGCGCAGAGCCGCGTAGCGGCGGGCATTCAGCGTCTCGGTGCGGCGATGCAGGGCCGCGTTGTGCGCCGCCCAGGCGCCCACCGGATCCGGGCCGTCGACGCGGGAAGCCGCGAAGATCGCGTCCCAGAGGCGCGCCACCGCCTCCTCCTCGGGCAGGTTGGGGAAGACCGCCCGGGCCCAGGCCGGGGTCGCGGCCGAGACGATGGTCCAGTTGGTGGCGAAGGTGGCGATCAGCTCAAGGGCCGGCTGGTAGGCCTTGGAGCGAGCGCGGTTGGCGCGCGCCACCTTGTCGGGATCCTGGCCGGCGAGGAGCGCGGGGTCATCGCCCACGATGGCAAGCCGCGCCGCCCCGCTCCGGTAGGCGCTTGCCATGCCCTCGTAGAGCCAGCCGGCGGCGCGGTCGAAGGCGTCGTCCGGCGCCTGGGCGAAGCGGGCGAGCGTCGCCTCGTCGTCGGAATAGAGGGTGGTGACGAGGGAGGCGCCCGCCGCATAGGCCTGGGCGGTGATGCGCCGCGCGAGGCCGAGCGCCTCCAGCGGCGCGGTCATCACCAATTCCTGTCCGGGCTGCAGACCGAGCCCGACCCGGACCGCCACCTCGGCGAGCCGGTCGAGCCGGGCATCCTGCGCGGCGCTCTCGGGAACGTGGACGGTCATCGGCAAGTCCTCTTTCGGCAAGTCCTCGTGACGGCAGCGTTCGGGATCGCGGAGAGCCTACCCGTCAGGCGAGCCGCGTCCAGGCGATCCCGCCCAGATTCTCCCGGGCGGCGAAGCGGGTCAGGTGCTCGGCCACGACGGCTTCGAGCCGGGTCAGGCGCGCGAGGTCGGGAGCGGCCACCCGCAGCGTCAGCCCCTCGGCATCGGCCTCGAAGGTCGCGGAGCGGCCCTCGCCGAAGGGCACCACACCCCGCTCCGGCGAGAACACGGTCTCGGGGAACTTATGGCTCCAGTGCTTGCAGAGCTGAGCGAGATAGCGGCTCGCCGCCGGCGTCTCGACGCGCGCCTCGGCCAAGAGGGTGACCGGCTCGCTCATGCGGATTCGGCCTCCCGCAGCGCCGTCCAGATCGCCCGCGGCGTCGCCGGCATGTTGATGTGGGTGACGCCGCGCGGGCGCAGCGCGTCGACAAGGGCGTTCATGACCGAGGGCAGCGCGCCGGCGCAGCCCGCCTCGCCGCAGCCCTTCGCTCCGAGCGGGTTGGTCTTGGCCGGCACCGGATGGCTCTCGAAGCTCATCAGTGGCGCATCGGCCGCGCGCGGCAGGCAGTAATCCATGAAGGAGCCGGTCACGAGCTGGCCCTGCTCGTCGTAGGCCGTGCGCTCCAGGAGCGCCTGGCCGATGCCCTGGACCACGCCGCCATGGATCTGCCCCTCGACGAGGAGCGGGTTCACCACCGTGCCGAAATCGTTGACGGTGGTGTAGCGCACCACCGCCGCGACGCCGGTCTCCGGATCGACCTCCACCTCGGCGATGTGGCAGCCATTGGGGAAGGCCGAGGGCGAGGCCGCGTGGATATGGGCGACGTCGAGGCTCGTCGGCGCCTCGGGATCCGCGAGGCCCGCGCGCACCCGCGCGGCGAGGTCGAGAAGGCCGATGCCGCGGTCGGTGCCCGCGATGACGAAGCGGCCGTTCTCGAACGCGATGTCGGCCGGGCCGGCCTCCAGCACGGCGGAGGCGGCGGCCCTGCCCTTCTCGATCACCTGGGCGCTCGCCTCGACGATGGCCGCGCCGCTCGCCATCAGCGACTTGGAGCCGCCGGTGCCGCCGCCCGCGATGAGCTGGTCGCTGTCGCCCTGCAGCAGCCGCACCCGGTCGAGCGGGATGCCGAGTCGGTCGTGCAGCACCTGCGCGAAGGGGGTGGCGTGGCCCTGGCCGTAGTCGAGGGTGCCGGTGATGATCGTCACCGTTCCGTCGGCCTCGAAGCGGATGCCGCCCATCTCGTTGGTGGGCGGGGCGGTGATCTCCAGGTAGTCGCCGATGCCGATGCCGCGGAGCTTGCCCCGCGCGGCGCTCTCGGTCCGGCGCGCCTCGAACCCGTCCCAATCGGCGGCGGCGAGCGCCCGGTCGAGCACGGCCGGAAAGTCGCCGCTGTCGTAGGTGAGCCCTGAGGGCGCCGCGTAGGGCATGTCCTCGGGGCGGATGTGGTTGAGGCGGCGCAAGGCCACGCGGTCGCGGCCGGTCTCGGCGGCGGCGGCGTCGATCAGGCGCTCGATGAAGTAATTGCCCTCGGGCCGGCCCGCGCCCCGGTAGGCGCCGATCGGCGTGGTGTTGGTGTAGAGGCACTCCACCGCCACGTCGAAGACCGGCGTGCGGTAGACCCCCACCATGTTGCGGGCGATGTTCACCGTCTGGAACAGCGGCGAGAGCGGGTTGAGATAGGCGCCCATATTGGCGTGGCCGCACACCCGGAAGGCGAGGAAGCGCCCCTGCGCGTCGAGGGCGAGCTCCGCCGTGACCGTGACGTCGCGCCCGTGATGGTCGGAGAGGAAGCTCTCCGAGCGCAGATCCGTCCACTTGACCGGGCGGCCCAGCACCTTCGCGGCGTGAAGGAGCGGCAGGTATTCGGGATAGACCGGCGCCTTCATGCCGAAGGAGCCGCCCACATTGCCGGTGAGCACCCGCACCTTGTCGCGCGCAACCTTGAGCACCCCGTCCGCGAGGCCGTTGCGCAGGCCGAACACGCCCTGCGAGCCGACATGCAGGGTGTAGCGCTCCGCCTCCGGCTCGTAGACGCCGATGGCCGAGCGGGGCTCCATCGGGTTGATGACGAGGCGGTTGTTGACGAGGGGGAGGCTGGTGACGTGAGCGGCCCGAGCGAAGGCGGCCTCGCAGGCGGCGCGGTCGCCGATCTGGAAATCGAGGGCGCGGTTGCCCGGCACGTCGTCATGCAGGAGTGGGGCATCCGGGGCGGCCGCCTCCTCGGGCGTCGTCACCACGGGCAGGTCCTCGATGTCGAGGACCACCGCCTCGGCGGCATCGCGCGCCTGCACGAGGCTCTCGGCCACGACGACCGCCACGGGTTCGCCCGCGTAGCGCACCTTGTCCGTCGCGAGCGAGGGCTGCGGCGGCTTGTGCATGGGCGAGCCGTCCTGGTTCGTGAACGGCATGCCGTTGGCGATGCGGCCGTACCCGTCCAGATCCGCCGCCGTGAAGACACCGAGCACGCCCGGCATGGCGCGGGCGGCCTCGGCGTCGATGCCGTTCAGCCGGCCATGGGCGACGGGGCTGCGCACGAAGGCCGCGTAGGCCTGGCCGTCCAGGGCGAGGTCGTCGGTGTAGCGTCCCTCACCCCGGACCAGCACGGGATCCTCGGCCCGCGGCACCGGCTGGCCGATTCCGAACTTCTGGGGGGCCGCAAAGTCGCGAGCGTCGGGACGGGCGTTCATGCCGTGCTCTCCGGAAGGGAAACTCCCAGCTAGCGATTCGGCGGGATCGTGCAAGGTGGCCGAAAGCGGGGCAGCCCGGCCAAAAGGTCACGGCTCCCGCGAAACATTTCGCCCCCCCGCGAGTCACGAAGGCTTCAGCCGAGCACCGCGGACGGACATGCATGTCTTGATCGAGACATGCTTCAGCTCGAAACTGACGCAGTCGTGCTCCCATTCGTGGACGACGGTGCGGTCCCACAAGAATGAGACGCCATCCTCTACGCCAAGAAAGGAAGTAACCTGCAATGTTCAGCCACATTATGCTCGGCACGCGCGATCTCGAGAAGCTCGCGAGCTTTTATGACGCGGTGCTCGCGCTACTCGGACTTGAGCGAAGCCCGCAGGAAGACGACGGAGATCCGGGCTATCGCGCCTGGCGACGCCCAGGCTCCACGTGGCCGCACTTCATCGTCCAGTATCCCATCAATGGTCTCCCGGCCACCTGGGGCAATGGCGTCCAAGTCAGCTTCGCCGCTCCCTCTCAAGATGCCGTCGACAAGGCCTGGAAAGCCGCGATCGAAAACGGCGGCAAGGACGAAGGAGCGCCTGGCCTGCGCCCACACTATGGTCCCGACTATTACGGTGCTTATTGTCGCGATCCCGAGGGCAACAAGCTCTGCTTCGTCCACACCGCCGAACTGGAAAAGCTCTTGCGGTGAAAAGTGCTTACAGGACAGGGGCAAGGAGGCCGTGCAAGCAAGAGGCGCCCTTCGGGGCGCCTTTCAAGCGACTGTTTTCTTTTAGAAAACTGGAGCGGGCGAAGGGATTCGAACCCTCGACCCCAACCTTGGCAAGGTTGTGCTCTACCCCTGAGCTACACCCGCTCTCTGGTCGGCGCTACGCCGCGCCGCCGATGGGCGCGATAAACACCATTCCGACCGCAGGCGCAAGCACCTTTGCCGCACGCCGGATCGGCCTCACGGCACGAACGCGCCCTCGCTCGGGCAACCTACCCGCAAGCACAGCAGCGCCGGCCAGAAATTGACCAGCGCTCAATTCATGATGACGGTTGGGAAAACTGGAGCGGGCGAAGGGATTCGAACCCTCGACCCCAACCTTGGCAAGGTTGTGCTCTACCCCTGAGCTACACCCGCTCTCTGGTCGGCACCGGCGCCGTGGCGCCGCCGATGGCCGGGATAAACACCATTCCGGCCGCAGGCGCAAGAGGAGCGGCGACGCTTTTTTCGCGCCGGCTACCAGTGCGTCGCCGGCGGCAGGCCGCCGGCGATCTCGGCCAGCCGCGCGTGGGTGGCGCGGGTGGTGCCGGGCGGGAGCGCCGCGAGGGGAAAGAAGGCGGCTTCCGCGATCTCGCGGTCGGGCAGCTTGGGCGCGCGCACCGCGAAGGCGCGCGCGACGTAGAGCACCACGTGGTCGCGCCGCGAGGCGCTGGTGTTGAAGTAGAAGCCGTGCAGGCGGGCGGCGCCGGGATCGATCTCGATCTCGGCCTCCTCGCGGCACTCCCGCACGAGCGCCGCGAGCGCGGTCTCGCCGGGCTCGACGCCGCCGCCCGGCAGATGCCAGCCGTCCGTGTAGGTGTGCCGGATGAGACACACCCGGTCATCCGCGTCGATCACGGCGCCGCGCACGCCGAGGGTGATGCCCCGCGAGACGCGCCAGACCAGATGGGCACCCCGGAGCATGAGACGCTGGGCGCGCGTCGCCATGGCGGCCCCTCAGACCACGGCGAGCCGGATCTCGCCGACCCCCGCGATGCTCCCCACCATCGTCTGCCCGCGCACGACCGGGCCAACGCCCTCCGGGGTGCCGGCGAAGATGACGTCGCCCGGCTCCAGGGCGAAATAGGCCGACAGATAGGCGATCTGCTCGGCCACGGACCAGATCATGTCGGAGAGGTCGCCCGATTGCTTGAGGATACCGTCGACCGCAAGCGTGATGGCGCCGCGGGACGGGTGCCCGATGACGGAGGCCGGGCGCAGCACGCCCACGGGGCCGGAGGCGTCCGCGGCCTTGCCGAGTTCCCAGGGCCGGCGCAGGCTCTTGGCCTCGTCCTGGAGATCGCGGCGGGTCATGTCGAGTCCGACCGTGTAGCCGTAGACGTGATCGAGGGCCGATGCGACCGGGATGTCCCGGCCACCGCGGCCGAGCGCCACCACCAGCTCCACCTCGTAGTGGTAGTTCGCGGTCTTGGGCGGATAGGGATGCTCGACCGTCTCGCCATCCGGCACGATCTGCAGGGCGTCCGCCGGCTTCATGAAGAAGAAGGGCGGCTCGCGGGTCGGGTCGGCGCCCATCTCGCGGGCATGGGCCGCGTAGTTGCGGCCGACGCAATAGACGCGCCGCACCGGAAACAGGTCTTGCGTGCCCTCGATGGGAAGGGCGGTGCGCGGGGGATTGGGGATCACGGAGAGCATGGGCCTTTGTCTTCCGGACAGCCGGCCCATGGCTTGGGCCGGCCGGGACGAATCGCTATCTAGAGGCGCCCCACGCCGGACGCCATCCTGGCGGCCCAACCCCTGGCCGACATGTCTCCTTCCTCCCACGCCGACCTTCTCGATGCCCTGCGCGCGCAGCTCGGGCCCGCGCAGGTGATCACCGCGTCCGACGCGATGGCGGGTCATCTCACCGAGATGCGCGGCCTCTACCGCGGGACGGCGCTCGCGGTCGTGCGCCCGGCCAATACGGAGGAGGTCGCCCTGACGGTGCGGGCCTGCGCGCAGGCCGGCGTGCCGCTCGTGGCCCAGGGCGGCAATACGGGGCTCGTCGGCGGCGGCGTGCCCGCGGGCGGCATCGTGCTGTCCCTCGCGCGCCTCGATCGGGTGCGGTCGCTCGATCCGGTCAACGCGACCATGACCGTGGAGGCGGGCTGCATCCTCGCCACGGTGCAGGAGGCGGCAGAGACGGCCGGCCTGCTCTTCCCGCTGTCCCTGGCCTCCGAAGGCTCCTGCCGCATCGGCGGAAATCTCGCGACCAATGCGGGGGGCACGGCCGTGCTCGCCTACGGCAATGCCCGCGACCTCGTGCTCGGCCTCGAGGTGGTTCTGGCCGATGGGCGCATCTGGAACGGGCTGAAGGCCCTGCGCAAGGACAATGCGGGCTATGATCTGAAGCAGCTGTTCGTGGGGTCGGAGGGCACGCTCGGCATCATCACGGCGGCGGTGCTGAAGCTTCATCCCCGGCCCGCCTCGACGGCCACCGCCTTCGTGGGCCTCGCCTCGGCCGGAGCGGCGCTGGCGCTGCTCACGCGCCTGCGCTCGCGCGCCGGCGGGCGTCTCACCGCCTTCGAGTACATGCCGCGCTTCGGCCTGGAGATCGTGCTGCGCCACGCCGAGGGCGTGGTCCGGCCGTTCGCGGGCGACCACGCGGCCTATGCGCTGGTCGAGATCTCCTCGGAGGGGCCGGAGGCCGAGGCGCTGCTGGAGGACCTCCTCGGGGAAGCGTTGCAGGACGAACTCGCGGAGGATGCGGTCGTCGCCCGGAGCACCGCGCAGAGCAAGGCTCTCTGGCGCCTGCGCGAGAGCCTGTCGGAGGTCCAGCGGCGGGAGGGCGCCTCGATCAAGCACGATGTCGCGGTGGCGGTGTCGCGCGTGCCCGAATTCCTGGAGCGGGCGAGCGCCGCCTGCGAGGCAGCGCTTCCGGGGGTGCGGGTCTGCGCCTTCGGCCATCTCGGCGACGGGAACATCCACTTCAACCTGACCCAGCCGATCGGGATGGAGGCGGCGGCCTTCCTCGACCTGTGGCCGCGCTTCAACCGCATCGTCCACGACATCGTGCACGCGATGGACGGGTCGATCGCGGCCGAGCACGGCGTCGGGCTGATCAAGCGCGACGAGCTCCTGCGCTACAAGGATCCGGTGGCCCTCGACCTGATGCGCCGCCTGAAGGCAGCCCTCGATCCGGACGGAATCCTGAATCCCGGGAAGGTGGTGCCGTCCGAATCCGGCGCGGCCGCCTCTGCCCCGCCGGGCGCCGGCCCCTGACCGGAGAGACGGCTCCCCACCATCCGGTTTCTCCGGGACGCGCCGACGGGCCGGTCCGTGGCCAAAAAAATTCTGCGCCGGCCATTCAGGGATTTCGCAGTGCGGCAGAACGATCGGCGGTAACGATCGGGACCGTGTCCTGGCCCTGTCCGCGCACTCGTCCGGGCGCACATCCGCCTCACGCAGGATCGCAAGAACGCTCGCCAACGACTTTACGGAACTCAGAAAAAATTCCTGACAATCCGCAGTCGCGCCTGATGTCCGGCGTTCTGCGCCACCCGAGAGCCGCGCGGATGGTCCGCCTGCCGCCATCCCGGGCCGGCTGCCGTCAACTCGCCTCCGGCTGTTGGCACGCCGCGTCGCTGCACTGCAACATAAGGTCGCGCTCCGATTTTGCGGGCCGGGCATGGCACACAAATCGCGTCGTCGCCGTTCAGTACGGCGCGCCTCTGTCCCGGCTCGGAGGCCGCCGATGCGTGACCGCAGAGGCCGGTGGAGGTGGTATGGCCGATTACCTTACGGTGGCGCTCATCTGCGCCAAGACGCTCGCGGGACCGGATTGCTCGCGCGACACGGCGATCGACGTCGTGATTGCACCCGCCCCCTCTCCGGTCGCCTGCATGATGCAGGGCGAGACCCTCGCGGCGCGGAGCAACCTCGTCGATCGCGACACGAACTACCTCAAGGTCGCCTGCGAACGGCGCCGGACGGCCGCTCTCACACCGACCGATTCCGTGGTCTCCAGGTCACCCTGACGCTGACGCTACGGCCCGGTCAGGGCAGCACGCGATCAGCGTCTCCACTTAAGTCATCGTCTCCTCACAGGCGTCGGCCTTGCCGGCCTCGTCCTGTTCGCGCGCCTTCGCGATCAGGCCGGTCGCCTGAGCAATCTTCTACGGATCGGGCTTGACGCTCGGCTGACCACCGGGCGGCGTCGGGAGCGCGAGGGGCGAACCGGTCTGCATGCCGGTGCTTCCCGTGACGGAGGCCATTCCCGCGCTGTCCAGCCCGCATGACGGCGGAGGACGCGACCAGGATGGTCGCCACGGTAACGGTGATGCGCATGCGGGAGGTCTCCTGTCAAGCCACAGGCCGATCGGCCCGCCGGGGTCTGCGGCCGATGCCCCCCGCGCCGGCCGGCCGGACGCCGGGTCCGCAGGCGCGACAAAGGGTTAGCCCACGACGGGAGAACCGCGACGGCGGTCACAATGGCGTGATGCCGGAGGCGCCGCAGCGGTCCTGCCTTGCGGCGGGAAGCAGCCGCGCGTCTGATGCCCTGCGGGCCGTCGAGAGCCCGGCACCGGGAGGACGGGGCATGCGCAGCAGGCGCTCCGCGGTCGCGGTCGGACTGGCCGCCGCCTTGAGCCTGCCGGCCGCGGCTCAGGACATGATGCGCCATGTCGATCTGTCGTCGCCGGAGATGGCGCAGGCCGAGACCACCCGGGAGGCGGTCGAGGCGATGATCGCGGCTGCGGCCGGGCAGCCCCTCGACCTCTCGGGCAAGCGCCTCTCGGGTCTCGACCTCTCCGGACTCGATCTCGCCCAAGCCAATTTGCGTCTTGCCCGGCTCAACCGGGCGAAGCTCCGGGGCACCGACCTCACCGGTGCGACGCTCGATCAGGCCTGGGCGCTCGAGGCCGACTTCACCGGCGCGAAACTGGGCGGCGCCAGCCTGTTCGCGATGCAAGGGCGCGGCGCCGTGCTGGTGAAGGCCGACCTGTCGCGGGCGCGGCTGGTTGCCGATCTGACGGGCAGCGACCTCACCGGAGCCCGCCTGCGGGAGGCCCGCGGCGGGGCCGACATGCGCAACCAGTCCATGGGGCTGATCCGGGCGGTGCTGATCTCCGTCAAGCTCGACGGCGCCGATCTTTCGGGCGCGGACCTGTCGCGGGGCAAGCTCGACTTCGCGAGCCTGAAGGGAGCGGATCTCTCCGGCGCGAACCTCACGGGTGCCGATCTGTCGGGGGCCGACCTCACGGGCGCGCGGCTCGCGGGCGCGACGCTGACCGGGGCCGATGTCAGCGGCGCGCGGCTCGTGCGGCTCGTGGGCGCGGAGGCCGCGCACGGCCTCGATGCGGTCGTGAACGGCGACCGCGCGCGCCGGGACTGATCAGAGCTTCGCCTGGATCTTCCGGGCGATCTCGCCCAGGCGCTGCTCCAGCAGGGTCGGCACCTCGCAGACATAGGTCAGCGACTGGCTGCGCTCCTGGAAGATGCGCTTGTCCCAGGTGAAGCGGCTTTCGAGATCGGCGAGTTCCTTCGTCTCCTTCACGTCGGGCGAGGTCTTGATCTCGCTGATCTGGCTCGCCTCGTCGCGGATGCGCTCGGCCATGACGCGCTGGCCGCGGGCGTAGCGGCCGATGCCGGCCACCACCTTGTCGCGCTCGCCGTTGATCAGCTCGAACACGCCCGCGAAGACACGGGTCAGGCGCTGCTGCTTCTCGGGGCCGGCCTTCTCGGCGAATTCGGAGAGGAGCGGGTCCACCTCCTCCAGCGGGGTCTTGCGGGAGGCGAGCTTCTGGGCGAGCTGGGCCGCCTCGCGGTCCTGGCCCCAGTCCTGGAGGGCCTGCGTCGGGTCGGGGCCGGTCCAGACGGCGCCGAAGCCGAGCGTCGAGACCTTGCGTTGCGGGCAGGGCCAGTCGGGATAGGGCTTCGGCTGCGCGAGGGCCGCCGACGCGGCGGCGATCAGGGCGGCGGCAAGGAGCGAACGGAGCATCGGACAATCCCGTGACGATTCAGGCGGCCTCGCCCGCCGGACCGCCGCGCCGGGCGAGCAGGCCGCGGCCGGGGTCGTAGGCGATCACCGCCAGGACGAAGAAGAGGATCCCGGTCCCGAGCACGACCGCGCAGGAGACCGGGTTGAAGGCGCCGTAGAGGGCGAACCGGATCAGCTCGACCGCATGCGTGAAGGGGTTCGCCTGGCAGATCCAGTAGAGCGTCGCGCTCGACTCGTTCACCCGCCAGAGCGGATAGAGCGCCGAGGAGGCGAAGAACATCGGGAAGATCACGAAGTTCATCACGCTGGCAAAATTCTCCAGCTGGCGCACCAGCGAGGAGAGGAACAGGCCGATGGCCCCCAGCATCATCCCCGAGGCCAGGAAGGCCGGGAGGGCCGCGAGGTAGCCGATCAGCGGGATGTCCGTCTCCCAGAAGGCCGCGACGGCGAGGAAGACGTAGGCCTGGATGATCGAGACCGCGACGCCCGCTGCGAGCTTGGCGAAGAGCAGGCTCCAGCGCGGATAGGGGCTGGTGAGCAGCACCCGCATCGAGCCGACCTCCCGGTCGTAGACCATCGAGAGCGAGGATTGCATGCCGTTGAAGAGCTGGATCATCGCCGCGAGGCCCGGCACGACGTAGACCTCGTAGAGCACGTAGGTCTCGTAGGGCGGCGTGATCGACAGGCCGAGCGTGTTGCGGAACCCGGCCGCAAAGATGAAGAGCCAGACGAGCGGGCGCACCAGGGCGGAGAAGAACCGCTCCTTCTGGTTGAAGAAGCGCAGCAATTCCCGGCGCACGATGCCAAGGAAGCAGATCAGGTAGCCGGTTGCATCCAGGCGGCCGCGCACCGCGTGGGTCTCGGGCCCCGCGAGGGTGGGGGATGGCGCCTGGCTCATGCGACCTGCCTCCGGCCGGGCTCCGCCACCATCTGGCGGAAGGAGGTTTCGAGGGAGCCCGAGGGTTCGCTCAGCGCGCCGGCGAGGCCCCGGGCCACGACGTTGCCCCGATGCAGGACCACGACGCGGTCCTGGGGCTCGATCTCGTCGAAGATATGGGTCGCCCAGAGCACCGAGAGCCCCTCCTCGCGCACCAGCGCGCGCACGATGGCGACGATGTCCGAGCGCGCTTCGAGGTCGAGGCCGACGGTCGGCTCATCGAGGAGCAGGAGATCGGGCGAGTGGATCAGGGCGCGGGCGATCTCGATCCGCCGCGACTGCCCGCCCGAGAGCGTGCGGATCTTGTCGTCCCGCCGCTCCAGCAGGCCGACGCGGGTGAGGAGAGCGGCGATGCGGGCCTCCGCGGCCCTGCGGGCGATGCCGTGGAGGGCGGCGTGATAGAGGAGGTTCTGGCGTACCGTCAGATCGGTGTCGAGGGTGCGCGCCTGGAACACGACGCCGAGCCGGGCGAGCGCCCGCGAGGGTTCGCGGCGCAGATCGTGGCCGAAGATCGCCACCGCCCCGTCCTGGTTGTGGTAGAGGCGGGTGACGACCGAGAACAGCGTGGTCTTGCCCGCGCCGTTCGGGCCCAGCAGCGCCACGAACTGTCCCCTCGGCACCTGCAGCGAGACATCGTCCAGGGCCGCGCGGCTGCCGAAGCGGTGGCTGACATGCTCGACACTCAGCGCGGGAGCGGCCGTGCTCATCGGCCGAGGGCCTTGCGGGCGTCCCGGACCGCGTCCACACATTCGTTGAACTCGCCCTCGCCCTGCTCGCGCTCGGCCACGCGCAGGGCCTTCCTGAGGCTGCGCTGAAGCGACTCGGCGGGCGGCTTGGCGAGCTCGGCCCGGATCATGGTGATGCCGTCGCGGCATTCCGACTCGTCGTCGGCGCGGGCGGCGCCGGCCGCAAGGCAGGCCAGCAGGCAGAGGGTCAGGCGCATCGGGGTTCCGGTTTCCTCCTGATTTTGCGGCTCATGTAGGATGGCTCGGCCGCGGGTGAAACGGCCGTCACTTCACGATGAAGCGCCCGGTCATGCCGCGGCTCTCCAGGCCCTGGACGAACCACGGGAACTCGCCGGCCCGCACGGTCACGAACTCCACCTCCATCGTGCCCTGGTCGTCGAACTCCAGGTGATGGGGCGGCCCAGCCATGTGGACTTCGAGGTGGTTGACGATGATCTGATTCATCCAGACGCCGCGGAAGAACTCGGGCGCGAAGAACTTGTACTCCTTCTGGCCCTTGGCGGTGATGCGCAGCCGGTAGGCCTTGCCCGCCTCCATTTCGATGTCCTTGGCAGAGACCGCGTAGTCGTTGCCCTGATCGTCGCCGAGGACGAGGTCGGGCAGATCGGTGCGCCCCTTGGTGAGGTCGCGGGCGGAGGCCGGGAGGGCGGCGCACAGGAGAGAAGCGGCGAGGCCGGCGATGCGGAGGGGCGTGTGCATGGGGCTTTCCAGATGGCAGGTCGTCGATCGCGATGATGCTGGAAGCGCGGGATCCCCTCTCCCAAACGGGAGAGGGGATCCCCGTGCTGCCCGCGCCTCACTGTGAAACCGTGAAATGTCAGGGTCGCTATTGCGGCGAGACCACCACGCCCCAGGGCAGAAGGCCCACCGGAATGCTCTTCACCACCTTCAGGTTCTCGACATCGATCACCGAGACGTCGTTCGAGGTGCCGTTCGTCGTGAAGAGCTGCTTCTGGTCGGGCGTGAAGGCGAGCTGCCAGACGCGCTGGCCGACCGGCAGGTACTTCTCGACCTCGTAGGTCCTGGCGTCGATCACCGCCACCCGGTTCGCCGGGCCGAGCGCCACGAAGGCGCGGGTGCCGTCCCGGGTGAGGCGCACGCCGACCGGCTGGATCTGCTCGTCGGTCACGCCCGGGATCTTGAAGGAAATCTTCCTCACCACCTTGCGCGCCGCGACGTCGATCACCGAGACGGTGCCGCCGACCTCCGCCGAGACCCAGAGCCACTTCCCGTCCGCCGAGAACTCGGCGAAGCGCGGCCGGGCATCGACCAGCACGTTGTCGATCACTTGATGCGTCGTGGTGTCGATGAAGTGGGCCATGTTGGTGGTCTCGGAGGTGTTCACCAGGACCTTGCCGTCGGGGCTGAGGCCCATGCCCTCCGGCTCGACGCCCACCGGGATCTCGGCGACGATGCGGTTCTTCTCGACGTCGAGCACCGTGACCTGGCTGTCATCCTCATTGGCGATGTAGAGCGGATTGCCGCTCGGATGCAGGATGAACAGCTCCGGATCCGGCCCCGAGCGCAGGGACTTGGTGATCTTGCCGGTCGCCGTGTCGACGACATCGATGCGGTCGTCGTCGCTGGCGCAGACGAAGAGCTGCTTGCCGTCGTGGCTGATGGTCACGCCGCGCGGCCGCCGCCCCACCGGCCAGGTCGCGGTCACCTGCAGGGTCGTCGAGTCGATGACGCTGACCGAATTGCCCTTCTCGTTGGTCACGTAGACCGTGTAGGCCCGGGCGGGCGCCGCGGCGACCACGCCAAGGCCGAGCATTACGGCCCCGATGGCGAGCGCGTCCCTCATCCGGTGGCGGCTCATTCCGTTTCTCTCCCCGTGTTCCGTCCAGAGGCCCGTCGAGGGCTCGAAGGCCCGTATAGGTCCGTTTCCCGCCTGATGCCGCAGGGCGCGCCGTCCGGCGCCTCACGATTTCGACAGCTTGCACTGGCTCTCGGGCTGGTCGAAGCCGAGCGTGTCGAGGGGCGTGCGCTGGTGCAGGTAGCCCTGCTCGGGCGCAACCGCCACGAGAGCGCTCGGCTGCACCAGCAGGATCGGCTGCCGGAGCTGGTGGTCCCAGGGGCGGAAGCTCAAGGCCACGCCCTTGTAGGCCGGCAGGCTGAAGGCCGGATCGGCGAGGAAACGGCCGAGCAAAGCCGCATCGGCGCTCTTCGCCTGAAGCGCCGCCTCGCCGACCGCGCGGATCGCCGTCCAGACCTGGTAGTCGAGGGGGCGCATCAGCCGTCCCGTGAGGCGCCGGAAGCGGTTCTGCGCCTGGGCGGCGCCCCAGACCTCGAGGGTCGGGTGCCAGGTCGTCGGGAACAGGCCCTGCGTGCCGACCACGGGCCGCGGATCGGCGGTGTGGAAGGGAACGTAGTCGCCGAAATCCCCCGCCTCGTCCGCCACCACCGCCACGTCGTAGTCGAGCCCCCGGGTGAAGACGAGGGCCTCGGCGCGGGTCGGCGTGTCGCCGCGGGCCCGGGCGAGCGGGCCGAAGGTCCAGGGCTTCTCCGCCGCGATCTGGAGCCCGAATTTCTTCGCCGAGCGCTTCAGGGCCTCGGCCCAGAGCCTGTCGCCCTCCTGCGGCCCGACGATCAGGAAGAGCTTGCGCCAGCGCATGAAGGCGAGGAACTGCACCAGTGCGTCGGTCTGCATCGCCCGGCTCGGGGCGATGTGGAAGAGGTTGCTCCGGCAATCGGCCGCGCGCAGGCGGTCGTCCGGCGCGGCGGCGTTGAACAGCACCACGCCCGAATCCTTGAGGGCGTCCGCCACCGCGAGCACCTCGGGTCCGGTGAGGGCCAGCACGATGAAGCGCACGCCCCGGTCGGCGAGGTCCCGGGCGGCCGCCACGGGATCCTTCGGCGGCGGCTCGCCCGGACGCGGGTTGGCGAGGGCCACCTCCTCCAGGGCGTAGACCTGCTTGGTGAAGCGGCCGGTCGCGTTGTTGTCGCGCACCGCCATGCGGGCGCCCGCCACGCCCTCGTCCCCGGGCACGGCCTGCGCGTCGTAGGAGGAGGGCGCGTCCTGCGGCCGGTAGACGAGGCCGATGCGGATCTCGGTGGCGCCGGGCGGAGCCACCTCGGCGGCGGGCGGGGCCGCCGGCGCGGGCTGGGCGAGGGACGGAAGCGGCCCCGAAGCGGCCAGGAGCGCCGCCGAGAGAAGACCGGTCCGCCAGAGGAGAGCGCGTGGAGAAGGGGCCATGCGGGCCGCACGCTACCAAGAATTCTCGCGCGATCTCAACGTCTTATCGCTAAGGGAAACTTAAGTTGAAGGTGCCCCCGCCGCACCCGAAAGTTCAAGGCGGTGCCGGCGGGACAATCCCCGCCCGCTCCGTTGCGCCCGCCTCGCCCGTCATGGCAGTGTCCGCCGATGTTGCCGGCCCGCCTCATCCTCCTCGCCGCCCTGGTGCTGCCGGGCGCCCTGCGGCCGGGCGTCGCCCTGGCCGCGCCCGAGAAGGCGGCGGTGTTCGGGATCGAACTCCTCGATCCCGGGGTTGTGGGCGGACGTCCCCCTCGCCCGGAGGAGTCGCGGCGCCTCGCGCTCGCCACGGACGAGCTGCGCAAGGCGGTGGCGGCGCAGGGTGCGGTCGAATCCGTCGATCTCGCGCCCCAGGCGGCCGAGATCCGCAAGGAGGCGCCGCTCTACAAGTGCGAGGGCTGCGCCGAGCGCATCGCCAGGGAGGCGGGCGCGAGCCTCGCGATCTACGGCTACGTCCAGCGCAACACCAACCAGATCCTCAACCTCAGCATCACCATCTCGGACGCCGAGAACGGGAAGGTGCTGCGCGGCGGCCAGGTGGTGATCCGCGGCGACACGGACGAGACCTGGCTTCACAGCGTGCGCTGGCTGGTGAAGAACCGCCTCTTCGCCGAACCCCTGCCGAACCGGTCCTGATCGTGCCCCACCCCCTGTCCCCCGCTGCCCCGGACCGCCCGCGGGTGCGGCTCCTCGTGAGCGTGCGCGACGCGGACGAGGCGGCCCTCGCCCGCGCTGAGGGCGCCGACCTCGTCGACGCCAAGGATCCCGCTCGCGGGGCGCTCGGGGCCCTGCCCGCCGACAGCGTCCGGGCCATCGTGGCAGCGGCAGCGGGCGGACTCACCAGCGCGGTCGCGGGCGAGCCGGCGGATGCGGCGGAGGCCGCCGCAATGCTGGCGGCGCTCGGCGGCACCGGCGCCGACTTCCTGAAGATCGCGCTCCCGCCCGGCCTCCCCGTCTCGGAGCTGACCCTGCCGGCCGGTCCGCCCGTGATCGCGGTCCTGTTCGCGGAGGATCGTCCGAGCCCGGAGATGATGCCGGCCCTGGCCGCGGCCGGGTTCCGCGGCGCCATGATCGACACGCGCGGCAAGGACGGGCGGCGCCTCACCGATCACCTCGCCCTGCCCCACCTCGCCGCCTTCGCGGCCTCCTGCCGGCGCCTCGGGCTGCTCTCGGGGCTTGCGGGCTCGCTCGCCCTCGACGACATCCCGGTGCTGCTTCCCCTCGCGCCCGGCTATCTCGGCTTCCGGGGCGGCTTGTGCGCGGCAAGCGACCGGCGCACGAGTCTCGATCCCGCGCGCATCGCCGAGGCGGCGCGACGCCTCGCCGCGGCTGCGGTCCGCCCGACAGCGGCGTAAGGACCCCGGCATGGCGCCCGGTCTCAGCGTGGTGAAGCTCGGCGGCAGCCTGACGGCGGATGCCGTGCGGCTGCGCACGGTGCTGCGCGGGCTGGCGGACGGGGCCGAGGGGCCCGCCGTGATCGTGCCGGGCGGCGGCCCGCTGGCGGAGGCGGTGCGGAAAGCTCAAGCGGCCCTCGCCTTCGACGACGCGCTCGCCCATCGCCTCGCCCTCGACGCGATGAGCGGCATGGCCCGGATCCTTCAGGCGCTCGAACCGCGGCTCACGGTGTCGGTCGATCCCGCGGCGGATCTCCGCCGGGGGCGCGTGCCGGTCTGGGATCCTGCGCTGCTGAAGGACGGGCATGCGGACATCCCGGAGTGCTGGGAGGTGACCTCGGACAGCCTCGCGCTCTGGCTCGCCGCGGAACTCGGGGCAGAACGCTGCGTGCTGGTGAAGTCGGCGGAGGCCGGGGATCCGGCGACCGAGGGCTTGGTGGACGCGGCCTTCCCGCGCTTCGCGCGGCGCTTCTGCGGCGAGATCGTGCTGCGTGGCCCGCGGAGCGAGCGGAGCTGGACGCCCGACGCGTCGTTCCGCATCGACGACGCTGTCGCGCCGAGGCTCCCGGCGCATGCGGGAGCCTGAGATGCGCGGGACCGCCATCGCCTTCGCCATCCCGTCCCTCGTCCTAAGGTACCGCAGCGCCGGCGGCCCCGAAGGAGGGCTCCAGTGGAGCGCGACAGGGATGCTTCGAGGCTCGCTTCGCCAGCACCTCAGCATGAGGACCGCTGGTCCAAGGCTCTGGTGGATGGGAAATCGGTTCAGGGGGGCTTCGAGGCGCGCTTCGCGCGCACCTCAGCATGAGGAGCGGGGCGGCCTCCACGCAGGTCAGGTTCGATTGAGGACTCGTCGAGGCGCGCAAGCCTCCGCAGGCATGCCCCCCGCTCGCACGGAAAGATTCCCCGCCTTGTCCGCGCCTCAGATCCGCATGGGCTGCCCATGACGGAGCACCTGGTCTTCGTCACCGGCCGGCTGGCCAGGCCGCGCCTCGAAAAGATCGTCGCGGCGCTGCCGGCCGACCGATTCGCCGGCACCATCGCGGATGCGGGCGTGAAGGTCGCCGCCCTGATGACCGAAGAGATCATCCGCCGCCGGGTCACGGTGCCGGCGGAGGCGGACCGCATCATCCTGCCCGGGCGCTGCCGGGCCGATACTGGGGCGCTCTCGGAGTTCTTCGGCGTGCCCGTCGAGCGCGGTCCCGACGAGATCGTGGACCTGCCGGCCTATCTCGGCCTCACGGGCCGGAAGGTCGACCTGTCTCGGCACGACCTCACCATCTTCTCCGAGATCGTCGACGCCTCGAAGCTCACGCCCGACGAGATCCTGGCCCGCGCCCTCGACCTCGCCCGCCGCGGCGCCGACGTGATCGATCTCGGCGGCCTGCCGGACACGCCCTTCCCGCATCTCGAGGACACGGTCCGGCTGCTGAAGGGCGCGGGCCTCAAGGTCAGCGTCGATTCGTTCGACCGCGACGAACTCGCCCGCGGCGCGAAGGCCGGGGCGGATTTCCTCCTCAGCCTCAGCGAGGAGAGTCTCGACCTCGCCTTCGAGACCGACGCCGTGCCGGTGCTCGTGCCGGTGCGGCCCGACGACCTCGCCTCCCTCGACCGCGCGATCGAGCGCATGCGGAAGGCCGGACGGCCCTTCCTGGCCGACCCGATCCTGGAGCCGATCCATTTCGGCTTCGCCGCCTCGATCGTGCGCTACCACGAGACGCGCCGCCGCCATCCCGACATCGAGATGATGATGGGGACGGGCAATCTCACGGAACTCACCGAGGCCGACAGCGTCGGGGTCACGGCGATGCTGGTCGGCCTGTGCTCGGAACTCGCCATCCGCAACGTGCTGATCGTGCAGGTCTCGGAGCACACGCGGCGCACGGTGGAGGAGCACGACGCGGCGCGGCGGGTGATGTACGCGGCCCGCGCCGACGGCGCCCTGCCGAAGGGCTATGGGCGCCAGCTCCTGAGCCTGCACGACAAGCAGCCCTACGTGCAGACGCCGGAAGAGATCGCCGCGCTCGCCGCCGAGGTGCGGGACCCGAACTACCGCGTGGCGGTCGCGGAGGACGGGGTCCACATCTACAACCGCGCGATCCACAAGGTCGGCACCGACGCCATGGCGTTCTTCCCCGACCTCGACGTCGCCACGGATGGCGGGCACGCCTTCTATCTCGGCGGGGAATTGACCAAAGCCGAACTCGCCTGGCGGCTCGGCAAGCGCTACGTGCAGGACGAGCCCCTGGATTGGGGCTGCGCGGTGGATGCGGTGGCGGAGGACACCACCACGTTCAAGGAGGTCGGGCACACGCTGCACGGCCGCCGCCCGGCGCGCGAGCCCGAGGGGACGGAGTGAGGCGGTGCCGCTGATCCTGGAGACCATCGTCACGACGCAAGGAGCGGATGGCCGCCTGCACCTCGTGCCGTTCGGCCTCATCGCACTAGGAGCGCACTTCGTGCTCGCGCCCTTCCGGCCCTCTCCGACCATCGCCAACCTCGAGTCGAATCCCTGTTTCGCCGCCGCCGCGCCCGCCGACATGCGGGTGATTGCCGGCTGCGTCACCGGCCGGCGCGACTGGGCCACCCTGCCCTGCGAGCGCATTCCGGGCCGGCGCCTCGCCGAGGCCTACGGGCACCGGGAATTCGAGGTCGTGGCGGTGGAGGACGATCCGTTACGTCCGCGCTTCCGGGCGCGCATCGTCCACGAGGCCGCCCACCGCCCCTTCACGGGCTACAACCGGGCGCAGGCCGCCGTGCTGGAGGCCGCGATCCTGTCGACGCGGCTCGACCGGCTGCCCCCGGACAAAGTGCTCTCGGAGATGCGATACCTCCATATCGCGGTCTCCAAGACGGCCGGCCCCGCCGAGCGCGAGGCGTGGCATTGGATCGAGGAGAAGGTCGCCGCCGCCCTCAACCTTGCCGCGGCGGACCGGCTCCTCGTCGACGACACCGAGGCTTGAGAGGAGAACCATCCCATGAAGCTGTTGATCGGGGGCGCTGTCGCGGCGCTGGTCGCGCTCGCGCCGCTTGCGGCCGAGGCCCACGGCCCGACCCGCAAGAAGGTCGAGGAGAAGGTCACCATCAACGCCGCGCCCGAGAAGGTCTGGGCCGTCGTCGGCAACTTCCAGGACATGAGCTGGCTGCCGCCGGTGGAGAAGACCGAAGGCAAGGGCGGCAACGAGGTCAAGGCCACCCGCACCCTCACGCTCAAGGGCGGCGCCACCGTCGAGGAAGAGCTCTACAAGTACTCGGCAGAGAACAAGAGCCTGTCGTACCGCATCAACAAGGTCGACCTGAAGGTTCTGCCGGTCAACAACTATTCCTCGACGATCAAGGTCGAGCCGTCCGAGGGCGGCAAATCCACGGTGACGTGGGACGGCGCGTTCTACCGGGGCTACATGAACAACGACCCGCCGCCCGAGCTGAGCGACGAGGCGGCGGTGAAGGCGGTGACCGAGCTCTACAAGGCCGGGCTCGAGAACCTGAAGACGAAGCTCGAGAAGAGCGGCTCGTGAAGGCTCTCCTCGCGGGAATGCTTCTCGGCGCCGGCCTGATCGCTCCGGCCAGCGCCGCGGAGGCCATCGTCACGGCCCAGAACGCCAATGCGGTTGACATCGTCGACCTCGACACGCGCAAGGTCGAGGCGACGATCCCCGTGCCGGGCGCACCGGCCGGGATCGCGCTCTCGCCCGACCGTACTCGCGCCTATGTCACCGCCCCCGAGGGCAAGGCGCTGGTGGTGATCGACGTCGCGGGCCGGCGCATCGAGCGGACGGTGCCGCTCGGCGGCGGCCCGCTCGGCGTCGGCGTGAACCCGGTGAGCGGCACGGTCTACGTCGCCGACTGGTACGCCAAGCGCCTCTGGGCGGTGGACCCCTCGACGCTGACGCTCGAGGGCGAGATCGCGGTCGGCACCTCGCCCTCAGGGATCGCGGTGACGCGGGACGGACGCCTCATCCTCGTCGCCGACCGCGACGACGATGCGGTGTCGGTGGTGGATGCCGGCACGCGCCAGCGCCTTGCGGTGGTCAAGGTCGGCATGCGCCCCTTCGGGGTGACGATCGACCCGGAGGGCAGGCGCGCCTATACGGCGAATGTCGGCTCGAACGACGTCTCGGTCATCGACCTCGCGACGCAGCGGGAGATCGCCCGGGTGCCGGTGGGCGAGCGGCCCTACGCGGTCGCGCTGACGGGCGGACGCGCCTTCGTCACCGACCAGTATGGCGGCACGGTCAGCACCTTCGACCTCGCGACGCTCAAACCCGGACCGCGCATCGACGTCGGCGAGTATCCGGAGGGCATCGCGGCGAGCCGCGACGGCCGGCTGGTCTACGTGGCGAACTGGGAATCGAACACCATGAGCGTGATCGATGCCGCCAGCCTGCGCGTGACCGGGCAGGTGACGACCTCCGACGGGCCGCGGTCCTTCGGAGACTTCCTGCGCTGACGGTCGCGCACCCCGATGTGATCGCTTGATCAGGCGAATGTCTGCGGCATCGGCAGCGCGCCTGACCCGCTCCTGTCCCGGGCGCATGAAGCGGCAGCGGAATGCGACCCGGGACCCAGCACAGGAGGCCGCGCAGCGACCGCCTTTCACCAGCGGCGCTGGAAATCGGAGCCGCTTCGCGGCAAGTCCTCCTGCTGGATTCCGGATCTCCTTCCGCTGACGCCGCAGTCGTCCGGGAAAGGGAGGGAATGCTGTCGCCGGAAAGGGCGCAGACGATCACCTCGCAGCGATTCGACCGGAAACCGGATAACATCCTGAAGGGCGCAGCCGCGCCCGGACCGCAGGCTTCAGCGAGGAGGGCTCGCCATGGGCGAAGTCTATGACTGGCGGAGGATCGGACGGCCGGTCTTCATGGAGCCGCCCTTCGATGGGCAGCCCGTGGAGTTGCGGCTCGCGAGCGGTGCGGTGATCGAGGCGCGGCTCGACGATCCGGAACTGGTGGTCACCGAGGACCCGGCCTTCACGCTCGGCGCCGTCGCGTGGCGCGATCGCGGCGGACACCGCCTGCCCGAGGGCGATCCCCCGGTCGGCTGGCGCCCACTCGCGCCGTGAGCCGCCGCTACCGCCCGATCCGCCTCACCCGCATGGCCTTGTAGATCGCCGGGTGTGCGGCCGAGAGAGCGCGTGGAATCGCGGGCGGCGGGGGCGGCGGTGCCGGCCTCGGCCGGCGCGGGCGGTCCTCGACCACGACCTCCACCGTGATGTGCCGCGGGCCGTCGCCCGGCGGCCGAGCCTGGCGGCCGGCAAGCAGGGACAGGATCCCATAGGCGACCAGCGATGCGACGCCGATGCCGACGCTGCTCCAGGACGGGGCCGGCGCCAGCATCATGGTCGCGAGGCCGCCGAGTGCGAGGGCAGCCGCGAGCGTTCTCGCGTTGATCGGATCGGCAGGCATACCCCATCCTCGCGCAAGACGATCGCCGGGCGGTGAATCGCAAGGCGCGCATTCTCACGATCGGGCCGGGTTTCCGCGCCACGCCCCACCCGTTGCGGGCCGGCGGCCGATCGGAATCCGCCGGGCCGCTTCCCACGGCGCCCGGCAAACTCTAAGAGCGCATACGCGCCGCACCTGCGGGGCGGACCCGGCACGACCGGAGCGCCGCAGGACAAGAAGACCCCGGACAACGGGACGAGGCCAGAACACGGGCGAGACGGTCGCGCCGCGCGGGCGGCCCGGCCAGTCGACAGGGAGCATGGTCATGAGGTGGTCGGTCTGGGCGGGAGCGCTCGCGGGCGTCGCGCTGGCATTCGGGGCGGTGGCGGAGCCGATCCGGATCGGCGTGACGATCTCGAAGACGGGACCGGCAGCCTCGCTCGGCATCCCCCAGTCGAACTCCGTCGGGCTGATGCCGGCCGAGATCGGCGGCACGCCGGTCGAATGGATCGTGCTCGACGACGCCTCGGACACCACCAAGGGCGTCGCCAATACCCGCAAGCTCGCGAGCGACGACAGGGTCGACGCGATCATCGGCTCGTCGATTACCCCGGTCTCGCTCGCCATGGTCGAGGTGGCGGCGGAGGCGAAGGTGCCGATGATCACGGTCGCGGCCTCCTCCAAGCTCGTCGCTCCGATGGACGACAAGCGGCGCTGGGTGTTCAAGACGGCCCAGAACGACAGCCTGATGGCCGAGGCCATCGTCGGGCACATGGCGCGGGCGGGCGTGAAGTCGGTGGGAATGATCGGCTTCAACGATGCCTATGGCGACGGCTGGCTCGGCGAGATCGGTCCGCGCCTGGAGGCGAAGGGCATTCGGCTCGTGGCGAGCGAGCGCTATGCCCGCACCGACACCAGCGTAACGGGCCAGGCCCTCAAGCTCATGGCGGCGCGCCCCGACGCGGTGCTGATCGCCGCCTCCGGCACGCCCGCCGCCCTGCCGCAGAAGACCCTCAAGGAACGGGGTTTTTCCGGCAAGATCTACCAGACGCATGGCGTCGCCAATGCCGATTTCCTGCGCGTCGGCGGCCGGGACGTCGAGGGGACGATCCTGCCGGCCGGGCCGCTCCTCGTCGCCGATCAGCTGCCCGAGGGCAATCCGGTGCGCAAGGTGGCGCTGGACTACACCCGCGCCTACGAGGCGAAGTACGGCGCGGGCACGCTCGCGGCCTTCGGCGGCCATGCCTACGACGCCGCCCTGCTCCTCGCCAACGCCCTGCCGGTCGCGCTGCGATCCGCCAAGCCCGGCACGCCGGAATTCCGCGCCGCCCTGCGGGACGCGCTCGAAGGGCTGCGCGAGGTCGTCTACACGCACGGCGTCGCCACGATGAGCCCCTCCGACCATATCGGCCAGGACGAGCGCGCGCGGGTGATGGTGACGATCGAGAACGGGCGCTGGAAGCTGCTCGCCCAGACGAACTGAGCGGAGCCCGCGCCCCCGCCGGTCAGCCATGGCCTCCCGCCGCACCGCGGAGGGAGGCCGAACCGCGACGAGTTCTCCCGTGGACGCCACGATTCTCCTGCTGCTGCTCCAGGATGGGGTGGTGAACGGCGTGATCTACGCGCTGATCGCCCTCTCCCTCGTGCTCGTCTTCACGGTCACCCGGGTGATCCTGATCCCGCAGGGCGAGTTCGTGGCCTATGGGGCGCTGACGCTCGCGGGCTTCGAGGCCGGCACGGTGCCCGGGACCGTCCCGCTCCTGCTGGCGCTCGGCGCCGCCGCCTTCGCGGCGGATCTGGTCGAGACCCGCCACGCCCTCGGGGCGCGGGTGCTCCTGCGCCTCGCCCTGCGCGATCTCGCCCTGCCCGCCCTCGTGGCGGGGCTGGCCGTGACCCTCGGCCCGGGCAAGCCGGGCCTCGCCCTTGGCATCGCGCTCACCCTCGCCATCGTCACCCCGATGGGCGCCTATCTCCATTCGGTCGCGTTCCGCCCCCTGGAGAAGGCGTCGGTCCTCGTCCTCCTCGTCGCGGCGGTCGGGGTGCATCTCGCGCTCACCGGCCTCGGCCTCGTCTTTTTCGGGGCGGAGGGGTCCCGCACCCCGCCGCTCTCGGATGCGATGCTCCCCGCCGGCCCCCTGGTGATCAGCGGGCAGTCGCTCTGGATGATCGGCCTGACCCTGGCGATCATCGCCGGCCTCTGGCTCTTCTTCGGCGTCACGCTCCTCGGCAAGGCGCTGCGGGCCACCGCGGTGAACCGGCTCGGGGCGCGGCTGATGGGGATCGGGCCGGCCATGGCCGGCCGCCTCAGCTTCACGGTCGCAGCCTTCATCGGGGCGCTCTCCGGCATCCTCGTCGCGCCCCTCACCACGATCTACTACGACACCGGCTTCCTCATCGGCCTGAAGGGATTCGTCGCCGCGATCATCGGCGGCCTCGCGAGCTACCCGGGCGCGGCGGCGGCCGCGATCCTCGTCGGCCTCATCGAATCCCTCTCGGCCTTCGAGGCCAGCGCCTACAAGGAGGTGATCGTCTTCCTGGCGATCATCCCGGTGCTGCTCTGGCGCTCGGCCCGCGCCGCCCCGGTCGAGGACGAGGAGTAGTCCGATGCCCTCCCGCCTCCTGCCCCTCGCCGGCCTCGCCCTCGTCGCCGCCCTCCCCCTCGCCGGTCTGAAGCCGTTCTGGCTCACGCTCCTCACCTATGCGGGCCTCTCGGCCATCGTGGTGATCGGCCTCGTGGTGCTCACGGGCATCGCCGGGATCATGTCGTTCGGGCAGGCGATGTTCGTCGGCATCGGCGCCTATGCGAGCGCGCTCCTGAGCCTGCGCCTCGGCCTCCCGCCTTGGCTGACCCTGCCGGCCGCGGTGGCGGCCGCGGGCCTCGCCGCCCTCTGCGTCGGGGCGATCACCCTGCGGCTGTCGGGACATTACCTGCCGCTCGGCACCATCGCCTGGACCATCGCCTTCTTCTACGCGCTCGGCAACACGGACGCGTTCGGGCGCTTCGACGGACTCGCGGGCCTGCCGCCGCTTACGCTCTTCGGCACCCCGATCACCAGCGGCCCGTCCCTGTTCTGGCTCGTGTGGCTCAGCCTCGCCCTCTGCATCCTCCTGACCCGCCGCCTCCTGCGCGCACGCGCCGGCCGGGCGATCCGGGCGCTCAAGGGCGGCGCCGTCGCGGCCGAGGCCTTCGGGATCGACACGGGCCGCACGCGCATCGTCGCCTTCACGTATGCGGCGATGCTCGCGGGCCTCTCGGGCTGGCTCTACGTCCAGGTGCAGCGGGCCATCAACCCGACCCCCTTCGGCCTCAACGCCAGCATCGAGTACCTGCTGATGACGGTTCTCGGCGGGGCGGGCTCGGTCTGGGGCGGGGTGTTCGGGGCGACGCTGGTGACGGTCCTCAAGGACCAGCTCCAGAACGTGCTGCCGCTCCTTCTCGGCACGCAGGGCAACTTCGAGGCGATCGTGTTCGGCCTGCTGTTCGTGCTGATCCTGCAGCGGGCGCCGGACGGCCTCTGGCCGCTGCTGACGCGGCGCGCGACGCCGCTGCCGCCGCGCCACCCCGAGACGGACGCCGTCCTCCCAGCGCGACCGTCCGCGCCGGCGGGCACTCCCCTCCTCGACGCGCAGGGCCTGCGCAAGAGCTTCGGGGGCCTCGTCGCGGTCGACGGCATCGACCTCGCGGTGCGGGCCGGCGAGATCGTCGCGCTGATCGGCCCGAACGGGGCGGGCAAGAGCACGACCTTCAACCTCGTCACCGGGGTCGCGCGCTGCGATGCGGGGCGCATCACCCTGTTCGGCCGCGAGGTTGCGGGGCAGCCGGCCCGGGCCATCGCGCGGCTCGGCGTCGCCCGCAGCTTCCAGCACGTGAAGCTCGTCGGCGGCATGTCGGTGATCGAGAACGTGGCGCTCGGCGCGCATCTGCGCGGCCGGGCGGGGGCGTTGCGCGGCGCGCTCGGCCTCGACCGCACCGAGGAGGCCGCGATCTTCGCCGAGGCGCGCCGGCAGCTCGCGCGGGTCGGGCTCGCCGAATTCGCCGAGCGGCCCGCCGGGAGCCTGGCCCTGGGCCAGCAGCGCATCGTCGAGATCGCGCGGGCGCTGTGCCTGTCGCCCGCGCTGCTCCTCCTCGACGAGCCGGCCGCGGGCCTGCGCCTGCGCGAGAAGCAGGCCCTGGCCGATCTGCTGCGCCGCCTGCGGGCGGACGGGCTCGGCATCCTCCTCGTCGAGCACGACATGGATTTCGTGATGGGCCTCGCCGACCGGCTCGTGGTGATGAATTTCGGCGCCAAGCTCTGCGAGGGGCCGCCCGCCGCGATCCGCTCCGACCCGGCGGTGATCGAGGCCTATCTCGGGCGCGCCGCATGAGCCCGCCGCTCTTCGAGGCCCGCGACGTCCGGGTGGCCTACGGCAAGGTCGAGGCGGTGCGCGGCGTGTTGCTCACGGTCCCGGCGGGCCGCGTCGTCACGGTGCTCGGCGCGAACGGGGCGGGCAAGACCACGCTGCTCAACGCGCTCATGGGCATCCTGCCGGCCAGGGGAAGCATCCGCTTCGAGGGCCGGGACCTCGCGCGGCTCCCCGTCGAGGAGCGGGTGGCGGTGGGCCTGAGCCTGATCCCCGAGCGGCGCGAGCTGTTCGGGAGCATGAGCGTCGAGGACAATTTGCGGCTCGGCGCCTTCCGGTTCCGGGGCCGCGGCGGGGGCGGCGACCTCGACGCGATGTTCGCGCTGTTTCCGCGCCTGAAGGAGCGCCGCCGCCAGCTCGCCGGCACGCTCTCGGGCGGCGAGCGCCAGATGCTCGCCATGGCCCGCGCCCTGATGGGCCGGCCCCGTCTCCTCATGCTCGACGAGCCGAGCTTGGGGCTGGCTCCTCTCGTCGTCGCGGAGGTGATGCGCAAGGTGGCGCACCTGCGCGACGAGGGCGTGGCCGCGCTTCTCGTCGAGCAGAACGCCCGCGCAGCCCTGCAGGTGGCGGATTACGGCTACGTGCTCGACGGCGGCGCGGTGGTGCTGGAGGGGCCGAGCGCGGCGCTCCGGGCCGACGAGCGGGTGGTCGAGACCTATCTCGGCGTGCTCTCGGCGGATCAGACCGCGCCGGAGGGGCCCCTCCCGCGCGGGTGATCCGGTTTCCGGACGGAGCGTTCGCCAACCGGATCATAGGGTCTCCGCCCCTTCCCCGCACCCTCTTTCCGGGCCCGTTCGGGCCTGCACGACTGCAGCGCCAGCGGAAGGAGAAGGCGAGAGGAAGCCGGGCGAGCCGACGGTCTCCGGACGGTCCGTCCGGAAACCGGATCAGGTGCCACCGGCCGGGCCGCCCCTGACGGATGAAGCGTCACGAACCGCCCTGCGGAGTGCCGCATCCCAAGGTGGCGAGTTCTCGATTCCCAGGATCCCTTCCGCCTCGCGGCGTCCGGCTTCCGCGGACTGCGATCCCGGCTCAATGCGCCCCGACCCGGCGCGCCGGCACGATGTCGTTCGCGATCACCTCGCCGAAGGGGCCGTCGTTGCGCGCCACCCGGGGGCCGGTGCCGGTGGTGCTGCGCAGGGGCAGCTTCGGGAAGACCAGCTCGGCGAAGCGATAGGCCTCCTCCAGATGCGGGTAGCCGGAAAGGATGAAGCGGTCGATGCCGAGATCGATGTACTCCTTCATCCGGTCGGCCACCTGATCGGCCGAGCCGACGAGGGCGGTGCCCGCGCCGCCGCGCACGAGGCCGACCCCGGCCCACAGGTTCGGCGAGACCACGAGCCGGCCGCGGTCGCCGCCGTGCAGCGCCATCATGCGGCTCTGCCCGACCGAGTCCTGGCGCTTCAAGGTCTCCTGCGCGCGGGCGATGGTGGCGTCGTCGAGCCGCGAGATCAGCGACTCGGCCGCCTCCCAGGCCTCGCCTTCCGTCTCGCGCACGATCACGTGCAGGCGGATGCCGTACGAGAAGCTCCTGCCCCGCCTCGCGGCGGCCTGCCGGGCGCGGGCGATCTTGTCCGCCACCTGGGCCGGGGGCTCGCCCCAGGTGAGATAGACGTCGCAATGATCGGCCGCGACCTCGATGCCCGCATCCGACGAGCCGCCGAAATAGAGCGGCGGATAGGGGTCCTGCACGGGCCGGAAGATCAGGCGCCCATCCTCGGCGCGCAGGTGCCTGCCCTGGAAGGTGACGCTCTCGCCCGCCATCAGGCCGCGCCAGATGTGCAGGAACTCGTCCGTCACCGCATAGCGCTCGTCGTGGCCGAGGAAGACGCCGTCGCCGCGCAGCTCCACCGGGTCGCCCCCCGTCACCACGTTGATGAGGAGCCGCCCGTCCGAGATGCGGTCGAGCGTCGCGGCCATGCGGGCAGCCATCGAGGGCTCCTGCAGGCCGGGCCGGACGGCGACGAGGAAGCGCAGACGCTTGGTGAGCGGCGCCAGCGCCGAGGCGACGATCCAGGAATCCTCGCAGGAGCGGCCGGTCGGCAGCAGCACGCCGAAATAGCCGAGTTCGTCGGCCGCCTGCGCGATCTGGCGCAGATAGGCGAGCGAGACCTCGCGGGCGCCCTCGCTGGCGCCGAGATAGCGTCCGTCGCCGTGGGTGGGCAGGAACCAGAGGACATCGGTCTGTGCGCTCATCGGCGGTCTCCACACGCAGCCACGGCGCCTCCGGCCCGGTCGGAGACGCCCCGAATTTCCTCAGAAAGCCGCCGCATCGCGGCGTCCTTCCACGACAATGATCGCCGTCTCGACAGATCTGGAACGATCTCGCCGGGCGTATCCAACTGTCTTGGATGATCTTTCACAGGAAATAGAGGCGGATGCCGATCCAGTCAATTTCACATTATGGTGCGATTGGAGCCATTTATGCTATTTATTCGGCAGCGTGGAGAAATCGATTCTCCATAAATCGGGATGCCAGCGGTCTTTCGTCGCGATCGTCAGCGAGAGTTCGGCCGTGGCGGGTCTTCCGGACCGCGGTGCCCCCGAACGACGACGGGCCGCACCGGGCGGCTCAGGCGGCTGCGCGCAGTGCCGCCACGATGGCGCCCTCCAGGGCGGCGGGCCGCGTGCGCGGCGGGTAGCGGCCGATGACGCTTCCGTCGCGCCCGACCAGGAACTTGGTGAAGTTCCACTTGATCGACCGGGTGCCGAGGAGCCCCGGCCGCGCGCGCTTGAGGTAGACGAAGAGCGGATCGGCCCCCGGCCCGTTCACCGCCACCTTGGCGAGCACCGGGAAGGAGACCGCGTAGGTGAGGCGGCAGAAGCGGGCGATCTCGTCGGCATCGCCGGGTTCCTGGGCGCCGAACTGGTTGCAGGGGAAGCCGAGCACCACGAGGCCCGCCGCCCTGTGCCGGCGCCAGAGCGCCTCCAGCCCCTCGTATTGCGGAGTGAAGCCGCAGCGCGAGGCCGTGTTGACGATGAGCAGGACGTGGTCGCGGTAGGCGGCGAGCGGGTGCGGCGTGCCATCGGCCGCAGCGGGGGAGAAGTCGTAGATCGCGGTCATGCGGTCGGCGGCTCAGGCCTGTCCCAGGGGGGCCAGTTCTCCGCCCGACCATGCGGCAAGGCAAGACCCCGGGGGCGCTCACGGCAGCTCGCGCACCACCCGGAAGCCGTTGGCGTAGTAGCGGATGTCGTGGTCGTAGCGGAACCGGGCGCCCGAGCGCGCGGTGGCGGAGCGGCCGGTGAAGGAGCCGCCGCGCAGCACCCGCAGGTCGCATTGGCCGCTGCGCCAGGCCGACCCATCCGTGGGCGCCCCGCGATAGCCCATGTTCCAGCAATCCTCGACCCATTCGGCGGCGTTGCCGGCGGTGTCGTAGAGCCCGAAGCCGTTCGGCCGGTAGGAGCCGACGGCGGTTGTCCGGTGGGCCGGGCTCTGGGTGCAGTCCTCGCAATTGGCCCGCCCGCTCCCCACCGTGGAGCCCCACCAGAAGGGCGAACTCGCCCCCGCCCGGGCGGCATATTCCCACTCGGCCTCGCTCGGCAGGCGATAGGTCTGGCGCGTCTGGGCCGAAAGCCAGCGCAGGTAGCTCTGCGCGTCGTCGTAGCTCACGTCGATGACCGGGCGGTCGCCGCGCCCGAAGCCGTGGTCGTCGATATCGGCCTTGCAGCCGCCGGCGGCGACGCAGGCGTCCCACTGCGCGAAGGTCACCTCATGGCGCCCGATGGCGAAGGGCTTGCGGATGGTCACGCGGTGGGCGGGCTTCTCGTACGGGGCATCGCCGCCCATGACGAAGTCGCCGGGCGGCACCACGACGAGTTCCGGACAGGTCGGGCAGTCCTGGAAGGTCTCGCCCGGCTTGGGCAGGCTCCCCGGCGGCGGTGCCTCCGCGACGGAGGGGGGTGCGGCCTGACGCGGCGCCGCGCCGGGTGGCGGGGTTGCGCCCGCAGACGGCGCCGGGGCGGGAGGCGGCGCCTTGGGGGCCATGCCCGGCGCGACGAAGTAGAAATCCTCCAGGAGCGAGGAGGAGACCCAGGGCACGCGCTTCGCCCCGGTCGCCCGGGCGACCGCCATGCGGGTGCGGGCGAAGGCCTGTTCGGCGCTCAGGTCCGGCGTCGCAATCTGGCGCAGCAGCTCGCGCACGAACAGGCTGCCGTCATCTGCCTCCTCCGGCGGCCTGTCGAGGGCGGCGCTGAAGATCGCCAGCATGCCGTCGTGCATCTCAAGCGCCGCCAAGCCCTCGGGCGGGCGCCGGAAGGTCTCCTCGAAGGGATTTCGGCGGGCGGCATCGATGATCACGATTCGGGGTGACGCGCCGCGCCGCGCGAACTCGGCCTGGATCGAATCAAGCTCGAGGCCCTCCTGACGCACCTGGATCTCGGAGCGCACCGTGGCGCCGACCGGGATCAGGAAATTCTGCTGGCCGGAGCGGATCGCGTAGCCGTTGTAGAAGAACACCACCGCCGAGCCGCGGCCCACCCGGGCCGTGACCTCCGCGACGCGCTGCTGCATCTGGGCCTTGGTGAGATTCTCCCCCGCTTCGACGTCGAAGCCCAGCCGCGCCAGCTCCTCGGCGACGAGGCGCGCGCTGCGATTGGTGCCGAGGGGGTCCGGGCCGCCGCCCGCATAGGCCGAGTTGCTGAGGACGAGGGCGAGCCGCGGGCTCGTGTCGGTGACGACCGCCCGGCTCTGCGCCGCGGCGGCGCCGATGCCGATGACCAGCCAGAGCAGGATGACGACGCTGCGCGCGGCCGCTCGCGCCGCGGCGTCCCTCCCGATTCCGTCTGTGCTCGCTCCGCAGAACCACGTCATCATGCAACCCGCAGCACAGCCAACAACGGATTGCCGGAGCGTCATAGGGAAAAACTCAGATAGCGGCATTTTGCCGCATCACAAAACGTCTCTCGACTGACGACCGGGCAGTAAAACATCATCTTGTGCTTTGCATGCGGGTGATCATCTGGTGAGATCTGACTGTCGCGACCGACCGGACAGGGAGAGGACGATGCGACCGATCAGGCTTGTGCCGGTCCTATTGATGAGCCTGCCGGCTCTCTGCCTGTCGCGGCCCGGCACCGCGCAGGAGGCGCTGAAGGGTGGGCCGTCCCCGGCGCCGGCCGGGGCGAGCGTCTACTTCGTGGACGTGAAGGACGGCGCGGTGATCCCGCCCAACACGACGATCCATTTCGGCCTGCGCGGGATGGGCATCGCGCCCGCCGGCATCCAGCGCGACAATGCCGGCCATCATCACCTGCTGGTCGACACGGAGCTGCCGAATCTCAGCGAGCCGATCCCGAACGACTTCAACCACCTGCATTTCGGCGCCGGCCAGACCGAGGCGGAGCTGAACCTGCCCCCCGGCGAGCATACCCTCCAGCTCCTGCTGGCAGACCACAAGCACATCCCGCACACGCCCCCGATCTTGTCCGAGCGAATCCGCATCGTGGTGCGCGAGGGCGCCCCCGTGCCGGGCGTCGCCGCGCGCAAGCCGGGGACGCGCCATCCCTCGCCGAAGGGCGCCAAGGTCTACATCGCGAGCCCGCCGAACGGCGCCGTCGTGCCCCGGACCGTGCTGGTGCGATTCGGTCTCATCGGCATGGGCGTCGCGCCGGCCGGCGTCGTGAAGGCCAATACCGGCCACCACCACCTGCTGATCGACACGCCGCTTCCGCCCCCCGACCGGCCGATCCCGAACGACTTCAACCACCTGCATTTCGGCGCCGGCCAGACCGAGGCGCGCGTGACCCTGACCCCCGGCCGCCACACGCTGCAGCTGCTCCTGGCGGACGAGGATCACGTGCCGCATGATCCCCCGATCTACTCGAAGCCGATCCGGGTGCTCGTCACCGTGTCCGGACGGCCGCCCCGGGCCCGGGTGGCACGGCCCGTCCGGCCCTGACCACCCCGCGTGCGGCCCGGCACATCCGCCTGCGCCGAAAACTGAAATGGTCCGGATCACGGCAACAGGAGGCGTCGATGACCCTCACGATCTTGGACCCCCGCACGGGGACGACGGTGAAGATGTGGTTTCCCGACAAACCGGCGCAGCCGCAGCCGGCGCCCGCGCGGGTGATCCCCCACCCCGCCAAGGCGAGGGCCTGACCGCCGACGACGCAGCGGAGACAGCCCCCGGGAGGCAGAGGAACGATCGGCGGGGCGTGGCGACCCCATGCCGCCGCGAGCGGAGGCCAGCGATGCAGAGGTGGATCCTCGCGCCCGTGTTGGTACTGGCCGGGTTCCTCGTGATCACCACGAACGGCGTTGCGGCGGAACGCCGGGTGGCTCTTGTGATCGGCAATTCCGCCTACCGTTCGGTCCCGGTGCTCGCCAATCCGGGCCGCGATGCCGCCGCCGTGGCCGAGATGCTGCGCCGCGCCGGCTTCGATTCGGTGGAGCTGCGGCAGGATCTCGGGACCGTCGAGCTCAAGCGCGCCACGCGCGAATTCATGCAGACCGCCCGCGAGGCGGATATCGCGCTCGTCTATTTCGCCGGCCACGGCATCGAAGTCTCGGGCATCAACTATCTCATCCCGACCGATGCGCGGCTCAAGAGCGACTTCGATGTGGAGGACGAGGGCCTGTCGCTGGAGCGCGTGGTGCGCGCCATCGAGCCCGCGCGGCGGCTGCGCCTCGTCATCCTGGATGCCTGCCGCAACAACCCCTTCAATGCCGCGATGCAGCGGATGGTGAGCGTGCGGGCGGTGGCGAACGGCCTCGCCAAGGTCGAGCCCGCGGTCAGCGACACGCTCGTCGCCTTCGCGGCGCGGGCGGGCTCCGTCGCGGAGGACGGCGCCGGCGAGCACAGCCCCTTCACCACTGCGCTCCTCAAACACCTGCCGGTGCCGGGCCTCGACGTGCGGGTCGCCTTCGGGCGAGTGCGCGACGAGGTGCTGCGGCTCACGGGCGGCAAGCAGGAGCCCTTCGTCTACGGCTCCCTCGGCGGCGCCATCACGGCCCTCGTCCCGGACGACAAGACCCTCGACCCCGGCGGCGCGGAGCGCGCGCAGCGGGAGACCCGGCGCGACTACGAATTCGCCGAGCGGGTGGGCACGCGGGAGGCCTGGAGCTCCTTCCTGGCCGCCCATCCGACCGGGTTCTACGCCGATCTGGCGCGGGCGCAGGTGGCCAAGCTCACCGGCAGCACGGGGACGGCGGCGGTGCCGCCGCCGCCACCGCCACTGCCCGAGCGCAAGCCGCTGCCGCAGACACGCCCGATTCCCCATGATCCGGCGACGGCCGCGGTGGCGCCGGGTCCCGCGGCCCAGCCGCCGGGCGCCGGGCGGGCGGGAGCCTGTCAGCGGGATGCCGAGACGCTCGCTCGCCTGCGGGCCCGCCGCGTGCCCGACGAGATCCTGCGCTTCCAGCGCGAGCTGGTCTGCGACGAACTGCGCCCGCAGGTGGCACGCCTGATCGAGAGCATGGAGCCGCCGGACGGTCCGGCCCGGCCGAAGCTGGTACCCGATCCGGTTCCGCCGCAGCCCTTCCGCGAGCCGGATCCCGCCTCGCCCGCGCTGGCGCGGGCCACGCCCTCCGCCTCGAGCTGCGAGCAGGAGGCGCAGACCCTCGCGACGCTGCGCAACACCCGCGACAAGCGGGCCATCGACCGCTTCGCCCGCGACCTCACCTGCCAGGATCTGCGTCCGCAGGTGATGCGGCTGCGCGAGAGCGTGGACGACGAGTGATCCGGGTTCCGGACGATCGGTTCGGAACCCGGATCACCAAGCCCGCGCGGCGCGGAGCAGAGCTCCGCGCCTCCCTGAGCGGAGCCGAAATCCGCATTGCCGCGCGATTGCGACAGCAATCGCCGAGCAAGCGATCGGATTTCGGATGAGCCGGCCCCGGCGGCGCGGCGGGGCTCCGCGGCGCGATGGCGGGCGATGGCGCGATGACGATCCCCGGGCGATTGACTTGCGACGTCTCTGACCTCATCCAGCATCCGTCCCGGCGTCCCTCCTTCAACGCCGCGCGGAGCCACCCATGAGCCGCACTCCCCTGCAGCGCCCCAGCGTCTTCATCGACGGCGAGGCCGGCACGACCGGCCTCGGCATCCGCGAGCGCCTGGAGGCCTTCGACGACATCGCGCTGCGCTCGATCCCGCACGAGCAGCGCAAGGATCCGGCGGCCAAGCGCACGCTCTTGGCCGAGGTCGACCTCGTGGTCCTCTGCCTGCCCGACGACGCGGCCAGGGAGACGGTCGCGATGGCCGACGGGCTGCCGGGCGGCGGCCCGCGCATCCTCGATGCGAGCACGGCCCACCGGGTCGCCCCGGGCTGGACCTACGGCTTTGCCGAGATGACGCCGGACCAGCGCGCGGCCCTGCGCGCCGCGCGGCGCGTCGCCAATCCGGGCTGCTATCCGACCGGGGCGATCGCGCTCCTGCGGCCGCTCGTCGATGCGGGGCTGATCCCGGCCGACTTCCCCGTAAGCATCAACGCGGTCAGCGGCTATAGCGGCGGCGGGCGCAAGATGATCGAGGCCTACGAGGCCGGCACCGCCCCGGCCTTCGAGCTCTACGGCCTCGGCTTCGCCCACAAGCACCTGCCGGAGACGCAGACCTACAGCCGCCTCACCCGGCGGCCGATCTTCATTCCCTCGGTCGGCAATTTCCGGCAGGGGATGCTGGTGTCGATCCCGCTCCACCTCGATGCCCTGCCGGGCCGCCCCACGGCAGGCGACCTCGAAGCGGCGCTCCAGGCGCGCTATGCGGGCGAGGAACTCGTGCGCGTGGTGCCGGGCGCCGAGGACGGCGCGCATCGCGAGCGCATCGAGCCGGAGGCGCTCAACGACACCGACCGGCTGGAGCTGCGGGTGTTCGGCTCGGACGCGCAGGCCCAAGCCGTGCTGGTCGCGCGGCTCGACAATCTCGGCAAGGGCGCCTCGGGTGCGGCGGTGCAGAATCTGCGCCTGATGCTCGATCTCGCCTGAGGAGGTGGCGATGTCGGAGAGCCGGCCGCCCTTCCCGCCCTACACGGCCGAGACCGCCGCCCGGAAGGCCCGCGCGGCGGAGGATGCCTGGAACCACCGCGACCCGGTGCGGGTCTCGCTCGCCTACACGCCGGACAGCCGCTGGCGCAACCGCGCGGAGTTCTTCTCCGGGCGCGAGGCGATCGTGGCCTTCCTCGAACGCAAATGGGCGCGCGAACTCGACTATCGCCTGATCAAGGAGGTCTGGGCCTTCCACCAGAACCGCATCGCCGTGCGCTTCGCCTACGAGTGGCATGACGATTCCGGGAACTGGTTCCGCTCCCACGGCAACGAGCAGTGGGAGTTCGACGACAGCGGCCTGATGCGGCGGCGGGAGGCCTCGATCAACGATGTCCCGATCCGCGAGACCGACCGCAAGTTCCACTGGCCGCTCGGACCGCGGCCGGAGGGGCATCCGGGCCTGAGCGACCTCGGCCTCTGATCCTCCGGGGAGGTGCTCCCGGTCGGCCTCTGCGCCAGATCGCCTCTTGCGGCGAGCGCGCCATCGCGGGATGGGCAGGCTTTCGCCTCCGAGGAGCCCCGCGCATGAGCATCGCATCCGCCTTCCCGTCGCCCGAGGAAGCCGTCGCCGCCATCGGGCGCTGGCTTGCCGTCGAGAGCCCCACCGACGACGCGGCGGGCGTCAACCGGATGATGGATCTCGTCGCGGCCGAGGCCGACGGGGCCGGCATTCCCTGGGAACGGATCGGCGGCCGGGACGGGCTCGGCGACAGCCTGATCCTGCGGGCCGGCCCGCACCGGTCCGGGCCGTCGCTGCTCGTGCTGTCGCATCTCGATACGGTGCATCCGCTCGGCACGCTCGATGCGGACCTGCCGGTGCGGGTCGAGGACGACCGGCTCTACGGGCCGGGCGTCTACGACATGAAGGGCGGGGCGTGGCTCGCCCTGCAGGGCTTCGTCGCGGCTGCAAAGGGCGGCGCGGCGGAGCGGCCCCTGGTCTTCCTGTTCACCAGCGACGAGGAGATCGGCTCGCCGACGACCCGGGGCCTGATCGAGGATCTCGGGCGGCAGGCCGCCGCGGTGCTCGTGACCGAACCCGCCCGCGACGGCGGCAAGGTGGTGACGGGCCGCAAGGGCGTCGGCCGCTTCGACGTCCATGTGGAGGGCCGTCCGGCCCATGCCGGCAGCCGCCACGCGGACGGGCGCAACGCCATCCGGGAAGCGGCCCGCCTCATCCTCGAGATCGAGGGCATGACGGATTACGCGCGCGGCATCACCACGACGGTCGGGCGCATACAGGGCGGAACCGCCGAGAACGTGATCCCGCAGCATTGCCGCTTCACCGTCGATCTGCGGGCAGTGACGGAGGAGGACGGGCATGCCTGCGAGGCCCGCATCCTCGGCCTTCGCGCCGCACCGGACTTCTCCGTGACCGTGACCGGCGGCATGAACCGCCCGCCCTATCCCCGCTCCGAGACGACCGGCCGCCTCTACGACCATGCCCGCCGGCTCGCCGAGGCCGAACTCGGCCTCTCCCTCGGCGAGGTGCCGCTCACGGGCGGCGGCTCGGACGGCAACTTCACGGCCGCGCTCGGCATCCCCACCCTCGACGGCCTCGGCATCGACGGGGACGGCGCCCATACGCTGCGCGAATACGGCCTGATCCCGTCGATCGCGCCCCGCACCCGGCTGATGCAGCGGCTGCTGGAGACTCTGTAGGGCGGATCAGGCCGCCCGGTTCGCCGGGTGGTCCTCCACGAGCGCGACGACGTCGTCCCAACGCGACAGGAAGGCCTGCACGCAGGCCGGATCGAAATGCGAGCCCGCCTGCTCCTCCAGGAAGCGGCGGGCGCGGTCGAGCGGCCAGCCGGGCTTGTAGACCCGCGCCGAGATCAGCGCATCGAAGACGTCGGCCACCGCGGTGATGCGGCCGGGCAGCGGGATCGCCTCGCCCTTGAGGCCGCGCGGATAGCCGGTCCCGTCCCAGCGCTCGTGGTGCGTGAGGGCGATCTCGGCCGCGAGCCGTAAGAGCCGCGAGGGGCTGTCGCTCAGCATGCGGTAGCCGCGCATGGCGTGCTGCATCATCTCGGCCCGCTCTTCCTCGGTGAGCGGGCCGGGCTTGCGCAGGATCGCGTCGGCGACGCCGATCTTGCCGATGTCGTGCATGGTCGAGGCGAGGGCGATGTCGTTCGCCTCCTCCTCCGGCAGGCCGAGTCCGTCCGCGATGGCGATGACGCAGCCCGCCACCCGAGTCAGGTGGTCCCCCGCCTGGTCGTCGCGGAACTCGGCCGCCAGCATGAGCCGCTGGATGATCTCCCGCTCGCGCCGCGCGCTCTCGACGCTCACCCGCTGCATCTCGCGGGCAAGCCCGTCGGCCTGCGCCGCCACCCCCTGCGCCCGCGCGAGCGCGATCAGGTTGCGGGCGCGGATCTGCAGGTCGAGACCGTCGAGGGGCGGCAGCACCACGTCGGTGGCGCCCGCCTCCAGGGCCCGGCGGCGCGTCGCGGCCGGATCGCCGCTCGCCAGCACCATGAGCGAGGTTTGCGCAAGGTGCGGCAGCCGGCGCAGCTCGCCCACGAGGCCGATCCCGTCGAGATCCGCCGCGTCCTCGATCATCACGAGATCCGCCGCCTGCCGGCCGAGCGCGTCGCGGGCGGCCTCGGTATTCCTCAGCACCAGGGTCGGAAAGGCCGGCGAGAAGATCCGCGCGAGCGGGGTCGGGTCCGGCCGGGCCGTGACGATGACGACGGAGGGATCGGCGGCTGGAATCATGCGCGTCGAATCTCGTGCCCGACCCATCCGGTCCGGCGGCATGGCGCCACTGTCGCGGGGTTTGCTGAACCGTTCTTTAAAGAAAATGTACCGGCGATCAGATCGCGAAGTCTCCGGCCCGCGGATCATGCGGGAAGATCCGGGCCGCTTCGGCCTGACGGCACAGATCCTCCACAGTGACGGCATCGAGGGTGGCGAGAAAGGCCTGCCCCGCCGCGGCGAGCAACGGATCGACGAGGGCCGCCGCGACGGCGGGCTTGTCCGGCTCCGGGCCTTCGAGGCTCAGCACGGCCCGGGCGACGTCGCCCGCGCTGATGCGCCGCCGCTCGCGGGCGAGTTCGTACCCGCCATGCGGGCCGCGCAGACCTTTCAGCAATCCGTGGCGCACCAGCGCCTGCAGCACGGTCTCGAGGTGGCGCGGAGGCAATCCGTGGCGCGCGGCCAGCGCCTTGGCGCTCACGGGCTGGGGCCGCGCGTGGAGCGCGATGTCGATCACCGCCGCCACCGCGAGGGCGAGACGCGGCGGCGCCAAGGCCGGACGGGCCTCGGGCATCTCGGTCTCGGGCCGGGCCGTGCGGGCCCTGGACGAGGATTGCGCCATCCCCTCCCCTCAGCGAAGGCCGGTCGAACCGAACCCGCCCGCCCCCCGCACCGCCGCCTCGCCCGAGAAGCTCTCGACGACGCGCAGCCCCGGGCGGGTCACGCGGGTGAAGACGAGTTGCGCGATGCGCTCGCCGGGCGCGATCGTGAGGGCGGAGCCGGATCCCGGCGGGTTGCGGTTCCAGACGGAGAGCATCAGCGGCCCTTCGTAATCGGCGTCGATCACCCCGACCGTGTTGCCGAGGACGAGCCCCTCGCGGTGGCCGAGACCGGAGCGCGGGAACACGAGGGCGCACCAGCCCGGATCCCGGATCGCGACCGCGAAGCCCGCGGGCACCAGGGCCGGCGCGGCCTGCGGCGCGAGGGCGAGCGGCGCGTCCAGGCAGGCATGGAGATCGAGCCCGGCGGCGAGCGCCGAGCCCCAGCGCGGGAAGCCCCAGCCGGGCAGGCGCGGGTCGAGGATGCGAACCTCGACGGCGAGGTCGTCCGCCCTCATGCGCGCCGCGCCCCGATCCGGGAGCCTCGACGAAAGGGCAGATCGGGCATGGACGATCCCTCGCGCTCGCGCATCATCCGACGAATCGGATCCCGGTTCGTCGCAGAGAATGCGGCATGATCAATCATCTGGAGCGGGGTCCGGCCCAGCCGGAACGAACCCCGCCCGAGGAGAGCACCTTATGCCCCGGAGCGGGGGCCGGCGGCTACACCCGGCGGGCTCGATGAGACGCTCTGCGAACGCTCCGTTCGCAGAGCGATCACAGGGTCTCCGCCCCCTCCCTCTTGCATGTTTGACGGGCCGACCAGCGCACCAAGCTGTGAGGTGCGTCGCGGCCGGTGGCCACCGGCCGCGACGCGGGCGGCCGGGATCGATCTCCCTCTAGGATTGGCACCGTGGGAAAGCAGGATCCGGCCGCCCTCTGGCTCTTGTCCTGAACAGATGCTGGGGAGCAAGTCCCGTATGCAAGGCAAGGAAGTGTCCAAACAAGAGACCGCGGGCAAGTCTAGCGTGGGGATCGACGTCAGCAAGAGCTGGCTCGACGTCCACGTCCTCCCCTCCGGCCAAGCCCAGCGGTTCGCCAATACCGAGGTCGGCATCCGGCAGCTCAAGCGCTGGCTTGGGCGCTTTGCTCTGGGGCTGGTCGTGGTCGAGGCCACCGGCAAGTGGCACCGCCAGACCCGCCGCAGCCTGCATGCCTCGGGCCTGCCGGTCGCCGTCGTCGATCCGTTTCGGGTGCGCATGTTCGCCAAGGCGCAAGGCATCTGGGCCAAGACCGATCGGCTCGATGCCCGCGTGCTGGCGCAGTTTGCCGCGGTGATGGCCCCCCCGCAGCGCCCGCCGGCCTCGGACGCGCTCGAAGCGCTCCAGGAACTGGTCGCGGCCCGCGACAGCGCCGTGGCCGAACAAACCGCCCTCAAGAACCAGCTGGCCGCGGCCGCAAGCCCGTTCCTGATCCGCCAGCTCCAGGACCGTCTGGCCAGGATCGCCGCGGACATCGAGGCCCTTGCCGGCGAGATCCGCCGGCTCATCGCGGCCGATCCCGGACTGGCCCGGCGGCATGCCATCCTGGTCTCGATCCCCTCGATCGGGGACACGATCGCGGCCACCCTGGTGGCCAGCCTGGCCGAGCTGGGCACCTGCAGCAGCCGGCAGATCGGCCTGCTGGCGGGCCTGGCGCCGGTCGCCGACGATTCCGGCGCGCGCCAGGGCGTGCGGGTCATCTGGGGGCGGCCGCCCGCCCGTGCGCCGCGTCCTCTACCTCGCGGCGCTCTCGGCCGCCCGCCACAACGCCGGCCTGAAAGCCTTCCACGAACGCCTGATCGCCAACGGCAAGAAGCCAAAGTGCGCCATCATCGCCGTGGCCCGCAAGCTCGCCGTGCTGGCCAACAGCCTCATCGCTCAGGACCGCCTCTGGACGCCAAATCAGCCCCAACAGGCTTGACGCCAAACACAGATGCTTTCCCGGACGACTGCAGCGCCAGCGGAAGAAGATCCGAGAAAGGGCGGAGCGGACATCCTCGCCTGGGCCGACGCGGTCTCAAGCGAAACTGAGGTCTCGAGCGAAACTGAGGTGCGTGGAAGCCGACCCACTCCTCATGCTGAGGTGCTCCGAAGGAGCCTCGAAGCACCCCGGACCGGTGATCCCGGCCACCCGCGTCTCAGATCAGCGGTCAGGCATGCTTCGAGGCAGCCTGCGCGATCTTCGATCGCCTGCACCTCAGCAGGAGGAGCGGGGTTGGCTGCCACGGAAGGAAGTGTCGGTCAGCCGGCTTCATCCGTCAGGGTCAGCGCAGCCGGTGGCGACTCATCCGAGCCGCGAGGCCAGCGTCCGGGCGAAGGAATCGATATGGGCCGTCATCGCGGCCGCGGCTTCCTCCGGGGAGCGGCGGCGCAGGGCTCGGCGGATCGCCTCATGCTCCTCGGCCACCTCCGCCAGATGGTGGCCGGTCGCGAGGGACAGGGCCCAGAACCGCACCGAGCGCCCGTGCAGCCCGTCGAGGATCTCGGCGAGCACGCGGTTGCCGCTCGCCTGCGCGATGACCGCATGGAAGCGGCGGTCGGCCTCGATGATCGGATCGAGATCGGCGAGCGGGCCGGCCGGCAGCGCGTCGAGCAGCGTATCGAGCCGCCCGAGATCCGCTTCGCCGATCCGCGCCGCCGCGCGGGCGGCGCAGGCCGGCTCCGTGAGGCGGCGCACCTCGATGAGCTGCGTGAACTCGTCCATCGACAGGGGCTGAACCAGCACGCCCTTGCGGGGCAGGATCTGCACCAGTCCCTCGTGCATCAGCCGATGCAGTGCCTTGTTCACGGGCGTGCGGCCGATGTCGAGTTCGGCACAGAGGGCCGCCTCGCTCAGCGCGTCGCCCGGCTTGAGGCGAAGCGCCAGGATGTCGCTCTTCAGACGCCGGTAGGCCCGCTCGTTCTCCGAGATCGAAGGGTGCTCGCCCGCTCTCATCCGCCTCGCCGCTCCGCAGCACTGCCGGAGCCGGCTTACCACAGCTTGTGAAATTTCACAGGCATGGTACTTGCGAGGGCAAACGCCGCAAGGCCACGTCTTGGCCGCAGGAGAAGCGCGATGCAGCGGGTGGAACACGACGTCAGCACGGCCGAGCTGGAGGAGGGCTATCGCCAAGCGACCCTTCGGCTGATCCCCTTCCTGGTCTTCCTGTTCATCCTGGCCTGGATCGACCGGGTGAACGTGGGCTTCGCCAAGCTCCAGATGCTGTCGGATCTGCAGTTCAGCGAGGCGGTCTACGGCTTCGGCGCCGGGATTTTCTTCGTCGGCTACTTCCTGTTCGAGGTGCCGAGCAACCTGCTCCTGGAGCGCATCGGCGCCCGCAAGACGCTGGCGCGGATCACCATCCTGTGGGGCCTCGCCTCGATGAGCCTCGCCTTCGTGCGCAGCGAATGGGCGTTCTACGCCGTGCGTTTCCTCCTCGGCGTGTTCGAGGCGGGCTTCTTCCCGGGCGTCGTCCTCTACCTGACCTACTGGTTCCCGAGCGCCCGGCGCTCGCGCATCAACGGGCTGTTCATGACCTCCTTCGCGATCGCCGGTATCGTGGGCGGGCCGATCGCCGGACTGATCATGGGCACCATGGGGGGCGTGGCCGGGCTCGCCAACTGGCAGTGGCTGTTCATCCTCGAAGGCATTCCCTCGGTGGTCGCCGGCCTCGCGGTGCTCGCCCTGCTGCCGGACCGGCCCGAGAAGGCCCGCTGGCTCAGCGACCGCATCGCCGCCGCCATGAGCGCGCGCGTCGCAGCCGAGAGCCGGGCCGCCGGCAAGGAGGCGAGCTTCCGGGCCGCCCTGCGGGACGGCCGGGTGTGGCTCTGCGCCCTGATCTACTTCTGCATCGTCAGCGGCAACGCCACGATCGCGTTCTGGACGCCCTCGATCATCAAGGAGATCGGCGTGCGCGATCCGATCGCGATCGGGTTCCTGGCGGCGGTGCCCTTCGTCGCCGGCACGATCGCGATGGTCTGGAACGGCACCCATTCCGACCGCAGCCGGGAGCGGCGCCTGCACTGCGCCGCCGCGAGCCTGGTGGCGGCCGCGGGCCTCGCCGCGACCGGCGCGCTCATCGGGCAGGCCTCCCTGGCTCTGACCGCCCTCACGGTGGCGGCGATCGGCATCCTGGCGGCCTTCCCGGTGTTCTGGTCGCTGCCGCAGACCTTCCTGGCCGGCACCGCGGCGGCGGGCGCCATCGCGGCGATCAACTCGATCGGCAACCTCGCGGGCTTCGTCGCGCCCTACATGGTGGGCCTGTCGACGACCCTGACCGGCGCCTCGACGAACGGCCTCTACTTCGTCGCCGGCCTCGAATTCCTGGCCGCAATCCTGGTCTTCGGTTTCGCGCGCTGGCGCGAGAGTTCCGGCGCCGCGCTCGCGCCCGCAGCACCCTGAGGAGTTCGCCCATGCTGACCTTCCGCCGCAGCGCCGGGGGGCGCGAGGACCGGATCGCACTGACGCCGCAGGCCCTGGTGATCGGCGGCTGGGCCGGCCGGGACGAGGCGGCGATCCGCCACCACATCGAGGAACTGGCCGCGATCGGGGTGCCGCGGCCCTCCTCGGTGCCGGTCTACTACCGGGTCGCGGCCGAGACCCTGACCCAGGCCCCGCGCCTGAGCGTGCTCGGGCCGGACACGTCGGGCGAGGCCGAGCCGGTGGTGGTCTCGCTCGCCGACGGGCTCTGGCTGGGGCTCGGCTCCGACCACACCGACCGCAAGGCCGAGACGATCGGCATCGCCCTGTCCAAGCAGCTCTGCGGCAAGCCGATCGGCACCGAATTGTGGCGGCTGGACGAGGTCGAGCCGCACTGGGATGCGCTGATCCTGCGCTCCTTTGCCACCATCGGGGGCGAGCGGCAGCTCTATCAGGAGGGCCGGCTCGCGGCCCTGCGCACGCCGCGCGACCTGATGGCCCGCAACCCGGACGGGCCGGATCTGGCCCCCGGCACGGTGCTGTTCGGCGGCACCCTGGGGGCGATCGGCGGCATCCGCCCGGCCTCGCGCTTCGAGATGGAGCTCGAGGATCCGGTCCTGGGCCGGCGCCTGACCCACGCCTACGACGTCGTGGTGCTGCCGGTGGTCTCCTGACGCCGTGCCGGAGCTGTTCTGGGCGACGCTCGCCGCCAAGATGGCGGCGAGCGCGGCCGTGGTGGTGATCGCGTCCCGGGCGGTGGAGCGCGCGAGCCCCCTCGTCGGGGCGATGATCGCAACCCTGCCGCTCTCGGCCGGCCCCGCCTACCTGTTCCTGGCCCTGGAGCATGGGCCGGACTTCGTGCGCGAGAGCGCGGTGGCGAGCCTGCCGGCCGCCGCCGCGACGGGCCTGTTCATCCTGGTCTACGCCGCCCTCGCGCGCCGCCGCGGCCCGGTCCCGAGCCTCGCCGCAGCGCTCCTCGTCTGGGGCGCGGCGGCGCCCATCCTGCGCCACCTCGCGCCGGGTCTTGCGGCGGCGGCGAGCCTGGCCACGCTCGTGCTCCTCGCCTGCATGGCGGCGGGGCGGGCGATCCGCCCCCACGGAAAGGTGCCGCAGCGGCGGGGCCGCCAGCGCGACGTCGCGATTCGCGCCGGCATCGTCATGCTGCTCGTGGCGGTCGTCGTCGTCGCCGGCCGGGTGGCCGGACCGGGCCTCGCCGGAACCCTCGCGCTCGCCCCCGTCGTCATGGTGAGCCTGGCGGTGATCCTGCATCCCCAGCTCGGCGGACAGGCCGCCGCGACGGTGCTGATCCTGAGCCTGCCCGGGATGCTCGGCTTCGTGGCCGCCCTGACCCTGCTTGCGCTGACGGTCGGACCGCTCGGACCGGCGATCGGCCTGCCGCTCGCCCTCCTCGTCACCGTCACCTGGAACCTCGCCATCCTGGCGGCGAATCACCTGACGCCCCCGCGCCCCGTGGAGGACACGCCGTGAGCCGCGGCTCCCCGCACCGCCTCCGCGCCGGCTGCGAACACCACCTGTGCGGCGTTGCGCCCGCGCCGATACGCGCGGGCTCCATCGGGGCCGGCATCGATGCCGGCCTCACCTGAACCGGCTTCCGCAGAGCGAGGCGGCTGCTATGGTGGCGCGGCTGCGTTTCATGGCCGCTCCCGAATCCCTCACGGAAGCTCTCCGATGCCCTACGCCCTGCCCCGCCGCCCGCATCTGCGCCTCGCCGCGCTCCTTCTCGCCACGGCCCTGCCGCTCGCCGGCCAGCGGCCTGCCGCGGCCCTCGAAGCGCCCCAGCCGGGCGCCGTCGCCACCCGCAAGGCGAACGTGGTGATCCTGGCCACCGGCGGCACCATCGCGGGTGCCGGCGCGGATGTCAGTCAAAGCGCCACCTATCAGGCCGCCAAGGTGCCGGTGGACAAGCTGATCGCCTCCGTGCCGACCCTGGGGCAGGTCGCGAATGTCCGCGGCGAGCAGGTCTTCCAGATCGCCTCGGAGAGCTTCACCAACGCGCAGCTCGTCACGCTCGGCAAGCGCGTCTCCCAACTGCTGAAGCAGGATGACGTCGACGGCGTCGTCATCACCCACGGCACCGACACGCTGGAGGAGACGGCCTTCTTCCTCGACCTCGTGGTGAAGAGCGACAAGCCGATCGTGGTGGTGGGCGCGATGCGGCCCTCGACGGCGCTCTCGGCGGACGGCGCCCTCAACCTCACGGATGCGGTCGTCACCGCGTCGAGCCCGGAGGCCCGCGGCAAGGGCGTGCTCGTGACCATGAACGACGAGATCCAGGCCGGGCGCGACGTGACGAAGCGCGTCAACATCAAGCCGAGCGCCTTCTTCAGCCAGTGGGGCCCGCTCGGGATGGTGGTCGAGGGCAAGACCTACTTCTTCCGCGCGCCGGTGAAGCGCCACGGCACGGCGTCGGAGTTCGACATCGAGAAGATCGACGCGCTGCCCGAGGTCGCCATCGTGTACGGCTCCGGCAACATGAGCCCGACGCCCTACGCCGCCGCCGTCGAGGCCGGCGCCAAGGCGATCATCCATGCGGGCACCGGCAACGGCTCGGTGGCGGGCTACCTCGTCGACACGCTCAAGGACCTGCGGTCGAAGGGCACGCTGATCATCCGCTCCTCGCGCGTCGGCGACGGCTTCGTGCTGCGCAACGCCGAGCAGCCCGACGACAAGTACGACTGGGTCGTTGCCCACGACCTCAATCCGCAGAAGGCCAAGATCCTGACCGCGGTCGCGCTGACGCAGACGAATGACACCAAGGAGCTGCAGCGCATCTTCTGGGAATACTGAGCGTCCGAGCAGATCCCGGATCGGTTCGCCACGGCGCTCCGGCGAGAACCCGCACCACAAGAACAAGCCGGAGCGCTCTGCTTCGACGTGGATGCCGATCCGGCGTGCAAGCGCATGTGACGCAAAGTCCCGCAGACCTTCCCCGATCCGGCGCGACCGGACAAGGCATCGAGATCGGGCCATGCGGGGGCGGCGTCACGCCGTCTGCGAGGCATCGTCTTGAGGCGGCGTTAATCGGCTTGCGCGAAACGTCGTCCTCGGACAGCCGCTGGCGCGGCGGACCATCGTCGCGCCGGGCCGGGCTTCGCTCAGGGGACGTCATGCACATCGTCGTGGTCGATCCGAGCCGGGTCGTGCTGAAGGTGATCAGCTCGCTTCTCGACCCTCGCGGCTACATCGTGAACACCTTCACGGATTCGCGGGAGGCGCTCGACTACATCACCACCCATAGGTCGGTGACGGCGCTGATCACCAGCCTTGAGGTCCGGCCTCTGAGCGGGCTCGAACTGTGCTGGTCCGCCCGCCTCCTCGCGGATGCACACCGGCCGCTCTACATCATCACCATGTCGTCGGCCCGCAACGCCCGCAATCTCGCGGAGGCGCTCGACAGCGGCTCGGACGATTTCATCGACAAGCCCCCGGGCGCCGAGGAGCTCTATGCCCGCCTGCGGGCCGCCGACCGCATGACCCGGATGCAGCGCGAGCTGATCCGCCTCGCGGAGACCGATATGCTCTCGGGCCTCCTCAACCGCCGCGCCTTCCTCCAGCGCGTGACGGATGCCGCCGAGCGCGCGGGCGATCACGGCCGCCTCGGCCTGGTCCTGGCCGACATCGACCACTTCAAGCGGATCAACGACGAGAACGGCCACGACGTCGGCGACCTCGCCATCCAGGGCGTCGCGCAGGCGCTCTGCGAGATCCCGGACGGCATCGTCGGACGGCTGGGCGGTGAGGAATTCGGCATTGCCCTGCCCGGACGGACGCTGGAAGAGGCGGAGGCCGCGGCCAACCGTATACGCCTGCGCTGCACCCATCTGCGCTTCAAGGGCGCCCGCGGCCCGGTCCAGCTCACCTGCAGCTTCGGCGTGAGCGCGTGGTCCGAGGGCGAGACGGTGGCGAGCCTCCACAAGCGGGCGGACATCGCCCTCTACGAAGCGAAATCGATCGGGCGCAACCGTGTGGTCTCCGCATTCGCGGACCTCATCCTCGCCCGGGCGGGCTGAATAGAAACTGACGTGAGTGGAAACCACCCTGCACCTCAGCATGAGGGCCGGTGGGGCTGCCCCAGAAGGAAGCGCTCGGTCAGCCGGCTTCATCCGTCAGGGTCAGCGCAGCCGGTGGCAAACTCATACCGGCTCGGCGGCCCGATGCGGCAGCCTCTCGGGCCGTTGGTATAACCACGCTCGGATGCGGATTGGAGCATCCGACGGGCGCTCGGCGTCTCGGTAGACGGCCGCGATGGCGCAGCCCCACCCCTCTGTCCTATGGCATCGCGGCGGCGGGACGGACTGTCCAGATCCGGCACAATCACCAGATGCAGATGTCCCGCGTGTCGGGACGAATCCGGCCGATTCACGCCGAACCCGAAGCTCTGCCAGCCCCCGGTCAACCTTAACGACGGGAAATTTCCCTGTAATCTCAGTGCGGTCCACGGAGAGATTCAGCTCCTGGAACGCCGCTTGATCATCACGCTCCGTCAACCCTGGCGCGTGTCCCGCGCCGAGACGGAGGCAGAACGGCATGAGTGACGCCGTGAGAGTGCTGATCATTGATGAGCCGCCGGATCTCGGGGCAGTCTTCCGGGCGACGCTGGAGCACCATCCGGACCTGCGCACCGTGGACGAGACGGACCTGCGCGCTGGGCTTGAAGGAGCGCCCCTCGACGGCGTGGCGCTGGTCTTCGCGCCGGAGCGCGGGGCGAGCGCGATCGCCGCCCTGCGCGAGCGTCACCCGCGCCTGAAGGTGCTGGTGGCCTTCCTGGCGGCCGACGCCGCGGCGCTCGCCCGCCTCGCCGAGGCGGGAGCCGACGCCTTCGTGGCCCGGACCGCGGCCCCGCGCGAGGTCTGCGCGGCGATCCTCGCCCTCGCCCGCGGCCTCCCGCTCGGCGGCGGGACGCCCGACCTGACCGGGCAGGAGGACGTGGCGGCGAGCCTCGGCCTCACGCCCCGCGAGGCCGAGGTGCTGCGCTTTCTCAGCGCCGGCTTCAGCAACAAGGAGGTGGCGCGCCGCCTCACCGTCAGCGTCCGCACCGTCGAGACGCACCGGCTCAACCTGCGCCGCAAGACCAAGACCGGGCGCCTCAAGGACCTCGTGCAGCTCGCCCGGCAGATGGGCCTGGCCCCCGTCTTCGATACCGAACCGGCCTCCCATCGCCCGACCGGCTCGATCCGCAACCCCCGCCACCAGAGCCACGCGGCGCCCCCCCACTGAGGGGGGCGCCAGCGGGCTTTAAGCCCGTGCGGGCCTTGATCCCGTCCCGCCTTGCCGCCCCGTCAGGCCGCCCGCCGGGAGGCGGACCGCCCACGGGGCTTGGCGGCACCCCTGGCCGTCTTGCGGCTGCGGCCGGACGCGGAGGCGGGCTCGACCTCCACCGCCGAGCCGGCGAGCCGGGCCTGCAGCAGGGCGAGCACCGCGGTCTCCTCCGGCCGCAGCCGGTGGATGTCCTCGCGCAGCTCCGCCTGCACCTCGTCCCGGATCTGGAGCAGGAGCTTGCCTTCGAGGTAGCAGCCCAGGATCTCGGGGTGGACGTAGCACTTGCGGCAGATCGTCGGCGTGTTGCCGAGCCGCTCGGCCACCCGCTCGATGGCGCTGCGGATGTTGCGCTTGGCCGCCGCCTGGCTGTCGAAGACCTCGAATTCCTGCAAGGCGAGCGCCGCCAGCACCGTGCCGGACCAGGTGCGGAAATCCTTGGCGGTGATGTCGCGCCCGGAGATCTCGCGCAGATAGGCGTTCACGTCCGCCGAGGTGACGTCGCGCTGCACCCCGTCCTCGTCGAGGTACTGGAACAGCTCCTGGCCGGGCAGATCCTGGCAGGCCTTGACGATCCTGGCCACGCGCCGGTCGCGGACCGAGAGCTGCCAGACCTTGCCGCTCTTGCCCTTGAACCGGAACTTCAGCGCCGCGCCCTCCACCGTCACGTGCGGGTCGCGCAGGGTGGTGAGACCGTAGCTGCGGTTCGAGCGGGCGTAATCGTCGTTGCCGACCCGGATCAGCGTGGTCTCCAGCAGGTGGACCACGGTGGCCAGCACCTTCTCGCGCGGCAGGCCGCGCAGGCTCATGTGCTCCTGCACCGTGGCGCGCAAGGCCGGCAGCGCCTCCGCGAAGGCCATCATGTGGGCGAATTTCGTCGATTCCCGCACCTCGCGGAACTGCGGGTGGTAGCGGTACTGCTTGCGCCCGCGCTCGTCGCGCCCCGTCGCCTGGATGTGGCCGTTGGCATGCTGGCAGATCCAGACCTCCGTGTAGGCCGGCGGGATCGCCAGCGCCTTGATGCGCTTGAGCACCGCCTCGTCCTTCACCGGCCGGCCGTCCGGATCGATGTAGCGGAAGCCGCGCCCGTTGCGCTTGCGCCGGTAGCCCGGCTCCTCGTCGCTCACATAGCGCAGGCCCGCCTCGCGGGCGGCGTCGCGGGTGTCGCCGCGATCCTCCGGCGCGCCTTCCGCCTTCGCGGGATCCGACAGCATGCAGGGCCTCTTCGACGGTGGGACGCCTCGGGACTCTGCTCAACTGGAGCGTGCCGCCGTGGGTTCCTGGCCTCTGCTTCTGGATCTCCGCCGCGACCGCGCCCCTGCCGCGCGGCGTGTTGGCTTGCCCCGCCAAGTCTGCTTAAGCGTCCGGCGACGTAAAGCACGGAGATCCGCGTGACGGCGCAGCACGGCCGAAAAACCATCGCCTTCGTCGTCACGGAGGATTGGTTCTTCGCCTCGCACTTCCTGCCGATGGCCCACGCCGCGGTTGTGGCCGGCCATGACGTCGCGGTCGTGACGCGGGTGCGCGCCCACCGGGAGGCGATCGAGGCCACCGGCGCGCGTGTCGTCGCCCTCGACGCGGAGCGGTCGAGCCTCAACCCCATGGCGGCGGGCTATGCCGCCGGACAGCTCGCCGCGATCCTCAAGGCCCTGCGGGCCGACCTCGTCCACTGCATCGCCCTGCGCGGCATCCTGGTCGGCGGCGCTGCCGCCGCCCTCGCGGGAATCCCGCGGCGGGTCTATGCGCTCACCGGCCTCGGCCTCGTCGGCGCCCGGCAGGATCGGGCCGGTCGGCTCGCGCGCACGGCCCTGCGGCACCTGATCCGCGGGCCGCTGGAGACCGCCCGCACCCGCTACCTGTTCGAGAACCCGGACGATGCCGCGCTCCTGGGGCTCGATCCCGCGGAGGCGCGCGTTACCATCGTCGGCGGGGCCGGCATCGACCCCGCAATCTGGGTTCCCGCCCCTCTCCCCCCGCAGCCCCCGCTCCGCGTCGCCCTCGTCGCCCGCATGCTCTGGTCGAAGGGCGTCGACACGGCCGTCGCGGCCGTGCGCCTCGCGCGGGCGGGCGGGGCCCCGGTCGAGCTCGGGCTCTACGGCGCGCCCGATCCGTCGAATCGCCGCGCCATTCCCGAAGCGACCCTGCGCGACTGGTCCCGCGACGGGGTCGCGTGGCACGGGCCGACCGCGGACGTGGCGGCGATCCATGCCGCCTCGCACGTCGCCTGCCTGCCCTCGCGCGGCGGCGAGGGCCTGCCCCGCACGCTCCTCGAAGGGGCGGCCTGCGGCCGGGCCCTCCTCACCACCGCCGTGCCGGGCTGCCGCAGCCTGGTGCGGGACGGCGTCGAGGGGCTGGTGGTTCCGCCGGACGATCCGCCTGCGCTCGCCGCCGCGCTCGCCCGCCTCGCCGCGGATCCGGCCCTCGTCGCCTCCATGGGAGCGGCCGCCCGGCGGCGCATCCTGGAGGGCGGCTTCACCGAGGAGGCGGTCGCCGGCGCGGTCGCCCGCCTCCATGCGGAGATGCTGGCATGATTCCGGGCTCCGCCCGGACCCGCCAAAGGGCCTCGAGGCCCTTTGGAATCCCGGGAGTCGGATCGTGATCGAGCCGCTCGCCTTCATCCAGGCCAATACGCGTCTGCGCCCGGTGCCGCACGCGCCGGAGATCCGCCTCCACGTCGCCGACGAGGCCACCGAGCTGTGGAGCCGCACCGAGGAGGAGCTGGGCGAGATCGGCCTGCCGCCCCCGTTCTGGGCCTTCGCCTGGGCTGGCGGCCAGGGGCTCGCCCGCTTCGTCCTCGACCATCCGGAGACCGTGGCGGGTGCCCGCGTGCTCGATTTCGCCTCCGGCTCGGGCCTCGTCGCCATCGCGGCGGCCCTGCGCGGGGCCGCCCGGGTGGAGGCCAGCGACCTCGATTCCTTCGCGCTCGCGGCGATTGGCCTCAACGCGGCCGAGAACGGCGTCGGCGACCGCATCCGGCCGCTCGCCGGCGACCTCATCGGCCGCGACGACGGCTGGGATTGCGTGCTGGCCGCGGACATCTTCTACGAGCGCGACCTCGCCGCCCGCGTCGGCGACTGGCTGAGCCGCCTGCAGGCCCGCGGCGCCCAGGTGCTGATCGGCGATCCCGGCCGCGCCTACCTGCCGAAGGAGCGGCTGGAGAGCCTCGCCGCCTATACGGTGCCTGTCACCCGGGCGCTCGAGGATGCGGAGATCAAGCGCACCGGCGTCTGGCGGTTCAAGGGATGAGACGGTTCCCGGACGATCTGTTCGAAGACCGTCTCCGCAAGCCCACGCGGCGCGGAGCAGAGTTCCGAGCGGGCTTGAGCGAAGCCGACATCCGCATGGCAAAGCAATCAACCGGAATCCGGATGCCCCAGGCGGGGTGCGGCTCAGCCGTACATCTCGCGCAGGTCGAGCGTGCTCTCGCGTCCCACCGCGTCGAAATGCTCCGCCAGCCAGGCCTGCGCCGCCTCGCGCCCCGCATCCCGCAGGCGCAGGAAGAACGGCCATTGCGGCTTCAGTTTGGTCGACGCCTCATAGTCGTCGAGGGCGCCGCAGCCGTCGATGCGGTGGAGCCGCAGGGGCCGGTAGCCCTCCGGCGCCAGCGCGCCCTGCTCGATCAGCTCCTGCACGAAGTCGATGCCGCGCAATTCCCGCAGCAGATTGCCGTTGAAGGTGATCTCGTTGAGCCGGTCGCGGATCTCCTGGGGCGTGCGCGGCGTCTGCCGCCGCTCGACCGGGTTGATCTGGATGAGCAGAATGTCCCGGGTCTCGGCCGCGTGATACAGGGGATAGAGCGGCGGGTTGCCGAGATAGCCGCCGTCCCAGTAGGGCACGCCGTCGATCTCCACGGCCTGAAAGACGGTCGGCAGGCAGGCCGAGGCCATGACGTGGTCGGGCGTGAGGTCCTTGCCCTCGAACACTGCGATCTTGCCCGTCCAGACATTCGTCGCCGAGATGAACAGGGGCGCCGTGTCGGCGGCCCGCAGGGCCTCGAAATCCACCGTATCGGTCAGCGCGCGCTTGAGCGGGTTGAAGTTGAGGGGATTCGTCGCATAGGGGCTCGCGAGCATCCCCCAGACCTCGGCCAAGGGCGTGCGCTTCCACAAGCGCAGCACGCCGTCGAAGACGGTCTGCTGCGTGCGCGGCAGGTCGCCGTCGATGCTGACCTCCTTCCAGAAGGATTCGAGCTGTGCCCGCGCGCCCTCGGGCCCGCCCTTGAGCCAGCCGTGGGTCATCACCACCGCGTTCATCGCGCCTGCGCTCGCGCCCGTGATCGCCTCGAAGGCGAGCCGGCCGTCCTCGATCAGCGCGTCGAGGACGCCCCAGGTGAAGGCGCCGTGCGCGCCCCCGCCCTGCAGCGCGAGGGCGACGCTCTTCTCGGCCTTCGGCCCGACGAGGCCGCGGGCGGGACCTGCGGAGGCGGAGGTCCGGGGCGAGGAGCCGCGCAAGGCCTCAAAGCCGATCGGATCGGCGGGAATGGCGGGGCGGGTTCTGTCGGGCGAGTCAGTCATGGCCGACCGGGGAAATTGCTGCATTGCAAGATGAGATGGTGCGTCGCACAGGAGACGCAACCCTCCGCCGCCCGCCCCGCCTCGACAGATCCGGGGCGATGGGCCATGAAGCACCGGGCCGTCTCGGCTCTTCACCCTGCGCGCGGTCGCCGCCGCGCGGGTCCGGGCGTGTGTGGCGTCACAGACTTGACGCCGGACGCGCGCAGGATCAGCTAAACGTTTCACGCCGAGGCGCGAACCGCCCGGCACGAGGGATCCGATGCAAGCCATGGAAGCTCCCGCGGCGCCCGAGATCGCCGGCCCCGCGCCCCGGCACGGCACCGTCGGTGTGCGGATCGGCGAGGGCGAGGGCGCCGTCACCATCGGCGGCGGCGCGCCGATCGTCGTCCAGTCGATGACGAACACCGACACGGCGGATGTCGATGCCACGGTGGCGCAGGTCGCCGCCCTCGCCCGTGCCGGCTCCGAGATCGTCCGCATCACGGTCGACCGGGACGAGGCCGCGGCTTCCGTGCCGAAGATCCGCGAGCGCCTGGACCGCGTCGGCGTCCACGTGCCGCTCGTCGGCGACTTCCACTATATCGGCCACAAGCTCCTGTCCGACCATCCGGCCTGCGCCGAAGCCCTGGCGAAGTACCGCATCAATCCGGGCAATGTCGGCTTCAAGGAGAAGAAGGATCTCCAGTTCTCCACCATCGTCGAGATGGCGGCTCGCCACGGCAAGGCGGTGCGCATCGGCGCCAACTGGGGCTCCCTCGACGAGGCCCTGCTCACCCGCCTGATGGACGAGAACGCCCGCAGCGAGCGCCCGCGCGACGCCCGCGCGGTCATGCGCGAGGCGATGGTGCAGTCCGCCCTCCTCTCCGCCGACCGGGCGGTCGAGATCGGCCTGCCCAAGGACCGCATCGTGCTCTCCGCCAAAGTCTCGGCGGTGCAGGACCTGATCGCCGTCTACCGCGAGGTGGCGCGCCGCTCGGACTACGCCATCCATCTCGGCCTCACCGAGGCCGGCATGGGCACCAAGGGCGTCGTGGCGGCCTCCGCCGCGATGGGCGTCCTCCTGCAGGAGGGGATCGGCGACACGATTCGCTACTCGCTGACACCGGAGCCCGGCGGCGACCGCACCGTGGAGGTGAAGGCCGCCCAGGAGCTGCTCCAGACGATGGGCTTCCGCACCTTCGTGCCCCTCGTCGCGGCCTGCCCCGGCTGCGGCCGCACCACCTCGACGGTGTTCCAGGAACTCGCCCGCGACATCCAGAACTGGATCGCCACCTCGATGCCGGAATGGCGCAAGACCTATCCGGGCGTCGAGACCCTCAACGTCGCGGTGATGGGCTGCATCGTGAACGGCCCGGGCGAATCGAAGCACGCCGATATCGGCATCTCGTTGCCCGGCACCGGGGAGAGCCCCTCCGCGCCAGTCTTCATCGATGGCAAGAAGGCGTTGACGTTGAGGGGGGCCACCCTCGCCAAGGATTTCGAGGCCATCGTCATCGACTACATCGAGCGCCGCTTCGGTCAGGGCCGGCGCAACGCGGCCGAGTAACTTGCGCGGCCTCGCCCCTCGGTCGCACCGGGCGGGGCGTTCGTCCTTGCACGCGCGAGGCCGCGTGCTACAGTCCCGCCTCAATCGAGGCCGGCCGCGGGGATCGTCTGCGCGGGGATCGCCCGGCCTTCAAGGCTTCGCGCCGCCGAATGGTCCAGCACCTCGCCCGGCGGCCCGCTCCGCCTGCGGGCGCATTCTCGATCAGCCATGACACAGTCAGCCGCACCCGCGAGCGGGACCAGCGCCCCGCCCGAAACCCTCACCCCGCCGAGCGGCGGCCCGCCGACCCCGGCCGGCAGCGTCGACGAGCCGGAGGGGCATGCAGGGACTCACGCGAAATTCTGGACGCTGTTCGTCGGCTCGATCGGCGTCGTCTACGGCGATATCGGCACGAGCCCGCTCTACGCGTTTCGCGAGGCCCTGGGCCCCGGACGCGCCGACGGCGTGCTGACTGAGGAGGAGGTGCTCGGCACCGTCTCGCTCCTCCTCTGGGCGCTGATCCTGATCGTGACGATCAAGTACGTCCTGCTGCTGCTGCACATGGACAACAAGGGCGAGGGCGGCATCCTCTCGCTCATGGCGCTTGCCCGCAAGGCGCTCGGCGGCTCCCGCACGGTGTTCATGCTCGGCCTCTTCGGGGCCGCGCTCTTCTACGGCGACGCCATCATCACGCCGGCGATCTCGGTGCTCTCGGCCGTGGAGGGGCTCAAGCTCGTCACGCCGGCCTTCGAGCACTACGTCCTGCCGATCACCATCGCGATCATCGTGCCGCTCTTCCTGGTGCAGAGCCGGGGCACGGGCCGGATGGCGAGCTTCTTCGGCCCGATCATGCTCGCGTGGTTCCTCGCCATGGCGATCGCGGCGGTGCCGCACATCCTGCGCCGGCCCGACGTGCTGCTCGCGCTCAATCCCTGGCATGCGGCCCAGTACCTCGTCAGCCACGGCGCAGGGGCGCTCATCGTGCTCGGCGCCGTGTTTCTGGCGGTGACGGGCGCCGAGGCCCTGTTCGCGGATCTCGGCCATTTCGGGCGCCGGCCGATCCAGGTGGCCTGGACCGCAGTCGCTGGCCCCGCCCTCGCCGTCAACTATCTGGGGCAGGCGGCTCTGGTCCTCACCAATCCGGACGCGTCGGATCCGTTCTTCCAGCTCGTGCCCGAATGGGCGCTGCTGCCGATGGTGATCCTGGCCACTGCCGCGACCGTGATCGCGAGCCAGGCGGTCATCACGGGCGCCTATTCGCTCTCGCGGCAGGCGGTGCAGCTCGGCCTCCTGCCGCGGCTAGAGATCCGCCACACCTCCGAGGCGCATTCCGGCCAGATCTTCCTGCCGCAGATCAACACGATGCTCCTCGTCGGCGTGGTCGTGCTGGTCTTCCTGTTCCGCTCCTCCAGCGGGCTCGCATCGGCCTACGGCATCGCCGTCACCGGCACGATGCTGATCACCGCGAGCCTCGCCTTCCTGGTGCTGTGGCGCTACTGGAACTGGTCGCCCCTCGCGGCCGGCGCCGTCATGGTGCCGTTCATCGCCATCGAGCTGATGTTCCTGGTCTCGAACCTGCTCAAGGTGCTCGAGGGCGGCTACGTCCCGCTGATGCTCGCGAGCGTGCTCATCCTCCTGATGTGGACCTGGGTGCGCGGCGTCACCATCCTGTTCAACAAGACCCGCAAGACCGACGTGCCGCTGATGGAACTCGTCGGCATGCTGGAGAAGAGCCCGCCGCACCACGTCAAGGGCACGGCGGTGTTCCTGACCAGCGATCCGGAGACGGCGCCCGCCGCCCTGCTGCACAACCTGAAGCACAACAAGGTGCTGCACGAGAAGAACGTCGTGCTCACCGTCAAGACCATCGACCTTCCGCGCCTCAACGACGCCGACCGGATCCGCATCGAGCCGATCGGACCGCATTTCTGGCGGGTGGTGATGAAGTTCGGCTACATGGAATCGCCGAACATCCCGAAGGGGCTGGCACTGCTGCGCAAGCAGGGCTTCAAGTTCGACATCATGGCGACGTCGTTCTTCCTGTCCCGCCGCTCCATCCGCCCGGCCGCGCAATCCGGCATGCCGCTCTGGCAGGACCGCATCTTCATCGCGCTCGCCCGCAACGCCAACGACGCCACCGACTTCTTCCAGATCCCGACCGGGCGCGTGGTGGAGGTGGGCACGCAGGTCACGGTGTAGGGGGGACAGGCACGGCCCGACGCGTCAGCAGCTTGGGCCATTGGGATCACGGCGCCCGGCCGGGTGCATCTGGCGGACGGCGTCGATGACGGAGAGAATCTCGCGCGGCGTGTCGTGCCGGGCGAATTCCTCCGCCATCGCCTGCGCCCGGGCGCGGTAGCCGGGCTCGTCCAGCACGGCATCGATGCTGCGGCGCAGGGTCTGCGGGTCCGGCCGGTTCGCGGCGAGGTTGATCCCGACGCCCGACCATCCGACGCGCGTGCCGACCTCGGCCTTGTCCTCGGTGAGCCCGGCCGACACCACCGGCACCCCGGCCTGGAGCGCCGCGATCACCGTGCCGTAGCCCCCGTTGGTCACCAGCGCGTCGAGCCGGGGCATCAGATCGCCGAAGGGCAGGAAGGTCGCGACCCGGCCATTCGCCGGCACGGGAAAGCGGATCGCATCGAGAGGCCGGCCGCCGGTCGTCGCCACGACCAGCACGTCGTCCCGATCGGCGAGCGCCTGGAAGGTCGGCTCCACGAGTTCGCCGAAATCGGCATTCGCGAGGGTGCCCTGGGTGACGAGCACGATGCGGCGGGCGCGGTCGAGGTCGGCCCACCAGCCGGGCCGCGGACCGGAAACAGCGGGCGGCGGCAAGGCACCAACGAAACGGATCTGCGGCGGCAGCGGCGCGAAATCGTATTCGAAAGCCGGGACGCCGAGCTGCACCACGGCGTCCGGCAGGGTGAGGATCGCCTGCGTCAGGGAGGCCGGCAGCCCGGGCAGACCCGAACGGGCCAGCACCGCATCCGTGTAGGCCCGGACCTGATCCGTGAAGGCGGCATCGACCTCGGCCTTGATGGCCGCGTAGCGCGCCCGCTCGATCGCGTCCCGGGCAGGCGGGAGCCCCGGGCCGAGGGGTGCGCCATCCGGCCGGTCGAGGAACAGGAAGCTCACGTTCACGGTGACGATCGGCGGCCGCTTGCGGCTGTCGAGGAGGAGCGGCAGCACGCCGAGGAACATGCTGCCCGCCACCACCACGTCCGGGCGCTCCTCGGCGATCAGGCTGCGCAGCAGCTCGGCCTGCCGGGGCATGCCGTCGATGAACCGGCGCTCGAACTCCCGGCGGCCACGCTCCGGACCGGGCGGCAGGGCGGTCTCACGGTATTCGGGCCCGTGATCGTCCGCGTAGGGACGGCAGCGGAAGCCCGCTTCCTCGACCTTTCGGCGGAAATCCTCCGAGGTCGTCACCACGACCTCGTCCCCGCGCTCCGAAGCGGCCTGCGCCACGGCGAGCAGCGGATTGACGTGCCCGGTCAGGGGGGTGGCTGCCAGCAGCAGTTTCATCGCCGCCTCCGCCCCGGCCTCGCCTGCGAGCCGGGGACTATCGTGCCGATCCGGTCCATCGCCCCCGGCCGGGATGGATTGCCGGGCAGCGCTCCCGCCATGCCGCACAATTCGCCGCCCTGCGGCGCGCCGTTACGGCGAAGAGCGGCTCAGCACGCGTCCGCCCGCGAGGGCATTGAGCCCGATCACGCCCGCGACCACGACGGCGTGCACGACGAGATCCGTCGCGGTCGCATCATGCGGATGGACCAGGACGAGGAGCGCGGCCGCCGCCGCCGCCACGGCGAGCCCGCCGAGGAGCGCCGTCAGCGTCGGGCGCAGTGGGCAGGCCCGGCGCAGCATCGCCAGCAGCAGGACCGAGAGCGGCAGAGACAGGCCGATCAGGATCGCCGCGCAGCCGCGCATCTCCGCGGCATCGGGCAGGTCGGTGCCGGGCGCCAGCCAGCCGCGCAGGCAGCCAAGCCCGCTCGCCCCGATCCAGAGCGCCGCCGGCGCGAGGGGCAGCAGCGCCCAGCGGGCCGAGCGCCCCGGCACGCTCGTCGCGAAGGCCGCGACCGCCGCCGTCACGGCGGTCAGGGCGGCGCCGAGCGCCGAGAGCCGCAGGTCCATCACGGCCATCCGCAGACGCAGGCCGTCGAGGTCGACGAAGGGCAGCGCCAGCAGCGCGAGCCCCAGGACTGCCACGCACCAGAAGAGCCCACGCAGGGCGGGCGGCGCCAGGGGACGAACGGGGCGGAGATCCCGGGCGAGCGCTTCGACCAGCACCTCGTGCGAGACGACGTCAGACATGGCCGCTCTCCCTGTCGCCCGCGAGCGCGGTGCGCAAGCTCTTCAGCGCCCGGTGCAGGTTGACCTTCAGGGCACCCTTGCTGCGGCCCGTCGCGAGCGCCGCCTCCTCGAGGGAACGCTCGCGCAGCGAGAGCTGCTCCACTGCCTGCCGCTGGCCTTCGGGCAGCGCCGCCACCGCCCGGGCGAGATGCGTGGCGCGCTGGCGCCGCTCGATCCCCTCGCCCGGCAGCGGACCGGCATCCGTCTCGGCCTCGTAGGCGAGCGGATCATGCACCTCCTGCGGGCGCCGGCTCGCGCGGCGCAGGAGGTCGACGGCCCGGCGCTGGGCGATGGCGCGCAGCCAGGGCAGGAACGGCCGGGCGGGATCGTAGGTGGCCCGCGCCCGGTGAACGGTCAGCAGCGTCTCCTGCACCACGTCGTCGACCGCCTCCGACCGCACCCCTTGGGCGCGGGCCAGGGCGGCGATCACCGGCACGCAGTCGCGCAGGAGCGCGCGATAGGCGGCGGCATCGCCGTCCTGTGCCGCCGCCATCGCGGCCGAGAGTTTGGATTCGATCTCCATGGTCGAACCCCGGAAGTCGCGGCGCTAAAGCCTAATGCATTTTCCGACGAAATGGACGCCGATTCGATCGGACCGGATCCTCTTAGGCCTCGCGGCACCGGATCCGATCCAAACGCATCGGAGCCCCGCTCCCCCCGGGAGCGGGGCTCCGATCTGCCGGTCTCGCCCGGGATCTAGTGCGCCGCCGCGAGATCCGACGGCGGCTCGTCCTTGCCGCGCCAGCGGTTGATGCGGATCAGGACGTGGCGGATGACCACGTAGAAGACCGGCGTCAGGAACAGGCCGAAGATCGTCGCGCCGAGCATGCCGAACAGCACGGCCGTGCCGAGGGCCTGACGCATCTCGGCGCCCGGGCCGGAGGCGATGGCGAGCGGCACCACGCCCAGGATGAAGGCGAAGGCCGTCATCAGGATCGGGCGCAGGCGCAGCCGGCAGGCCTCGACGGCGGCGGCGACCGGGCCGCGACGCTCGCTCTCCTCGATCTGGTGGGCGAATTCGACGATCAGGATCGCGTTCTTGGCCGCAAGGCCGATCAGCACGATGAGGCCGATCTGGGTCAGGATGTTGTTGTCCTGGGCCCGCAGCTGCACGCCCGCGAAGGCGGCGAGCACGCCGGTCGGCACCACGAGCAGGATCGCGAGCGGCAGCGCCCAGGATTCGTACTGCGCCGCCAGCACGAGGAAGACGAGGAGCACGCCGAGCGCGAAGACGTAGATCGCCGTATTGCCGGCAGCCTTCTGCTGGAAGGCGATCTCCGTCCACTCGAAGCTCATGCCCTCCGGCAGGACCCGCCGCGCGAGAGCCTCCATGGCGCTGAGCGCCTGGCCCGTCGACACGCCCGGCCGGGTGTCGCCCTGCACCGGGATCGAGTAGAACAGGTTGTAGCGCTGCACGATCTGCGGCCCCGCGATGTCGCGGATCCCGGCGAGCGACCCCATCGGTACCAGCGCGCCCGTGGAGGAGCGCACCTTGAGCCGCGCGATGTCGTCCTTCTCCAGGCGGAACTTGGAGTCGGCCTGCGCGCGCACCTGGTAGATGCGCCCGAAGGTGTTGAAGTCGTTGACGTAGGCGCCGCCGAGATTGACCTGGAGCGTCGAGAACACGTTGGCGAGCGGCACGTTCAGCATCCGCGCCTTGGTGCGATCGATGTCGAGATAGATCTGCGGCGTATCGTTTCCGAAGGTGGTGAAGACGCGGGTGAGGTTGGGGTCCTGGTTGGCCGCCGCGATCAGGTCGCCCGAGGCGGCGAGCAGGCTGGTGATGTCCGAGCCCGTACGGTTCTGGACCTGCATCTTGTAGCCGCCCGCATTGCCGAGGCCCCGCACCGGCGGGGGCGGGATCGCGATGATGCGCGCCTCCGTGATCGAGGCGGTCTTGCCGAAAACCTCGCCCAGGATGGCGCCGGCGGTTCGCCCGCGGGCCAGCCGCTCCTTGAACGGCTTGAGCGTCAGGAACATCACGGCGCCGTTGGTGGTGTTGGTGAAGGTGGCGCCGTCGAAGCCTGAGATCACCACCGCATTGGAGACGCCGTCGATGGTGCGCGCCCGGGTGGCGGCCTCCTTCACCACGGCGGTGGTGCGCTCCAGCGCCGAGCCCGGCGGCAATTGTACCACCACGATCAGGTAGCCCTGGTCCTGGAGCGGGATGAAGCCCGTGGGCGTGGTGCGGGCGAGGTGGAGCGTGCCCGCAATCACGCCGCCATAGAGGGCGAGCATGACGAGGAGCGGCACGGTGCGGCCGGTGAGGAAGCGAACCGTCCCCGCATAGGCGGTGGCCGTCGCGTCGAAGCCGCGGTTGAAGGTCCTGGCTGCCCAGGTGCCGAGTCGCGCCAGGAAGAAGCGCGGCCGTTCATACGCGTGGTGGGGCTGGAGCAGCAGCTTGCACAAAGCCGGCGACAGCGTCAGCGAGTTGAACATCGAGATGATGGTCGAGGCCGCGATCGTCAGCGCGAATTGCCGGTAGAACTGGCCCGAGATGCCCGGGATGAAGGCGGTGGGGATGAACACCGCCGAGAGCACGAGGGCGATGGCGACAACGGCGCCGCCGACCTCGTCCATGGTCTTGTGCGCGGCCTCGCCGGGTGAGAGCCCGTCCGCGATGTTGCGCTCGACGTTCTCCACCACCACGATGGCGTCGTCGACCACGATGCCGATGGCGAGCACGAGGCCGAACAGCGTCAGGTTGTTGAGCGAGAAGCCGAGCGCCGCCATCACCGCGAAGGTGCCGACGAGCGACACCGGAATCGCGATGATCGGCACCAAAGCCGTGCGCCAGCTCTGCAGGAAGACGATGATGACGACGACCACGAGGATCACCGCCTCGCCGAGCGTCTTGTAGACCTCGTGCACCGATTCGGCGATGAACTCGGTCGGGTTGTAGGCGATCTTGTATTCGAGGCCGGGCGGGAAGTCCTTGGCGAGTTCCCGCATCAGGCTCTGCACCGATTCCGCCGCCTCGAGGGCGTTGGTGCCAGGGCGCTGGAACACGCCGATGCCGATCGCCGGCTGGCCGTTGAGGAAGGATTGGGTGACGTAGTCCTTCTGGCCCATGTCGACGCGGGCGATGTCGGAGATGCGCACGAGGCGCCCCTCCGAGGCCTTGACGATGACCTTGCGGAACTCGTTGGGGTCCTGGAATCGCCCTTGCGTCTGAACCACGAGCTGGAACGCCTGCTCGTTCGGCGAGGGCGGGGCGCCGAGCGCGCCGGAGGCCACCTGGACGTTCTGCTCCTGCAGCGCCGCGATGACGTCGGTGGTCGAGAGCTGATAGGCGGCGAGCTTGTCGGGATCGAGCCACAGGCGCAGCGCGTATTCGCTGCCGCCGAACACCGTGATGTCGCCGACGCCGTTGAGGCGCAAGAGCTGGTCGCGGATGCGCAGGTAGATGTAGTTGGCGATGTAGTTCTGGTCGTAGGTGTTGTCGGGCGACAGCAGGTGCACGACCAGCATCAGGTCGGGCGAGGACTTGCGCACCGTGACGCCGAGGTTGCGCACATCCGGCGGCAGGCGCGGCGTCGCCACCGAAAGCCGGTTCTGGACCAGCACGTTGGCGATGTCGAGATTGGTGCCGAGCGCGAAGGTGACGGTCAGCTGCATGTTGCCGTCATTGGTCGACAGCGACGACATGTAGAGCATGTTGTCGACGCCGTTGATCTCCTGCTCGATCGGCGTCGCGATGGTCGCCGCCACCGTCTCGGCATTTGCGCCCGGATAGGAGGCGCGCACCACCACGGTCGGGGGCACGATCTCCGGATATTGCGAGACCGGGAGCGAGATGTAGGCGACGTAGCCGATGATCAGGATGACGATCGATGTCACCGAGGCGAAGATCGGCCGGTCGACGAAGAAATGGGCAAACCGCATCGGAGACCTCCGGCCCGGTCCCGCCGTGGGGCGGGCGGCCGCTCTGTCGTGGTCGGGTGGCGGGCGCTTGCGCCCGGTCAGGTCCGGGTCGGGGGCAGGTCCTTGCGGTCCGGCGTCACCTTGGCGCCCGAACGCACCCGGGTGAGCCCGCTGATCACGATCGTCTCGTCGCCTTTCAGCCCGTCGCGGACGATGCGGTAGCCGTCGATCTTCGGGCCGAGCCGGACGTTGCGGGTCGAGACGGTGTTGTCGTCGCCGACCACGTAGACGATGCGCTTGTCCTGGTTGGCCGCCACCGCCTCGTCGGGGATGAGGATGCCCCGGTAGGGCTGCGAGGCCGGCATGCTGACGATGCCGAACAGGCCCGGCTTGATGAAGGTGTCGGGGTTCTCGATGGTGGCGCGCAGCAGCACGGTGCCGGTCGATTCGTCGACCCGGTTGTCGACGAAGTTGAGCACGCCCTTGCGGGTCGGCTTGTCCTCGCCGGTGAGCGCCACCAGGATCGGCACCGTGTGCTCCTTCTGGGTCGCGCCCATGCCGATCCGCAGGGTGCCCTGGTAGGCCAGGAAGGAGCGCTCGTCGACCGTGAAGGAGAAGTAGATCGGGTCGAGGGACACGATCGTGGTCAGCATCGTCTGGTCCGTGATGACGATGTTGCCTTCCGTCACGTTGCGCTGGGAGATGCGGCCGGTGATCGGCGAGCGCACCTCGGTGAAGTCGTAGTTGAGCTGGGCCTGCCGCAGCGCCGCGGTGGCGTTGTCGACATCGGCCTGGGCGGTGAGCGAGGCCTGGCGCCGCTGGTCGGTGACCTGCTCGGAGATGTTGCCCGAGCGGCTGAGCGTCTGGGCGCGCTCCAGGTCGGTCTGGGCGAAATTGAGCCGGGCCTGGGCCGAGGCGAGGGAGGCCTGGGCCTGGTCGAGGGCGGCCTTGTAGGGCCGCCGGTCGATGGTGAAGAGGAGATCCCCCTTCTTCACCACGGCACCGTCCTGGAAGTGGATCTTCTCCAGGTAGCCGGTCACGCGGGCGCGCACCTCGACATACTCCACCGCATTGAAGCGGCCGGTATAGTCGTCGCGCTCCACCACGTCCTTGACTATGGGCTTGGCCACCACGACGGCCGGCGGCGGACCGCCCGGGGCCTGCCCGAGCGCCTGCCCGCCCGCCGCCATCAGAAGCGTCGAGACCATCGCTGCCAGCCAGCGCCTGCGCATACTCACTCTCCCGTGCCTCGGGTGCTGTCGCGTCCGGACGCGAGGAGACCGGGCCGTCCGCCCGTCCGCGCCGGATGGGCCGCTGCGGGAACCGCGCCGCCGCACCGGGCGCGGCCCTCCCGAGGGCCTTGGAATCTGCCGGATGCTTCGATCAGCATCCGACGGACGTCGGTCTTTGCTGTGTCGTATGTCCGGCCGGAGAACCGGTGTCCACTTCTCCTGGACATCCCATAGGAAACCGATGGCTCCGGACCGCCGGCGGTCCTAAGCCGATACGCCTACTCGATCGGCTCGCCGGCGCCGAGCCAATCCTTGAAACCGCCCGCATAATGCTCGGTGAGCGGCACGCCGCGGCTCTGCGCGTAGGCGAGCGCCCGGGCCGAGCGCACGCCCGCCGCGCAGGACAGCACCGGACGCCGGCCATCCTCGGCGATCAGGGCCTGCAGCCGGTCGAGGTCGAAGCCCGAGAGCGGATGCGAGACGGAGCCGGGAATATGCCCCTGCGCGAATTCGTCCGGCTCGCGCACATCGATCAGCAGGACCGTGCCGTCGGCCAAGCCGCGTTTCACTGCCTCTCGATCCCAGTCCACGATCGTCATGTCGCCCACCTGACCGCCGGGTCCGGATGCCCGGCCCCATGCCGGAGGATGTGTCCGATCCGCCGCGTCGGACAATGCTCCGGGTTAACCAAACTGAAGAAGCGCAGCGCCCCGGCAGCCGCCCTGCCCCGGCGCGCCCGCAGGCCGGACCCGCCGCGCCGCGGCGATCCGCTGACGATTGTGATTAATCATCACTGCTTACACTGGCAAGGCCGGCCATGTGCGGCACCGCACAGACGCCGGCTTCCCTCTCACTGGCCTCCCCGGCCGCCTTTCGTCTATGGGCCGGCCGAGCGCAGCCTGGCCCCGGACCCTCATGACAGATCGCCCCGTCGTCTTCGACCTGACCCGCCTGATCACCCGCCTCGCCCATGCGAGCCCAACCGGCATCGACCGGGTGGACCTCGCCTATGCGCGGCACTGCCTCGGGCAGGCGGGCCCGCGATTCGGGCTCGTCTCGACGCCGCTCGGGCCGAGGCTCCTCGACCGGCGCGCGGCAGCGGCGATCGTGGACCAGGTGACGGCCGGCTGGGTCGAGGACGGGACCGCCGAGGCCGATCCGGTCTACCGCGCGCTTGCCGCCCGCCTCGGCCGGAGCGTCCCGCCGGCCCCCGCCGCGCGGCGCCCGCCCCGGCGGCGGCAGGTCCAGGCCGCGATCCGCCTGCGGGTCCTGCGGGCGCCGGGCCCGGAAGCTCTGCCTCGCGGCGCGATCTATCTGCACACCTCGCATCTGCGCCTCGACAAGCCTGGCCGGTTCGACTGGCTGTATGAGCGGCGCGACCTGCGCCCGGTCTTCTTCGTCCACGACCTGATCCCGATCGACTACCCGGAATACGGCCGCGAGGGCGAGGCGGCGCGCCACGCGGTGCGGATGCGGACGGTCTCGCGCCATGCGGCCGCCGTGGTGGTGAACTCGGCCGAGGTCGGCGCGCGGTTCCGGGCCTATCTGGAGGCCCACCGCCTGCGCGTCCCGCCGGTGACGGTGGGGCCGCTCGGGATCGAGCCGGCCTTTCTCGACCGCGCGGGCGCCCCCCTGGTGCCGGACCGACCGACCTTCGTGGCCTGCAGCACGATCGAGCCGCGCAAGAACTATTACGGGCTCCTCAATGCGTGGCGCGAGCTCGACGCGCGGCACGGGGAGCGCACGCCGCGCCTCGTCATCGTCGGCCGGCGCGGCTGGGAGAGCGAGAACCTGATCGATCTCCTCGACCGCTGTCCGGCGGTGCGCCGCCACGTGATCGAAGTGGCGGGCCTCTCGACGGCCGGCCTCGTGCGCCTGATGCGGGGCGCCACCGCCCTCCTGATGCCCTCCTTCGTTGAGGGCTACGGCCTGCCGGTGGTCGAGGCCGCGGCTGCGGGCCTGCCCGTGGTGGCCTCCGACATCCCGGTGCACCGGGAGATCGGCGAAGCGTTCGCGGCCTTCCTGCATCCCCTCGACGGCCTGGGCTGGATGCGGGCCGTCGAAGACCTCGCAGCCCCGGCCTCAGCCCAGCGGCAGACGCTCGCCGGCCGGCTCGACGGCTACCGCCCGCCGACCTGGGCGGAGCATTTCGCGCGGGTGGACTCGATGCTCGACAGCCTCGGGCCCGGCGCGGAGGCCGCTTCAGGGCCCTAATTGGAAACTGAGGCGCGTGGAAACCGCCCCGCTCCTCATGCTGAGGTGGCCGGTGGGGCTGCCATCAGGGGGCGCCCGTGCGGCCAGTTTCATCCGTCAGGGTCGCCCCAGCCGGTGGTGAACTGATTCGGCTCCGTCGGGCGTGCCGCCCCGGTTGTGAAACCCGCCGGCAGGTCGCTAGACTCGACCGTCTCAGCATCCGGACCGGAGCCATGGCCGAGACAACCTACCCGCGCGACATGATCGGCTACGGCCGCACGCCCCCGCAGGCCGCGTGGCCGCACGGTGCCCGGCTCGCCGTGCAGTTCGTCATCAACTACGAGGAGGGTGGCGAGAACTGCCTGCTGCACGGGGACCGCGGCTCCGAGGCCTTCCTGTCCGAGATCATCGGCGCGGCCTCCTGGCCGGGCCAGCGGCACATGAACATGGAGTCGATCTACGAATACGGCTCCCGCGCCGGCTTCTGGCGCCTGTGGCGACTGTTCACCGCGCGGCAGATGCCGGTGACCGTCTTCGGCGTCGCGACCGCCCTCAAGCGCAACCCGCAGGCCGTGGCGGCCATGCGGGAGGCCGGCTGGGAGATCGCCTCGCACGGCCTCAAGTGGATCGACTACAAGGATTTTTCCGCCGAGGAAGAGCGCGCCCATATCGGCGAGGCGATCCGCCTCCACACGGAGCTGACGGGCGAGCGCCCGCTCGGCTTCTACCAGGGCCGCACCTCCGAGCACACGCTGCGCCTCGTCATGGAGGAGGGTGGCTTCCTCTACGCGGCGGATTCCTATGCGGACGACCTGCCCTACTGGGTCGCGGGTCCGCACGGCCCGCAGCTCATCGTGCCCTACACGCTCGATGCCAACGACATGCGCTTCGCGACCGCGCAGGGCTTCAACAGCGGCGACCAGTTCTTCACCTACCTGAAGGATACGTTCGACCTGCTCTACGCCGAGGGCGCCGAGACCCCGAAGATGATGTCGGTGGGCCTGCATTGCCGCCTCGTCGGGCGTCCGGGCCGTGCGGCGGCGCTCGCCCGCTTCCTCGACTACGTGGCGGAGCATCCCGGCGTCTGGGTGGCGCGGCGCCTCGACATCGCCCGGCACTGGATCCGCCAGCACGCGCCCCGCGACCTGACGCCCAGCACCATGAGCCCGGCGCTCTTCGTCGAGTCCTTCGGCGACGTGTTCGAGCACGCGCCCTGGGTCGCCGAACGGGCGCTCGCGGGCGGGATCGGCCCTGCCCAGGACAGTGCGGATGGCCTGCACGCCGCCATGGTCGCCGCCCTGCGGGCCGCCGACCCGGACCGGCTCCTCGCCCTGATCCGCAACCATCCGGATCTCGGCGACCGGGTCGCGGCGCTGACGCCGGATTCCGCCGCCGAGCAGGCGAGCGCCGGGCTCGACGCCCTCGACGAGGCGCAGCGCGACCGCTTCCTCGACCTCAACGCCCGCTACCGCGCCCGCTTCGGCTTCCCCTTTGTGATGGCGGTGCGGGGCCGCACGGCGGACGAGATCCTGGCCGCCCTGGAGGAACGGCTCGCGCACGACCCGGAGAGCGAACGGGAGACGGCTCTCGCGGAGATCGAGCGGATCGCGCTCCTGCGCCTGCGCCAGCGCCTTCCCTCGCTGCCGGACGTCTTCACCCCCCCGGCGTGACCGCGGGCCCGTGCTATACCTTCCCGAAACCCCGGGAGGACGCCCCGTGATACTCTACGGCAGCAGCCTGTCGCCCTTCGTGCGCAAGGTCCTGGTGGCGCTGTTCGAGAAGGGCCTCGCCTTCGAGCACATCCCGGTGCGCTTCCACGATCCCGACCAGGACTTCCGGGCGTCGAGCCCGCTCGGGAAGATCCCGGCCCTCTGCGACGGTGAGGTCCGCCTCGCCGATTCCTCCGCCATCATCCACTACCTGGACCGTGCCCACCCGCTTAAGCCTCTGCTGCCCGCCGATGCCCGCGCCCTCGGCCGCACGATCTGGTTCGACAAGTTCGCCGACACGGAGCTGATCGGGCCGCTGCTGCGGCCCTTCGTGCACCGGGTGCTGAGGCCGCGCGTCCTCAACCTGCCGGGCGACGAGGCGGTGGTGCGCAAGGCCCTCGACGAGGACCAGCCGCGGCTCTTCGGCTATCTGGAGACGCAGATCCATGGGCCCTACCTGGTCGGGGAGGCGTTCAGCCTCGCCGACATCGCGGTCGGGACCGGCTTCGTGAACCTGCGCAGCGCGGGCGAGGCCGTCGATGCCGACCGCTTCCCGAAGCTCGCCGCCTGGGTGGCCGCGACCCTCGAGCGGGCCTCGTTCAAGGCCGCGATCGCGGCCCGGAAGGGCTGATCCCAACGGCCCAGGCTGCTGGCGCAGCGGGCCGTTGACCCATCTCGAATTTTCGACACCAAGCCTTTGGCTTGGCGAAAATCCGAGAACGGAACCACCGGTCATTGGAAATGCCCGTTGGTATGAGGGGCGCCCGTCACCGTGCCCGGGCGCTGCGGCGGTAGAAGCCGTCGACCTGCGCCTGGGCCTCGGCCCGGTCGCGCTCGCTCGCGGCGGCCATCGCCTGTTCCTGCAGGCTGATGATCCACTGGTCCTTCGGCCCCTCCGCGGCGTCGCGGGCGAGGGTCAGCCAGGCGAGGCCCCGGGCGGGCTGGGTCGGCACGCCCTGCCCGTTGATCAGCATCTGGCCGAGCAGCGCCTGCGCGGCCGGATGGCCCTTCTCGGCCGCGAGATTGAACCAGCGGGCCGCCTGCCTTGTGTCCTGGGCAACGCCCGTGCCGTCGAGGTAGAGGCGGGCGAGATTGTACTGCGCGTTCGGGTCCCCGAAATAGGAGGCCGCGTAGTTGAACATCTCGTAGGCGCGCTCGACGTTCGGCCGGACGTAGGAGCCCTTGATACCGTCCAGGAAGTAGCGGCCGAGCGCCGTGAAGGCACTCGCCACCACGGTGGCGTTGGCGGAATCCGGCCCCTCGTCGGCATTCTCGTCGGCGATCTTCGAGAAGAACTCGAAGGCCTTGAGATCGTCGTGGGGAACGCCGTCGCCCTCGGCATACATGCGGCCGAGCTTCCACAGCGCCAGCGCATGCCCCTGCCCTGCCGCGTATTCGAGGGCGCGTGCCGCGCCCTCCTTGTCGCCCGCATTGTAGTCGCGCACGCCCGAGCGCACCGCCTCGCGGGCGTTGCGGTAGCCGCCCGCCGGCACGGGGGTGCGCACCGCGGCGTCGAGCGCCGCGGCCGGCCCGCCGCCGAGGACGGCGCCGAGGAGCGCGGCGCCGGCCAGCACCGCGCCGAGACGTCTCCGACCGCCGGACGACACGCCGCGCATGCGGCCGTCCTCAGATGTCCGCATAGGTGAGCGTCTCCTGGGCTCCGCCCGGATGCGTCACGGCGCCGGTCACCGCCGGGCCGACGGTCTGCGCGTATTTCCAGAGATAGCCGGAGGTCGCCTCGTTCGCGCGCGGGGTCCAGGCCTTGCGGCGCTCGGCCAGTTCCTCGTCGGAGAGATCGACCGAGAGGATGCCCTGGATCGCGTCGAGCCGGATGATGTCCCCGTCCTTGAGAAGGCCGATCGGGCCGCCGATTGCGGCCTCGGGCCCGACATGGCCGACGCAGAAGCCGCGGGTCGCGCCCGAGAAGCGGCCGTCCGTGATGAGCGCGACCTTGTCGCCCATGCCCTGGCCGTAGAGGGCGGCGGTGGTCGCCAGCATCTCGCGCATGCCGGGGCCGCCCTTCGGGCCCTCGTAGCGGATGACGAGGACGTCGCCCTCCTTGTACTGGCGGTTCTGCACCGCCTCGAAACAGGCTTCCTCGTTGTCGAAGACGCGGGCCGGGCCGGCGAATACTTGGCGGTCGGCCGGCATGCCGGCGACCTTCACGATCGCGCCCTCGGGGGCGAGGTTGCCCTTGAGGCCGACCACGCCACCGGTCGGGGTGATCGGGGTGTCGGCCGGCCGCACGACGTCCTGGTCCGGGTTCCAGGCCACCTTGGCGAGGTTCTCGGCGATGGTGCGGCCGGTCACGGTGATGCAGTCGCCGTGCAGGAAGCCGTGGTCCAGCAGGGTCTTCATCAGGAGCGGGATGCCGCCGGCCTCGAACAGGTCCTTGGCGACGTAGCGCCCGCCCGGCTTGAGGTCGGCGATGTAGGGCGTGCGCCGGAAGATCTCGGCGACGTCGAACAGGTCGAAGACGATGCCCGCCTCGTGGGCGATGGCCGGCAGGTGCAGCGCCGCATTGGTCGAGCCGCCGGAGGCGGCGACCACCGTGGCGGCGTTCTCCAGCGCCTTGCGGGTGATGATGTCGCGCGGGCGGATGTTCTTGGCGAGGAGATCCATCACCATCTCGCCGGCCGCCGCGCAGAACTTGTCGCGGATCTCGTAGGGAGCGGGCGCGCCGGCCGAATAGGGCAGCGCGAGGCCGATCGCCTCGGAGACGGTCGCCATCGTGTTGGCGGTGAACTGCGCCCCGCAGGCGCCGGCCGACGGGCAGGCGACCTGCTCCAGCTCGTCCAGATCCTCGTCGCTCATCTGGCCGACGGAGTGCTTGCCGACCGCCTCAAACAGGTCCTGGACCGTGACCGGCCGCCCGCGGAAGGAGCCGGGCAGGATCGAGCCGCCATAGATGAAGATCGACGGCACGTTCAGGCGCACCATCGCCATCATCATGCCGGGCAGGGACTTGTCGCAGCCCGCGAGCCCCACCAGGGCGTCGTAGGCGTGGCCCCGCATGGTGAGCTCGACGGAATCGGCGATGACCTCCCGGGAGGGCAGCGAGGCGCGCATGCCCCGGTGGCCCATGGCGATGCCGTCGGTGACCGTGATGGTGCAGAATTCCCGCGGGGTACCGGCCGCGGCGGCGACGCCCTTCTTCACCGCCTGCGCCTGGCGCATGAGCGCGATGTTGCAGGGGGCGGCCTCGTTCCAGCAGGAGGCGACGCCCACCAGCGGCTGGTGGATCTGCTCCCGCGTCAGCCCCATCGCATAGAGATACGAGCGATGCGGCGCCCGGGCCGGCCCCTCGGTGACATAGCGGCTCGGCAGCTTCGACTTGTCGATGGTGTGACGCGCGTCCATGGCCTGTCCCGTACTCGCTCTTGCCCGGATCGGTCGGTTTCCCCGAATCCTTGATCCTCCCGTCGTGCGCCCTTTTGGAGGCCGGACGACGGCGCTCAACGACACCCCTGGCGGATAATTCGCCAGCGTCGCCCGCGCTCCCCCGGGAGCACCGGTTCGGCACGGTAAATCGTTGTGGGGACAGCCGTTTAACGTGGCCGTTGAGGTGCCGTCGGTTTATGGCGGGATCGGGGCGGCAGAGGGGGCGCTTGAGGGCAATCCTGGGATGCTTTCGCGGTGTTGCGACCCCGCCACAGCTAAGCTTGCGGCCAAGACGGGGCGGAGGCGGCCGCTCCGAGCCCCGCCACCCGGCCTGGATTGCTTTGATTCCGCCTCATCCGCCGAACCGTGGGACGCTCCGGCGGATGATGTTCAAGCCGAGCGCGGCGGGGCGATCGGCGTGCGCAGTCCGGCGATCACCGCCTTGAGCGTGCCGGCGACCGTGCCCGACGCGTCGGTGCGGGCGTGGATGCGGTCGTGCACGAAGGACAATTTGCCGATTACCGCGGGCGTCAGCCGAAACGGATACAGGTCGGGCTGGCCCATGCTGCGGTTGAGCGAGTTCATCGCGAAGGTGAGCGGCAGCCACGCCTCGATCAGGCGCCCGAGATCGGGCGCGTGATGCGGATCGAAATCCATCGTGGCGGCGAGACCCGGGCGCAGCTTCGGCTGCATCCGCAGCCCGAAGCTGCTCGCGGTCTCCAGCGTGTCGACGATGTGCAGGTAATGCGCCCAGGTCTCGGCGAAATCCTCCCACGGATGGGCGGTGGCATAGGCCGAGACGAAGTGTTCCTGCCACGCCTGCCCCGGGCCCTCGGCGTAGTAGCGCCGCAGCGCGGCGCCGTAATCCGCCCGCTCGTCGCCGAAGATGGCCCGGAAGGCCGCCAGGCTCGGATCGTGCCGGACGAGCACGTTCCAGAAATAGTGGCCGATCTCGTGCCGGAAATGGCCGAGCAGGGTGCGGTAGGGCTCGCCGAACAGCGTGCGCCGCCGCTCGCGCTCGACATCGTCGGCCTCCGCGATGTTGACGGTGATGAGCCCGTTGTCGTGTCCGGTGAGCACCGCCGGGCCGCTCATCTGCGCCTCGGCCGGATCGACCAGGAAATCGAAGGCCAGGCCCTCGGGATCGTCGCGGCGCAGGGCCAGCGGCAGCCGCATGCGCAGGAGCGAGTAGAACAGCCGGCGCTTGGCGGTCTCGATCGCGCGCCAGCGGGTGAGATTCCACGGGATCGAGAGATCCGGCACGGTGCGGTTGTGGCGGCAGGCGACGCAATAGACCTCGGGCGAGTCGGCCGGGATGAGCCAGTTGCAGGCCGCATGCGCGGCATTGGCGCAGAGCCGGTAGCGCCGCCCGGGCTCGCCGAAGGCCCGCAGGGTCCCGTCCGCCGCGGTCAGCGTGACGACCTCCTCGAGGTCGGGATCATAGCCCGCGCGGCGCTCGCAGCTCGCGCACCGCGCGGTCTCGAAATGGAAGGGCTGCTCGCAGGCCTGACACTGGAAGATCTTCATCGCCGAACCCGCTAGAGCGGCATCCGTTCACGGTGGACCGGATGCCACTCCAGGTCTTTGAGTTTGCCGCATTTTCTGCGACGAACCGGCATCCGCTCCGTCGGAAAATGCTCTCGCGCCCGCACGCCGTCTCCGGGCAGGCTGGACTCCCTCCAAGAGGCGATACCCCTCCGAGGTTCCCCGACGGCCGGCATGGGACTTGCCTCGCTTCTTCGCAGCCATGCGCCTCCGACGGCGCCGATCCCGGGAGGAATGCAAAGCCCGACAGCCCTGCCCCGCACCGCGCGGCTGACGCCGCGACCGGGGGCGTGTAGAAGTCCACGAGATCAGGACCGATCGCACGCAAGACGCCGCCGCCAGACAACCGGAGAGACCGTGTCGATCAAGGCCGCCCTGCACCACGTCACCTCCTACACCTACGACCGCCCGGTGGGCCTGGGCCCGCAGGTGATCCGCCTGCGTCCGGCGCCGCATACGCGCACCCGCATCCTGAGCTATTCGCTCAAGGTGACGCCGGGCAACCACTTCGTGAACTGGCAGCAGGACCCGAACGGCAACTGGCTGGCGCGCCTGGTCTTTCCCGAGAAGACGACGCAGTTCCGGGTCGAGGTCGACCTCACCGCCGACATGTCGGTGATCAACCCGTTCGACTTCTTCGTCGACGAGTATGCGCAGACGCTGCCCTTCGCCTACCCGCCCGAGCTGCAGGAGGAACTCGCCCCCTACCTCGTGCCGAGCGAGGGCGGGCCAGCGCTCGACGCCTTCATGGGCAGGCTGCCGGAGGAGAAGAACACGGTTCTGTTCCTGGTCGCCCTGAACCGGATGGTGCGCGACAGCGTCGCTTACGTGGTGCGCATGGAGCCGGGAGTGCAGACGCCCGACGAGACGCTGGAGGCGGGAAGCGGCTCCTGCCGCGATTCCGCGTGGCTCCTCGTCCAGATCCTGCGCCGCCTCAACCTCCCGGCCCGGTTCGTCTCCGGCTACCTGATCCAGCTCGTCCCCGACACCACCGCGGTCGACGGGCCGGCCGGCACTCCCTGCGACTTCACCGACCTCCATGCCTGGGCCGAGGTCTACGTGCCGGGCGCGGGCTGGATCGGGCTCGACGCCACCTCGGGCCTCCTCTGCGGCGAGGGGCATATCCCGCTCGCGGCCACGCCCCATTACCGCTCGGCGGCGCCGATCTCGGGCCTCGCCGAGCCGGCCGAGGTCGATTTCGGCTTCGAGATGACTGTGAGCCGCGTGGCGGAGGCCCCGCGCGTGACCAAGCCCTTCTCGGACGAGGCCTGGGACGCGATGGACGCGCTCGGCGATCGCATCGACCGGGACCTCCAGGCCCAGGATGTGCGCCTGACCATGGGCGGCGAGCCGACCTTCGTGGCGGTGGACGACTTCCAGTCGCCCGAGTGGAACACCGCCGCGGTCGGGCCGACGAAGCGCAACCTCGCCGACCAGCTGATCCGGCGCCTGCGCGAGCGCTTCGGCGCGGGTGGCCTCCTGCATTACGGCCAGGGCAAGTGGTATCCGGGCGAGAGCCTGCCGCGCTGGGCCTTCGCCCTCTACTGGCGCAAGGACGGGCAGCCGATCTGGCGCGATGCCGGCCTGATCGCCCGCGAGGCCGGTCCCCGGGACGTCGGCATCGCGCAGGCCGAGGCCGTCGCCAAGGCGCTGGCGCGGCGCCTCGGGCTCGACGCCTTCGTCCAGCCGACCTTCGAGGATCCCGAATACTGGGAGCGTAAGGCGGCGGAGCTGCCGATCAACACGACGGTGCTGCAGCCGCAGGTCGGCGACAGCGAGTTCCAGGAGCGCATGGCCCGCGTGTTCAAGCGGGGGCTCGCCGAGCCGGTCGGCTACGTGCTGCCGCTCGCCAACGTCGTGATCGGCCCGGAGCGGCTTTGGGTCTCGGAGAAGTGGGAGACGCGCCGGGGCGCGCTCTACCTGGAGCCGGGCGATTCCCCCGTCGGCTTCCGCCTGCCGCTGAGCTCCCTCTCCTACATCTCACCGGAATCCTATCCCTATCATTCGCCTCAGGATCCGCTGGAGGAGCGCGGCCCCCTCGACGCCACGCCGGCCGCGGCGCGCTCGGGGCCGGCCCATAGCGTCGCGGTGCGCACCGCGCTCGCCGTCGAGCCGCGGGACGGGGCGGTCTGCGTGTTCATGCCGCCGCTCGAGCGCGCGGACGACTACGTGCAGCTCCTCGAAGCCCTGGAGCAGGCCGCGGCCGAGACCGGGCAGCCGATCCACATCGAGGGCTACGAGCCCCCCTACGACCCGCGCCTCGGCGTCATCAAGGTCACGCCCGATCCCGGCGTCATCGAGGTGAACGTGCACCCGGCCAGGACCTGGCGGGAGGCGGTCGAGATCACCACGGGCCTCTATCAGGATGCCCGCGAGACCCGGCTCGGCGCCCAGAAGTTCATGATCGACGGACGCCACACCGGCACCGGCGGCGGCAACCACGTGGTACTGGGCGGGGCGAGCCCGGCCGATTCGCCGTTCCTGCGCCGGCCGGACCTGCTGAAGAGCCTCGTCCTCTACTGGCAGCGCCACCCCTCGCTGTCCTACCTGTTCTCGGGCCTCTACATCGGCCCGACGAGCCAGGCACCGCGCATGGACGAGGCGCGCCACGACGGCCTCTACGAGCTGGAGATCGCGCTGGCCCAGGTGCCGCCCCCCGGCGGGCCGGAGGTGCCGCTCTGGCTCGTCGACCGGCTGTTCCGCAACGTGCTGGTCGACGTCACCGGCAACACCCACCGGGCCGAGATCTGCATCGACAAGCTCTATTCGCCGGACGGGCCGACCGGGCGGCTCGGGCTCCTGGAGTTCCGCTCGTTCGAGATGCCGCCCGATCCGCGCATGAGCCTCGCCCAGCAGTTGCTCCTGCGGGCGATCATCGCCTGGCTGTGGCGCGAGCCGCAGGAGGGGGGCTTCGTGCGCTGGGGCACCGCGCTCCACGACCGCTTCATGCTGCCCCACTTCCTCTGGCAGGATTTCCTGGGCGTCCTCGACGACCTGAGGGATGCGGGCTACGCCTTCAACCCGGTCTGGTACGAGGCGCAACGCGAGTTCCGCTTCCCGCTCTACGGCAGCGTCTCGCATGGCGGCGTGATGCTCGAGCTGCGCCAGGCGCTGGAGCCCTGGCACGTGCTCGGCGAGGAGGGCTCGGCGGGCGGCACCGTGCGCTACGTCGATTCCTCGGTCGAGCGCCTGCAGGTGCGGGTCGAGGGCTACGTGCCGAGCCGCCACGTCGTCACCTGCAACGGCCGGCGCCTGCCGCTCACCGAGACCGGGCGCTCGGGCGAGGCGGTGGCGGGCCTGCGCTTCAAGGCGTGGCAGCCGGCCTCCGCGCTCCACCCGATGATCCCGGTGCACTCGCCGCTGACCTTCGACATCGTGGATACGTGGTCGGGCCGGGCCATCGGCGGCTGCACCTACCACGTGGCGCATCCGGGCGGCCGCAACTACGAGACCTTCCCGGTCAACACCTACGAGGCCGAGGGCCGCCGCCTCGCCCGGTTCCAGGATCACGGCCACACGCCGGGCCGCGTCGCCCTGGCGCCGGAGGAGCCGCGGCGCGAGTTCCCGCTCACCCTCGACCTGCGCACGCCTGCCCCCCGATGAGCGCCGCGGCTCCGCTCGCCGCCGTTGAGATCGTCGACCCGGATGCGGCGAGGGCGGAGCGGCGTGCCCGCTGGAGCGCCGGCTACCGGCCGCTTCCGGGCGTGCCCGACGAGATGATCGGCCCCGACGGCACGACCCGCCCGGCCTGGGACAGCTTCCTCGACCGGCTCTCGGGCCTGCCCGAGGACGAGATCGCGGCGCGTCTTGCCTCCGCCGAGCGCCACATCCACAACACCGGCATCGCCTACCGGGTCTACGGGGAGGCGGCGGAGCGCGACTGGCCCCTCGGCGTGCTGCCCCTCCTCGTCGAGGGCGACGAATGGGAGGAGATCGCCGCGGGCATCGCCCAGCGCGCGAGCCTGCTCGAAACGGTGCTCGCCGACCTCTACGGCGATGCACGCCTCGTCGCGGCGGGGCTCATCCCCGCCGCCGCGGTGGCGGGCAGCCCCGAATTCCTGCGCCCCCTCCACGGCCTGCGCCAGCCGGGCGGCGGGCGCCAGCTCCACCTCTACGCCGCGGACCTGTCGCGGGGACCGGACGGGCGCTGGCGGGTGCTCGCCGACCGCACGCAGGCCCCGTCGGGCATGGGCTATGCGCTGGAGAACCGCATGGTGCTCGCCCGCGCCCTGCCGGAGCTGCACGAAACCCTCGATGTCGAGCGGCTCGCCCTCTTCTTCCAGGACTTCCGGGACGGGCTCGCGGCAGCCGCGGAGCGGAGCGAGCCGCGCATCGGCCTCCTCACCTCGGGCCCCTACGGCGACACCTATGTCGAGCAGGCGATCCTCGCCCGCTATCTCGGCTTCGCGCTGGTCGAGGGCGACGACCTCCTGGTGCAGGATGGGCGCCTCTACGTGCGCACGGTGGCGGGCCTCAAGCGCGCCGACGTGCTCTGGCGCCGGGTCGACGGCGACTTCGTCGATCCGCTCGCCCTCAACCCGGATTCCCGGCTCGGCGTCCCCGGCCTGGTGGAGGCCCTGAGGGCCGGCGCCTGCGTGACGGGCAACATGCCGGGATCGGGCCTCGTCGAGGGCGGCTGGCTCGCCGCCTACCTGCCGCGTCTCGCCGAGCACCTGTTCGGCGAGACGCTGCGCCTGCCGGGGCTCGCCACGTGGTGGTGCGGCGACGCCGCCCAGCGGGCGGAGGTGCTGGCGAATGTCGAGGCGCTGACCCTGCGCCCCGCCGCCGCCCCGGCCCAGGGCGCCTTCACCACCCGCGCCTTCGGCCTGCGCGACCCGGCCGAGACCGCCCGCCTCCTCGGCACCCTGCGCGACCGCCCGGGCGACCTCGTGGCGCAGGAGCCGGTCCAGCTCTCGACGGCGCCGGTCTGGGATGGGGCCGGCCTGGTGCCCCGCCCCTTTCGTCCTGCGCGTCTTCGCGGCGGCGACCCCGGGCGGCTGGGCGGTGATGCCGGGCGGGTTCTGCCGCATCTCCGATCATCCCGACGTGCAGCCGGTCGCCATGGGGGCGGGGGTTCGCGCCGCGGATGTCTGGGTGCTGGCCGGGCGCGATCCCGATCCGGCCCAGGATCCGGCCCAGGATCCGGCCCAAGCGCTGCCGCGGCCGGACCAGCCCCCGGTGCGCCGGGTGCAGGGCCTGCTGCCGAGCCGAGCCGCCGACAACCTGTTCTGGCTCGGCCGCTACCTGGAGCGGGCGGAGGCGATGTTGCGCCTCACCGTCTGCCTGCTGACCGGGACGGGCACCGTGTCGCGGGCCGAGGAGGATCATGGCACGCATGCGCGGCTGCGCGGCCTCCTCCACGCCTGGGGCGCGGTGCCGACGGTCTTCGGCCCTGCCGCCGCCCTCGCCGCCCATGCGCTCGCGGGCTGCGAGGCCTGGGGCTCGGCGCTTTCCCACGTGGGCGCGGCACGGCGCAACGCCGCCTCCCTGCGGGAGCGGCTCTCCCTCGAAACGTGGCGGGCGCTCAGCACCCTCCACGACGTCCTGGAACGGCCGGACGCCGTGCCGGGCTCGGAGGCCGCGTGGCTCGACCGGGCCGAGCGGGCGCTCGAACTGGCCTCGGCCCTGTCGGGCCTCGCCCAGGAGAACATGAACCGGGCCGGCGGCTGGCCCTTCGTGGATATGGGCCGGCGCATCGAGCGGGCGATCAACACCTGCCGCTTCGCCGCGATCTTCGCGGGCGACGACGCGAGCGGCGATGATCTCGCGACCCTGCTGCAGCTCGTCGATTCCCGCATCTCCTACGGGGCGCGCTACCTGCTCGGCGTGGCGCTGGCGCCGGTGCGCGACATGGTGCTGCTCGACCCCTTCAACCCGCGCTCGGTCGCCTTCCAGATCGAGCGCCTGGGCGAGCACCTCGCCGGGCTGCCCAGCCTGCGGCAGGACGGCCTGCCCGAGCCGCAGACGCGCCTCGTGCGCAGCCTCGCGGGAGAGATCGCCAGCGCCGAGGCCGCCTCCCTGCCCGCCGGGGCGATACCGGATTGGGAGGCGCGCCTCTCGGCCATCGCCGAGGCGGTGGCCGCCCGCTACTTCCCGGGCGACTCGGACGCCGCCCGCCCCGAGCGACTGGTGGCCCTCGCGTGATCTATCTCCTGCGCCACGTCACCGCCTATACGTACCGCAACGCGGTGACCCATGCGCGCTGCACCCTGCGGCTGACGCCGCGGGACGGCGAAGGCCAGCGGGTTCTCTCGCATCGGCTCCGGATCCATCCGGCCCCGCAGGACCGCGAGACCATCCGCGATTTCTTCGGCAACGCTGCGACGACTCTCACCGTGGAGACGCCCCACCGGGCCTTCCGGATCGAGGCGGTGTCCCGGATCGAGGTCGAGCGGATGGAACTGCCCGACCTCGCCTCGGGGCTCGCCTGGGAGGAGGTCCGCGAGCGGGTGCTCGCCTGTCCGAGCCTCGCGCCCGATGCCCCGGTGCATTTCGTGAGCCCGAGCCGCCGCGTGCCGCTGGTGGCGGAGGTGACCGACTACGCCCGGGCGAGCTTTCCCCTCAAGGGCGGCGCCTATGCGGGAGCCGTCGACCTGATGCGGCGCATCCACGCCGACTTCACCTTCGATTCCGGCGCCACCGACGTGGCGACGCCTCTCACCCAGGCCTTCGCGGGCCGGCACGGCGTCTGCCAGGATTTCGCGCACGTCATGATCGCGGGCCTGCGCGGCCTCGGGCTGCCGGCCGCCTATGTCAGCGGCTATCTGCGCACGCGCCCGCCGCCGGGCATGAAGCGCCTCGAAGGGGCGGATGCGAGCCACGCCTGGGTGGCGGTCTGGTGCGGCGACGGCTGGCACGGGCTCGACCCGACCAACGCCATGGGCGTCGAGGACGACCACATCGTGCTCGCCCATGGCCGCGACTATGCCGACGTCGCGCCGGTGGCCGGCATCATCGCCGGATCGGGCTCGCAGCACCTCACCGTCGCGGTGGACATGGTGCCGGAAGACGAGGCGGACTTCGCGGCGGCGGGGGACCAGCCGCTCAGAGTTTGAATACCGCGCGGGCCGCTTCCTGCGAGGCCTCGCGGTGGCGGCGGGCCTCCTCCAGGCGCTCGATCTCCCGGCGCAGCAGCGCGATGCGCGCATCGAGGTCGGCGATCGAGAGCGCCGTCAGGTCCTGGCCGATCACGTGGGCGGCCGGCGCGGGCCGCGGGCGGTCGTCGTCAGTGAGCATGGTTGCCTCCCGGCTCTAAGCCTTTGATGTGACGCGCTCCCTTGCGCCGAACCGGCCTCCGCCTCGGCGGGGAGCGCTCTAACGCGATTGACTCGCCCGGACCATTCCGCCATACACCGCCCGACGCGAGACCGCCGCCCGACGAGGGCGTGCGTTCGCCATTCGTCTCACCAGTTCTGTAATCCACGAGGGCTGCGGCGATGTTCGGCATCGTCGGCCCGGGCCTTCGGAGGCATCGCCGTGAAGAGAACCTATCAACCCTCCAAGCTCGTGCGCAAGCGCCGCCACGGCTTCCGCGCCCGCATGGCCACGGTCGGTGGCCGCAGGGTCATCGCCGCCCGCCGCGCCCGCGGCCGCAAGCGCCTGTCGGCGTAACCGGCTGCGCGGCCCGAGGCCGCATGCGCACCGGAGCGCCGCCGGTCGGACGGATCACCCGGCGCCCCGATTATCTGGCGGCGGCCGCGGGCCGCCGTTTCCACACCGGGCGGCTGACCGCCCAGGGGCGCCTGCGCGAGGCGGAGACGGCACCGGACGGCAGCGCCGGGCTGCGGTTCGGCTTCACGGTGACGAAGCGGACGGGCCACGCCACCGAGCGCAACCGCATCCGCCGCCGCCTGAAGGCCGCGGTGGCCGCGATCGGGACCGACTCTGCGGACCAGCCGCTCGACGTGGTGCTGATCGGCCGGCGCGAGGCCCTGAGCGCTCCCTTCGAAGTCCTGGTCGACGATATAAGGCGGGCCCTCGCCGCGGTGACGAAGCCGAAGCCGGCGGGCAAGCCGGGCGGTCCCCGGCGCGGATCCGCGCCGCCGGAACGAGAACCGTGAGGCGATGCCGGTCGCCCGGCCTTGCCTCTAGCAACAGATCGCAGGGCCGGACCTCGCGCCGCGGGCGCCCCCGGCCCCGCTCGTGAGGCGGCAGGCGTCGCGGGACCTTCATGGGTAACGACAAGACCAACATGATCATCGCCATCGCGCTGTCGCTGGCGGTGTTGCTCGGCTGGAACTACTTCGTGGCGGCGCCCCAGGTGGAGCGCCAGCGCCAGCAGCAGGCCCAGACGTCCGCGTCCCCGAGCCCGAAGGAGGGCGGACCCTCCGCGCCCGTGCCCGGCACCCTGCCGGGGGCGAGCGGCGGCAATCCGCAAGCGGCCCTCACCCGCGAGGAGGCGCTCGCCCGCTCGCCGCGGGTGCGCATCGACACGGAGGCCCTCAAGGGCTCCGTGGCGCTCAAGGGCGGCCGCATCGACGACGTGGCGCTCAAGGGCTACCACGAGACCGTCGACCCGAAGAGCCCCGAGATCGTCCTGCTCTCGCCGGCCGGCTCCGCCAATCCCTACTACGCCGAGTTCGGCTGGGTCGGGCAGGGCGCCGGGCCGCTGCCCAACGGCGACACGGTCTGGACCGCCGACGGCGACCTGCTGACGGCGAAGAAGCCCCTCACCCTGACCTGGGACAACGGCGCGGGCCTCGTCTTCCGCCGCACCCTCTCGGTCGACGACAAGTACATGTTCACGGTCGAGGATTCGGTCGAGAACAAGGGCCAGAGCGCCGTCACCCTGTATCCCTACGGGCTCGTCTCGCGCTGGGGCAAGCCGCATACGCAGGGCTACTACGTCCTGCACGAGGGCCTGATCGGCGTGCTCGGCGACAAGGGCCTGCAGGAATACACCTACGACAAGATGGCCAAGGAGAACCCGCTCGGCAGCCCCGGCACCCGTGGCCTGAGCTGGCCGGGCGTGACCGGAGGCTTCCTCGGCATCACCGACAAGTACTGGGCGGCGGCGACCATTCCCGACCAGAAGACCCCCTATACGGGCAGCTTCACCGAGCGCGACGAGGGCGCCACCAAGGTCTACCAGACGAGCAGCCTCGGCGAGGCCAGGACGCTGGCGCCGGGCGCCGGCGTGCAGGCGAGTCAGCACCTCTTCGCCGGCGCCAAGGAAGTCTCCACCATCGACGCCTATCGCCAGAAGCTCGACATCAAGCAATTCGACCTGATGATCGACTGGGGCTGGTTCTATTTCATCACCAAGCCGATGTTCAAGGCGCTGGACTTCTTCTACAAGTTGTTCGGCAACTTCGGCGTCTCGATCCTGGTGGTGACGCTGATCCTGAAGCTGTTCTTCCTGCCGATCGCCAACCGCTCCTACGTCTCGATGGCCAAGATGAAGGCCGTCCAGCCGGAGATGACGGCGATCCGCGAGCGCTACGCCGACGACAAGGTGAAGCAGCAGCAGGCCATGATGGAGCTCTACCGGAAGGAGAAGATCAATCCGGTCGCCGGCTGCTGGCCGGTCGTGATCCAGATCCCGGTGTTCTTCGCGCTCTACAAGGTGCTGTTCGTCACGATCGAGATGCGGCACGCGCCGTTCTTCGGCTGGATCCGCGACCTCGCGGCGCCCGACCCGACCTCGGTCCTCAACCTGTTCGGCCTGCTGCCCTTCGCGGCGCCCGACCTCGTGCATCTCGGCGTGTGGCCCATCGTCATGGGCATCACCATGTTCCTCCAGATGAAGATGAACCCGGCCCCGCCCGATCCGGTGCAGGCCCAGGTCTTCACCTTCATGCCCATCATCTTCACCTTCATGCTGGGGTCGTTCCCGGCCGGGCTGGTGATCTACTGGGCCTGGAACAACCTGCTGTCGATCCTGCAGCAATACTGGATCATGCGGCGCAACGGCGTGAAGGTCGAACTCTGGGACAACCTGCGCACGACGTTCTCGCGAAGCAGCCCCGTCAAGGCGGCCAAGGGCTGATGGCGTCGGAGGCGGACGAGGAGGCCGCTCTGCGCGAGGCCGGGCGCCTGCTCTTCGCGGGCGCCGCCGACTTCGCCACGGCGGCGGATAAGCTCGAGTCCCTGCCGCCGATGCAGGGCCACGAGATCGCCTTCGCGGGCCGCTCGAATGTCGGCAAGTCGAGCCTGATCAACTCGTTGACCGGGCGCACCACGCTCGCGCGCACCTCGCATACACCGGGACGCACGCAGCAGCTCAACTTCTTCGATCTCGGCGGCAAGCTGACCCTGGTGGACATGCCGGGCTACGGCTATGCGGCGGTGTCGAAGGCCAAGGTCGCGGCCTGGACGGAGCTGATCCACGCCTATCTGCAGGGGCGCGCCAATCTCGCCCGCGTCTACGTCCTCATCGACGCCCGGCACGGCATCAAGCCGAATGACGGCGAGGTGCTCGACGAGCTCGACGCCGCAGCGGTGTCCTACCAGATCGTCCTGACCAAGGGCGATGCGCTGAAGAAGAGCGAGATCCAGGCCCGCCTTGACGCGACCTCCGCCGCGCTCGCCCGCCGGCCGGCCGCCTATCCGGAGATCATCCTGACCTCGAGCCGCACGGGCGAGGGCATCGCGGAGCTGCGCGCCAGCGTCGCGCGGCTCCTCGCCGAGCGCAGCTGACCGGATGCCCCTCCTCGATCGCGTCGTGCTCGCGCTCGGCGCGCTCTCCGGCCTCCTCGGCGTGGCGCTCGCCGCGGCTTCCGCCCATCTGACGCATGGCGGCAGCCTCCAGACCGCCGCGCAGTTCCTGCTCGTCCATGCCGGCCCGCTGCTGGCGCTCGCGGGTCTTGCCGGCAGCGAGCGCCTGCGACCGGGCCTCGCCCGGCTCGCGGCCCTCGCCCTCATCCTCGGCCTCGCGCTGTTCTGCGGCGATCTCGCGCTGCGGGCGCTCGCGCAGAAGCCGCTCTTCCCGATGGCGGCGCCGACCGGAGGCATCCTCATGATGCTCGGCTGGGCCGTCGCGGCCGTCGCGGCCCTGTGGCCGCCGCGCCGCTGACCCTTACGAGTGACCCTTACGAGACCTGCAGGAACGCGAGTGCAGGGCCCCGCTCCGGCGTGAACACGCCCGCCGTGAGCGCGCCGCCGAACACGGCTCCGGTGTCGAGGTTGGTGCGGTGGCGGCGCACCTCCGGCCGGCCGCTGCGGACCGGGGTGTGGCCGTGCACCACGTGCTTGCCGAAATCATAATCGGCGGACAGGAAGGGCTCGCGGATCCACAGCCGCTGGTTGGGATCCGGATCGGGGGCCGGGCGCCCGGGCCGGAACCCGGCATGGACATACCAGCGCGCCGCATCCTCGTGCAGGGTCGGCAGGGCCGCGATCCAGTCGAGGTCGCCGCGGGGCAGCTGGTCGACCCGCGACACCCCGTAGGAGGCGAGCACGGTGCGGCCACCGTTGAACAGCCAGAGCGGCTCGTCGGCTCCCGAGAGAGCGCCGAGCAGCATCGCCTCGTGGTTGCCCATCAGGCAGATCACCCGGTCCGGCTCGCGGTCCTGCAGGCGACGCAGGGTGGCGATCACCCGGGCGCTGTCCGGGCCGCGATCCACGTAGTCGCCGAGGCAGACGAGGTGCCGCGGCCGCCCTGCCCGGTGCTCCTCGATCTGCGTCAGGAGGCGGTCGAGAAGGTCGGCGCAGCCATGGATGTCGCCGATCACGTAGGTGAGCCCGTTGCCGTCCATTCCCGTTCCTCAGGGCGCCGCCTTCCGCATCCTAGGGCATGCGGGCCGCGAACGGCATTGCCGTGGCCTGCCGCCTCCGAGATCGGATCGACGCCTCAGCTTGCCCCGATGGCATTCATAACGGTCCTCATGCTGAGGTGACCGGCGGCAGCCGGCCCTCGAAGCACCCCCGGACCAGTGATCCCGGCCACCCGGATCTTGGACGAGCGGTCAGGCGTGCTTCGAGGCTGCTACGCAGCACCTCAGCATGAGGATCCATGGCAGCCTCCAGACGCGTCGCTTGGCCTGAGCCTGGACAGGCAGCGTCGGTTGAGCCCCCAACGACGAAGGGCCGGCGCCCCGAGGCGCCGGCCCTTGCATCATCACGGGCCCGGATCAGTTCAGCCTGACATTCGCCGGGCGGCGTTCGGCCGTCACCGCGACGTCGCCGATGATCAGGCCCTCCGGTCCGTGGCGCACCGGCACGGTCTCGCCGTCGTGGATCGCGCCCGCGAGCAGCTGCTCGGCCAGCGGATCCTGCACCGCCTTCTGGATGACCCGCTTCAGCGGACGCGCCCCGTAGGCCGGGTCGTAGCCGCGCTCGGCGAGCCAGGCGCGGGCATCCGGCTCGACCTCGAGCGTGATCTTGCGCTCGTCGAGCAGCTTCTGCAGCCGGCCGAGCTGGATATCGACGATCGCCCCCATCTCCGCCCGCTTGAGGCGGTGGAACAGGATGATCTCGTCGACGCGGTTCAGGAACTCGGGACGGAAATGCCCGCGCACCACCGCCATCACCTCGTCGCGGACCGCATCGGTGTCCTGGCCTTCCGGTTGGGTCACCAGGTACTCGGCGCCGAGATTCGAGGTCATCACAAGGAGCGTATTGCGGAAATCCACCGTCCGCCCCTGGCCGTCCGTGAGCCGCCCGTCGTCCAGAACCTGCAGCAGGACGTTGAACACGTCCGGATGCGCCTTCTCGATCTCGTCGAACAGGACAACCTGGTAGGGCCGGCGCCGCACGGCTTCGGTGAGGGCCCCGCCCTCCTCGTAGCCGACATAGCCGGGCGGCGCGCCGATGAGCCGGGCGACGGAGTGCTTCTCCATGTACTCGGACATGTCGAGGCGCACCATCGCGGTCTCGTCGTCGAACAGGAAGTTCGCGAGAGCCTTCGTCAGCTCGGTCTTGCCGACGCCGGTCGGCCCCAGGAACATGAACGAGCCGATCGGCCGGTTCGGATCCTGCAGGCCGGCGCGCGCCCGGCGCACCGCGGTCGCGACCGCCTCCACCGCCTCACGCTGGCCGACGACCCGTTTGCTCAGGGCCTCCTCCATCGCGAGCAGCTTCTCGCGCTCGCCCTCCAGCATCTTGTCGACAGGCACACCCGTCCAGCGCGAGACGACGCTCGCCACGTGGTTGGGCGTCACCGCCTCTTCCATCAGGCCCGAGCCGTTGCCGCGCGTGCCGTCGGCGCTGCGCGCCTCGATCTCGGCGAGCTCCCGCTCCAGCCCCGGGATGATGCCGTAGGCGAGCTCGCCCGCCCGCTGGTACTGGCCCTGCCGCTGCGCGGAGGCGAGTTCAGTGCGCGCCTCGTCGAGCTTCTTCTTCAGCTCCGCGGCGCGGCCGAGCTTGTCCTTCTCGGCCTTCCAGCGCGCCGTGATCGCCGACGACTGCTCCTCCAGGTCACCGAGCTCCTTCTCCAGGCGGGTCAGCCGGTCGCGCGAGGCCGCGTCGGTCTCCTTCTTGAGCGCCTCGGCCTCGATCTTCAGCCGCACGATCTCGCGGTCGATGTTGTCGAGTTCCTCGGGCTTGGAATCGACCTGCATGCGCAGGCGCGAGGCCGCCTCGTCGACGAGGTCGATCGCCTTGTCGGGCAGGAAGCGGTCGGTGATGTAGCGGTTCGACAGGGTCGCGGCCGCCACCAGCGCCGCATCCTGGATGCGCACGCCGTGGTGCTGCTCGTACTTCTCCTTGATGCCGCGCAGGATTGAGACCGTGTCCTCCACACTCGGCTCGGACACGAAGACCGGCTGGAAGCGCCGGGCGAGCGCCGCATCCTTCTCCACATGCTTGCGGTACTCGTCGAGGGTCGTCGCGCCCACGCAATGCAGCTCGCCGCGGGCAAGGGCAGGCTTGAGCAGGTTCGAGGCGTCCATCGCCCCGTCCGCCTTGCCGGCGCCGACCAGCGTGTGCATCTCGTCGATGAACAGGATGATGCCGCCCTCGGCCGCCGTGACCTCGGAGAGCACGCCCTTCAGGCGCTCCTCGAACTCGCCGCGGTACTTCGCACCCGCGATCAGCGCGCCCATGTCGAGGGCGAGCAGCCGCTTGTCGCGCAAGGATTCGGGCACGTCGCCGTTGACGATGCGCAGCGCCAGCCCCTCGACGATGGCGGTCTTGCCGACGCCGGGCTCGCCGATCAGCACCGGGTTGTTCTTGGTGCGCCGGGACAGGACCTGGATGGTGCGGCGGATCTCCTCGTCGCGGCCGATGACCGGGTCGAGCCTGCCCTCGCGGGCGTCCTCAGTGAGGTCGCGGGCGTATTTCTTGAGCGCGTCGTAGGCGTTCTCGGCGGTGGCGTTGTCGGCGGTGCGCCCCTTGCGCAGGGCGTTGATGGCGGCGTTGAGAGAGGCGGCGGTCACGCCCGCGGCGGAGAGGGCCTTGCCGGCCTCGCTGTCCTTCTCGACGGCGAGTGCGAGCAGCAGGCGCTCGACGGTGACGTAGGAATCACCCGCCTTCTCGGCGGCCTTCTCGGCCGTGTCGAACAGGCGCATGAGGTCGCGCGTCGCCTGCGGCTGCGCGGCAGCGCCGGAGACCTTCGGCTGCTTGGCGAGCCACGCCTCGATCTGGGCGAGCGCGACGCGGGACTGGCCGCCGGCGCGGTCGATCAGGCCGGCGCAGAGGCCCTCCGGATCGTCGAGCAGGACCTTCAGGACGTGACCCGGCGCGAGCTGCGGGTGGCCTTCGCGGAGCGCCAGGGCCTGGGCGGCCTGCACGAAGCCGCGGGCGCGCTCGGTGTATTTTTCGAAGTTCATTCGTCTCCCCTCCTCTGATCGCGACCGCCCGCCCCCTGCGGGGCGCGGACGGACCGACAGCTGCCCCCGCCCATCAGGCGCAGGGCTCCGGCTCTCAGGCTGAGCCGCCGGTGGGCTCCATGTGGTGTTGTAAATCGGTGACACAAGGGCCGGAGCCGGGCAGGCGGCCGGATCCGTCATGCGCGGGGCGCGGGGGAGCGCTTCGCTTGTCCCGCAGGCGCCGGAGGCGTAGCGGTCAGGCATGACCGCCATGCTCCGCATCGCCGCCCTCCACCGCTACCCGGTCAAGGGGCTCTCGCCCGAGCCGCTGGAGGCGGCGGACCTCGCAGCGGGATCGTATTTCCCGGGGGACCGCCTCTTCGCCGTCGAGAACGGCCCGAGCGGCTTCGATCCGGCCGCACCAGCCCATCAGCCCAAGATCAAGTTCCTGATGCTGATGCGCAACGAGCAGCTCGCCCGGCTGGCGACCCGCTACGACGACGCGACGGGCACGCTGACGATCCGGGAGGGCGGCCGCGAGGTGCTGCGGGCCGATCTCGGGACGAGGGAGGGGCGGCTCGCGGTCGAGGCCTTCTTCCGCCGCTTCATGCCCGATGCGCTGCGCGGCCCGCCGAAGATGCTTGCGGCCCCCGAGGGCTTCCGCTTCACCGATTCCCGCCGCGGCTTCGTCTCGCTCATCAACCTCGCCAGCGTCGCGGCTATCGAGGACATGGTCGGCGCAGCCGTCGATCCGCTGCGCTTCCGCGGCAATCTCCAGGTCACGGGCCTGCCTCCCTTCGGCGAGCTCGATCTCGTCGGGACGGAGCTCGTGGCGGAAACCGGCCTGCGCCTGCGGGTGACCAAGCGGATCGAGCGCTGTGCTGCCACCAACGTCGATCCGGCCACGGGGGAGCGCGACCTCGCGATCCCGCGCGCCCTGATGCAGCATCTCGGCCACGTCGATTGCGGCGTCTACGCGGAGGTCGTTGCGGGCGGGCCGATCCGGTGCGGCGACACCCTCGCGGTGGCGGCCTGACCGGTCGGAGCACCGTCCGACGAAGCGGGTTCGAGGCCGTCGGCATCCTCCGCCGAGCCCCTCGGATCGGGGCGAGGTGCAGCTCATGAACCGCCAGCCGGCTGCGAGCGCCTCAGTGCGAGAGGAGCACCCGCCGCGCACGGCGCCGTGAACGGTCCTCCGATCCAGGTCATGCGTCGATTGTACTGGCACTCTCCGATCGATGGACGCAGGCTCCCGAATCCGGGTCGCTCATCATCACCGACCTTTCCGGAGGAGGCACCCATGACGGCAGAGACGAGGAGTGCAGAGAAGACCCTTCACAGGCAGAGCATCACCGCCGCGGTCGGGGGCGCCGTGCCCGACCCCAGGATGTGGCGATCATTCGGCGTCGATCTGCCGTTGCGGCTCACCGCGGAGATCCTGGATTTCGCCGGCCGCCGCCTGCACGCCCAGGCGGAGCATCTGCAGGCGCTCGCCCGCTGCGGCACGCCTGCGGACGCCTTCAAGCTCCAGGTGACGTTCGTGTCGCACGCCATGTCGGACTACCAGCAGGAGTCCGGCCGGCTCTCGCAGAGCGTCGCGGACGCCGCCTCTCCGCCGCAGGCGCCGAAGGCGACCTGACCCGCGAGACCGGTCCGGCGCGAGAGTGCCGGCGCATCACGAGAGGACGGCGTCCGGCCGGGCGATGGACGGCCTTTGATGCGGATCATGGCGGAGCGGATGGTTCGCCTCATCCTCGGCCGCATGACTGCCGATGCGCCCCGCTTCACCCTGCCCCATGCGCCGCTCCGGCGCGGGTCATCACCCGACCGCCCCGCGCAGCCCGCCGGGTTCGACAGAGCCGGGCTGGTGCCGGGCGACGTGGTGCTCCTGGAGGCCGGCGACCGCGTTTCGGCCGACCTGCGGCTCCTCTCCGCCGCGGAGCTCCAGGCGGACGAATCCGCTCTTACGGGGGAATCCCTGCCGGTCGACAAGGCGGCGGATGCCGCCGTGCCCGGTTTCGTCGTCCTCGACGACATCATGCCGGGCCTGAACGGCCTCGACGTGGTGCGGCGGCCCCGCCACCTACGCAGAATCCCTCAGGCGGCTCTCTTAGAGTCCGCCCGGAATTTCATCCTCTTCGCGGCTCGGCCACTCTCGCCTCATCAATCAGGACGAGGACGGATCCGATGGCCCCCGACACCGCACGGCAGAGCACCCGGCCGGCTCACCTGGGCATTCCCTCACCGGCTGCCGGCCTCCACGCGGGCGGCCTGTTCGCGAATTGCCCCGACCTCATCGGTTCGCCCTCCGTCTTCGCCCGCGACGAGGAGATCTTCGGCGAAGGCGAGGAGGCCGAGTTCGTCTACAAGGTGGTCAGCGGCGCGGTGCGCACCTACAAGATCCTGAGCGATGGCCGCCGGCAGATCACCGGCTTCCACCTGCCCGGCGACCTGTTCGGCTTCGATCCGGGCGAGATCCACCGCCACACCGCCGAGGCTGTGAGCGACACCAAGGTTCTCACCTTCAAGCGGCGGCAGATCGAGCGCGCCGCGACGCAGAAGGCCGAGGTCGCCTGCCAGCTCTGGGATCTGACGGCCCGCACCCTGCGGCACGCCCAGGATCACATGCTGATGCTCGGGCGCGGCTCGGCCCTTGAGCGCGTCGCCGCCTTCCTGATGGCGGTGGGCGAGCGGCTGGGGGATGCCGGCAGCTTCGATCTGCCCATGACGCGGCGCGACATCGCCGACTATCTCGGCCTCACCCTGGAGACCGTGTCGCGCACGATCTCGCAGCTCGAGGGCGAGGGCGCGCTGCTGCGCGCGGGCGCCCGTCAGGTCACGCTCCGCCGCACCCGCATGCGCCGGCTGATCGACGCCTGAGGGATGCGCCTGCGGCGATGGCGGGCATGATACAGTTTCCGGTCTCTTCCTTCCGAGACCAGTACGCGAGGGGAACCCCTCTCCCGAGCGGGAGAGGGGCAGGCGATCGAAGATCGCGCGTGAGGGTCCCGGACCCTTCCGCAGTATGGCTGAAACGGCAGTGCTGGCAGCGGGCCGGTTCAGGATACTTGCTGAACCACCTGAGCCCGCACCCCTACCCCTCTCCCGCACGGGAGAGGGATCCCGCGCCCTCTCGTTTCCGAACGGATCAACCGGAAGCCGTATGACGGCATCCGCTCTGCTCGGCGGGGGGTCGCGCATCGTCGGCCGACTTGGCATCATCCCTGGCATCCCGGCTCCGGACGCGGACCATGGGCGCTCGGATCCGCACCGGACCGGGCTGAGGCGCCCCGCTCCGGTGGGCCGGTGCCGCCTGCGGGGTCGGATGACCGCGAAGGGGTGAAGCGATGCACGCGATGGTCCTGCCCAGGGTCGGCGGCCCGCTCGTTCACGAGACCCGTCCCGATCCGGTTCCGGGCCCCGGCGAGGTCCGCATCCGGGTCGAGGCCTGCGCGGTCTGCCGCACGGATCTCCACATCATTGACGGCGAGCTGCCGGATCCGCGGCTCCCGCTCGTCCTCGGCCACGAGATCGTGGGCCTCGTCGAGGCGTTGGGGCCCGGGGTCACGGCGCCCGCCATCGGGGAGCGGGTCGGCGTGCCGTGGCTCGGCCATACCTGCGGCCGCTGCCCCCACTGCGCCGCGGGCCGCGAGAATCTCTGCGATGCGCCGGGCTTCACCGGCTACAGCCGGGACGGGGGTTTTGCCAGCCACGTCGTGGCCGAGGCCGCCTTCACGATCGCGCTCGACCGCGCCGCGGATCCGGTCGCGACGGCGCCGCTCCTGTGCGCGGGGCTGATCGGCTGGCGAACCCTGCGCATGGCGGGCGAGGCGGAGGCGGTCGGCCTCTACGGCTTCGGCGCCGCGGCCCATATCGTCGCCCAGGTCTGTCGCTGGCAGGGCCGCCGGGTCTATGCCTTCACGCGGCCGGGCGACCGGGCGGGTCAGGACTTCGCCCGCTCGCTTGGCGCCGCATGGGCCGGGGATGCCGATGCGCTGCCCCCCGCCCCGCTGGATGCCGCGCTGATCTTCGCGCCGGATGGCCGCCTCGTGCCCGCGGCCCTGCGCGCAATCCGCAAGGGCGGCAGCGTGGTCTGTGGCGGGATCCACATGAGCGACATCCCCGCTTTTCCCTACACGCTGCTGTGGGGCGAACGGCGGATCGTCTCGGTCGCCAACCTCACGCGGGAGGATGCCAGCAGCTTCTTCGCGGTGGCTCCCCGGGCCGGGATCGTGACGCGGACCCGCACCTTTCCGCTGCGCGACGCCAATGCGGCGGTCGCGGCGCACCGCGCCGGCCTGCATGGGGCGGCCGTCCTCGTTCCGTAGGCTCCATCACCGATTCGTCCTGGGTCTCCGCTGTGCAGCCACAAGCAGCCTCGGTTGCCCGGCGCAACACGGCCCGGCTCCAAAGCTCATACAACTGATATATTTTATAATTATATTTTTCCATCGGACTCTGTGGAGGAAATGCACTTACAAGTACAGTTTTATGTCTTGTATTTTATTCACTCTACCCGATGGAAGCGCCGATTATCACTTTATTTATACTCTGACTGATAGAGCCAAACGAATGAGCGCGAGGCGACCGCGGTGCCTCCACCGCGCCGGGTGGGATGTGATCCTGCTCGACACCCAGGCCGTCCATCCGCACGAGTTCCGCGCCGAGAAGCTCGGCGTGCCGCAGATGGATTTGTTCGATCGGCTCGGAGCTGGCGCCAGCGCGCGGGCGGTGGCGACCCCGGTCGACGCGATCGACGTCGTGCGCTTCGGCAGGATCGTCGAGCGGGAGCGGCGGCGCGAATACGGCTTCACCTACACCAACCTGATCAACCGGCTGCGCGCCGATCTGCCCGAGGGCCTCGCGCTCACGATCGGGCGCGTCGCGGAGATCCGTCCCGATGCGGAACGCTCGCGCGTCACCCTCACGGACGGACGCGTCATCGCGGCACGCCTCGTCGTGGTGTCGACCGGACTCGGCGATCTGGTGCGCCGCAAGGCCGGCATCGGGCGCACCCTGATCAGCGAGCGCCACTCGCTCTCGATCGGCTTCGACCTCCGCGCGCCCTGCTCCGCTTATCCCTTCGAGGCCCTCACCTACTACACCGAAGGCTTCGGCGAGCGCGTCGCCTACCTGACCCTGTTCCCGATCGGTCCGGTGATGCGGGGGAACCTCTTCGTCTACCGCGAGCCGGGCGAGGCCTGGACGCGGGCGTTCCGCGCCGATCCCGAGACGCAGCTCGCCACCCTGATGCCGCATCTCCGCCGCCTCTGCGGGGACCTGTCGATCGCGGGGCCGGTGGAGATCCGCCCCATGGACCTGGTGCGCGCCGAGAACCCGGCCCGCGATGGCCTCGTGCTCGTCGGCGACGCCTGCCTGACGACCTGCCCGATCCCGGGGACCGGCATCGGCAGGGTGCTCACCGACGTCGACCGCCTGTGCGCCGCATATGCCCCGCGCTGGCTCGCCGGCCCGCGGATCACCCGCGAGGACGTCGCGGCCTTCTACGCGGATCCCGTCAAGGTCGCCTCGGATGCCGACAGCCTCCGCGCCAGCCTCTACGCCCGGGCGATCGCCACCGAGGATGGGGCGGCCTGGAGAATACGGCGCCTGCACAACCGGGTGGGGCGTCACCTCCTCCACTGGCTCTACGGGGTGCGGGGTAGCGGCCGGCAAGGCAGGCCTCCGCATGAAGAGTGGTTCGACAAGGCCGCGCAGGACCGAGCTTCGTCTGCCGATTAACCTTTCGGCTCAATCCGACAGCAAGGCGAACGTGAAATTCGTCCATCGACAATTCCCGCCGGGTGCGTGGCTTGCAGGGTGAACTGCACGGACAGCACGGAGGCCCGTTTTGAACCATCAGTGGCCGAGCGTGGCACAGATCGACCGAAACCTCGGCCCCGCACCCTGGATGGCGACGGCCGGCTTCGAGCGCGCTGCCGCCGCACCCTGCGGAAGCGGGCGCTGCGATCACCCCCGGTCGCCACGTCCTGATTGCTGCAGGCGAGCGGGTCGGGCGCAATGGAGACGCATGCTCTCATCGATGCGGCATTGCCGCACATGCGGCCACCAACCCGTCGATCCGTAGGGTTTGGTGGGCCCGGCAGGAAAGTAACTTGTCGGTAAAAATCTGATAGAAAACAGATACTTAGCGCGCCAGCGACCACTCACTGTGTAACAGGTTTGTGCTACAGCGCAAACGCCATGGCGGCGCTGCTGGTGCGGCGACATCGACGGGCAGTGGTCTGACACAGCAGTGAGTTGGTGCGAGGTAGCGCGGCGATGTCGCTTGAGCATCCGAACCCTGCTTAACGGCTCCTCGCCCGAGCTCGATCTCGATCAGGCCGCCCGCATCGCCGATGCGGGATGAGGCCCCCCGCCTGAGACTGGTCTGGGGTGAGAGCGTTCACGCTGATCGCCACCGGAAGGAGGCGCACCTCGTTGGGGCGGCTGGTCCGCCTCCGGAGCTGGCGTCGCCAGGACACGAGGAGGCTACGGGCGATCCCGCTGACCGTGACGGCGGGATCAAGGCTCTGCTGGATCATCCGTTGCTTCTCCTCGTCGCTCCAGCGCCGGCGCCGCTACCCGCCCAAGACCTCAAGCCTCATGCGGTATCCTGACCTTAGAGCTGGCCTCAAGGCCGACCCTAAGTCACATGCTCACTCCTCCGCCAGCCTCCGCAAGGTGACTCTCACTGGACGCGCACTATTCACGTTCAGTCGCCAAATTATCTCTGAAGATCTTGTAGACAAGATCAAGCCAAGTGATCCCTGCGACAAAGTCGCTCTAACAGGAGATGTGCTTCTGCCGTCTCCTTGACATTGAACGGGGGCAGGATGACACTCGTCGAAGCTACTAAAGGAGCGCTCCGTGCGCAATTTGCGCGGAGGCGTCGTCGCGGCTCTACGCTGAGGACGGGGCTGCCTGCTAGCAGCTTGCGTTGCTGCCGAAGTTTGGTCGATGTTAGCACCCTTCACCTTGTGAAATGTCCTCTGTGCGGAGCGCCTAGTCTGAGGCGGAGGCTGTCGCCATGCTGAGCGCACCCGGGGAGGCGATGCTAGACGTTAAGCTATTCGTAAACCGCTTTCACGGTCCGTTCCCTGACCTGTATGAGCGCTGGTGGGACGGCGAAGAGTGGATCTGGGTGAACCATGGGCGCCCTGGCGTAACGCTGGTGGGAGGGCCAGGTGCCGCGATGATGAACTCCAAGCTGTTCGTGGGCACCGCGAACGGTCACCTCTTCGAGCGATTTTGGACCGGAGCGGCCTGGGTGTGGGTCGACCATGGCTTGCCGCCAGGCACAAGGGTGGTCACGGCGCCAGGCGCCGCGATGATGAACTCCAAGCTGTTCGTGGGCACCGCGAACGGTCACCTCTTCGAGCGATTTTGGACCGGAGCGGCCTGGGTGTGGGTCGACCATGGCTTGCCGCCAGGCACAAGGGTGGTCACGGCGCCAGGTGCCGCGATGATGAACTCCAAGCTGTTCGTGGGCACCGCGAACGGTCACCTCTTCGAGCGATTTTGGACCGGAGCGGCCTGGGTGTGGGTCGACCATGGCTTGCCGCCAGGCACAAGGGTGGTCACGGCGCCAGGCGCCGCGATGATGAACTCCAAGCTGTTCGTGGGCACCGCGAACGGTCACCTCTTCGAGCGATTTTGGACCGGAGCGGCCTGGGTGTGGGTCGACCATGGCTTGCCGCCAGGCACAAGGGTGGTCACGGCGCCAGGCGCCGCGATGATGAACTCCAAGCTGTTCGTGGGCACCGCGAACGGTCACCTCTTCGAGCGATTTTGGACCGGAGCGGCCTGGGTGTGGGTCGACCATGGCTTGCCGCCAGGCACAAGGGTGGTCACGGCGCCAGGCGCCGCGATGATGAACTCCAAGCTGTTCGTAAGCACCGCGAACGATCACCTCTTCGAGCGATTTTGGACCGGAGCGGCCTGGGCGTGGGTCGACCATGGTACAGCGCGGCACGACGATGCCCGGCATGTGCTAGGCATTCCTGGCTCTGACCCGAAGTTGACAATTGCCATAATGGGCGACGGGTTTGCCGAGGCCGACCTCAACACCTACCACGGTGTCGTACAGAACGACGTCTTGGGTGCACTGGGCCTCGACCAACTCAGCGGCCACCAAGCCGATTTCCGAATAATCCGCATCGACGTAGTCTCCACAGAGAGCTTGGTCACCGAACGACAGTACGACAAGAAGGGTACCGAAGACCCATCAGATGACAGCATCCTTTCAGAGCAGTTACGGTCCTCGCGGCTTGGAGTTATCGCTAATGGTGAGTGGAGCCACAATTGGTTCGATATTCCGGCGTTCACGAGAACGCGTATTGAGAAGCTCCGACGAAGGTTTGCGCCGGACGCTGACCACATCATCGTCGTCGTCAACTCGACAAAGAATGGTGGCCTCAGCTCAGTCGGCCCAGGTGTCGCCTTCTTCAACAGATTGGAAGAAAGCGACGTCATCGCGCATGAGCTCGGTCACAATCTTTTCGAGTTGAATGACGAGTATGTGAATGACACACGCACTTTCTCTGGGACGAGCGCCTCTGCGAATACGTCGGAGCGTCCAGCAAATTGGGCAAATTTGAAATGGTCGGCTTTGGTCACTGCGGGCGCGCCGCTCCCGACCGATCCTGCGGCTCTCCCTGCCGGGTGGGACCCACGAACAAGCGTGGGAGCGTTCGAAGGTGCCGGTGGCCGGTTCAGCAAAGGGCTTTTTCGGCCTGTGCTTCAGTGCCGAATGAACCAAAACACTCCGCCTTGGTGTCCAGTCTGTGCCCGCAAAATAGCAGACGATCTGGGAGCCTTTAAATGATCCCTCGAGCGGCGTGGCGTGGTGACCGGCGCCTCCGGATTAACCTCGACGTTGGGGCAAAATCGGCGCGGGTCGCTTCCATTTGGCTTGTCGACGGCCCAGCAGTTCAACGCCCGGCACTCTCAGGCCCTTACATCGCCCGCATCGACGTTAACGGAGAGACAGTCCTCCTCCAGTCGCTTGGAGATCCGATGATCATGCGCGGCATCGCTCGACCCAAAGAACATGGCCACCATTATCTCACCCAAGCCCGTGGCAGCGTGGTCATTGATGTGCCATTATCTACCGGCCCCGTGATTAATGACATCAGCGTTCGCATCGCCGATCTCGGCAAAGTTCGCAACCGACCAACCGATTATAAGGCATTAGTGGAGCTTTTCGATGTGAAGGTTCGGGGGTTCCGGCTTGTCGCCTCTGTTGGAGCACCCGATCTTGCTATGCACCCAGACTGGGATGCTGTTGCAACACTGGTCGGGATCGCTGCCGTGACGACAGGCGGATTTGAGATCTACGTTGATCGCGCAGGCCAATATCGCTGGCGATTGCGACGCCCGGACGGACAGATTGTCGCCGACAGCGGCCAAGGCTACCGTGACCGCGCGGCGTGCGAGTTCGATTTACGCTGGATCCGCTCGTCTGGCTTGCAATCGCCCATTCGATCACTCGATATCAACTAAGCGTGAGAAGTCACTCGCAGACGGCGGTTTCGTTGGTGCGCGAATGAGGGAGACGCAGGCAGTTCCGGCCTGAACCGTGCAACTTGTTGCATTAGCAGGTAGCATCGGACATGCAGGAGCGCGGCAATGACTTGGTTCCAGTTCTGGTTCCTGCTGCTCTGGCCGCTATTTGCCACCGGGATGTGGCTTGGCCTGACCTGTCTTGGGGACCGCTTCATCCGATGATGTGCAACTTGTTGCATCGTTGTCGTAGCGATCGAGGCTGACCAAGCCTTAAGCATCACATCAAGTGGGATCTGCCGCATCCGCCTGGAACTGGGTGGCCAGATTAGCCTCTTTGTACCTCTTCACACGATCGGCATCGCGGCGGATGCGATCGGCAATGGCGAGGCGGATGTAGCCGCTCCTCGTTGTCGCTGTGTAGGTCGCAGCGTTATAGCTCGCGATAGCGCGGTCAACTTCCCGGTACATTTCCTCTGGCAGCGAAATGGCCAGAATGCGGCTTGCCATGACAGGCCCCCACCCTCACCGAAGTCAGACTGATATATAAACCATAGAAGTAGCCGCGTCCAATCCACTGCGATCTCATACTAAGGCAAAACTGAAGGCGCCACTCAATCTTCGTATCCCACATGAGTTGCCCACATGAGAACTCCGGACATAGCGCGCCTTGTAGAGATCTGTGTGGCTACACTTGCCCTCATGATCTCAGGCAGTTTGAACCCGAAGGCTCGCGCCCGCTCGATACGAACTTGAGATAGCCCCAAGGTCATCGGCAGGCCGTCCTGCTCCGCCTCTGGGGCGGGAGCGTCGCAGATGACGACGATGGGCGCCGTCGTGGCGCCCCTGGCTACACGAAGGATCGGCTCCCACGCGGGGACGTCGTCCTCCGCCTGGAAGAGGTCGGTCGGATGCGCGTTCATAGCATGTGCTCTTGCAGATCGACCATCTCGGCGGTGGCCGCAGTCTCGTCGTCGATGATCTCCCTGCGGAACTCCATGTCGAAGGGAGAGAAGGCGAAGTTGGTCTCGAACTCGAAACCGTCGTCGGCGTCGCGCGCCTTGTGCAGCTTGTAGCGCCGGGTCGTGCGTTGATTGGGCTCCTCGCCCAGATCAATCGAGAGGACGTTGGAGGCTATCTGACCGATCCAGTCCGAGCCGCCGATCTGGTCGAGACCCTTCTTGCCCTGCTCGTCCTTGGTCCGGTTGAACTGGACCGAAACGGTGACCGGGACGTTGCGACGGGTCGCGAGCTGCTTCAGCCCCTTGAAGACATCCTGCAACGTCTCGTGCTTGGCGTACTTCGCGAACTTGCCGCCCCGGTTCTCGGGGTCGAGCAGGTAGGCCGCGTCCACGAAGATGATGTCAGGCGTGAACTCCATCGCGAGGTTGTCGACGTCAGCCACGCTCCGCTCCAGATCACCCGCGAGGAAGTGGAAGGGGGCGCCGTTCTCGGTGCTGTTGATCGTGTCGTAGAGAAGATCCTGGGCCCAGGTGGACATGCGCCCTTCACGGATCGACTTCGGGTTGAGGCCCGACAGCATGGCGATGTAGCGCCGGGCCGTCTGAAGGACTGTCATCTCCATCGACACGAACAGGACGGAGTGTCCGGCCCGCCACGCCGCCAGCGCGCAGTAGAGCATCGTCCACGACTTGCCGATGCCGGGCCGGGCCACGAACACGGTCACGTCGCCATCGGCTTGGCCCAGCGTGATCTGGTCCAGAGGTTCCCAGCCAAAGGTGATGCCGCGCAGGCCGTCCAGGTCGCGCGCCACATCGTAGTCCTCGCGCACCATCTGGGCGGCGTCGGCGAGGCTGATGACGGCCGAGGTCGTGTTGAAGCGGTTGGCCTCCCGGACCATCTGCGTCAGGACTTGGACGCCCTGCTCGACATTGGCCTGGGCCATGGCCTGGGCGAAGGAGGGGTGCGCCGCCTGCCATGCCCGCCCGATGGCCCGGTTCTTGACCCTGGTCAGGTAGTAGTCGACGGGCTCGGTCGCCGGCACGAGACGGTGCCCGTTCTCCCGGCACACCTCCGGGGTCGGGCGCTGCCCATAGGCCCGGTAGTGGTTGACGATGAAGTTGCGGGCGGGCAGCTCCTCCGGGGTGAAGAGCCCCGGATCCAGCATTCGCATTGCCGCCCGAGAGTTGGCCGCCAGCACAGCCGAGAGAAGCTGAAGTCCCTGGCTCATCACTTCACCTCGATCGTCTCGGCCGTGATCTCGAAGCGGTCCCGGAAGGAGCCGGACCACCAATGCAGGGTACCGGGCGGTTCGACCTGGAGCACGGTCGGCCGCTGGGCATCGAGGCGGGCGGTGAGCAGGGCCTCGACCTTGTGGCCGAGCCACCCGGCGAAGGGACGCTCGCCCTCGTCGCAGAACCCGGTGACGATCAACACCTTCGCCTCTTCCATGGTGTCGGCGACGTCGTACCGGCGTTCCTCGAAGATCGTTCCGACCTTGACCAGGGGCAGCACCATGGGCATCCGGCGCACGATCGTAAAGGCGCGGGCCATGACCATGCAGAACTCGTAGGACTTCTTGCCCTTGACAATCAGGTTTCCGCCGTCGTCCAGAACCCGGAACAGATCCGTCCGCATCCTTTCCTTGAACGACTTGCCGGCATCTCCGAATTCTTCGAGCTTGCGGGTGTGATACCGCTTGCCGATGCCCGCACGTGTCATGGCCTCGGCCAGCTCACGATCCATCGCCCGGCGGTTCTCCGGCGACAGACCATGGTCGGGGTGGTCAGGGGGCAGCTCGTCACGCATCGGTCTCACCACTTGCTCTCATCGAACTCAGGCAGCTTGAAGCCGTTCTCCCAATCGGGCTCGCCGGGCACCATCTCGACCGGCTTCGGCTTGTTCTCGTGGGCGCGGGGATGGGGGTTCTCCTTCGTGAAACGTGTTTCACGCCGCGCGGTGGCGGCGGCGAGCATCGCCACCTCGCGATCCCGCTTCGCCTGGGCGGCGAGCTTGCGCATCCGCTCCTCGTTGCGCTCGGCCTCCTGACGGGCGAGCACCTGCCGGAACGCCACCTCCTCGGTGAGGCCCTTGTCACGCATCAGGGCGATCACCTTCTGCTTGGTGCCGGGCAGGGTGCCGCGCCATTTCAGCTCGGCCTGATCGCTGTACGCCTCGTGGAACTTCGGGAACAGCCGGGCGACGAAGCCGATCTGCGGCTGGCTCGGCGGCGGATCCTTCTCCATCCACCCGAGCTTGGCCTTGCGGATCGGGTCCCAGTTCCGGACGACCCAGTCGAGGAAATTGTGCACCTCGGACAGCCGGTTGGCCGGCCAGTGCCGGTTCACGGCCTTCTTCAGGATCCCGGTCTCGCGGTCGGTCCACATCGCGATGGTGCGTGCCGGGTAGCACTCGCTGTAGGCGGCCTCCCATGTGGTGCGCCATGCGTGGGTGTCGACCCGCTTCCGGGCCGCGGCGAGCCGGGCCTTGCGGGCCTCGGCGGCACGGTCAATCGCCGCCTGCGCCGTGGGAGGGGGGGCCGCGCAACGGGGGGAGGGCTGAACGGTTTCCGGAACAGACACGCTGGGGGTTTGCGCCGGAACGGGTCTGGTTCGTTTACGAACTTCCGGCAAAAGGCTGCGCGGCCCGCAGGGCGGCGCAGGATCTTCCCTGGATATGGTTTCTTGGTTTGTAGGTTTCTCTATAGATGGGTGCCCAAAACGGATACCCCCCTCTATCAGATTTAGGCACCCCCCCTTATCAGAATTGGGCACCCCCCACTCACCTGCATCGGCGTCCGGTGCCGTCTGCTCATTCGGGACGACGGTAAGGTTCGCCCGGCGGGCGCGCGGGAGGTTGAGGGCCACGACGTTGCTCTCCTCGGCCTTGCCGGTCTTGGGGTTCCAGGTCAGCACCACGGTGAAGATGGTGCCGCGCTCACACTGGCTCGTGTGGATCAACCCACGACTCCGGGCGGCCTCGATCGCGCGGCGGATGGTGTTGAGGGACATGCCGGTGCCGGCCGTCCACATACCCGAGCCGTCGCGCTTCGGAACGCCGTTGATGAGCTGGTTGAGCGAGTAGGTGCCAGAGCGGTGACCGCGGGCGACCGTGTTGGCCAGGAGCCACCCGATCAGTGTCGTCTCCGCGGTCGACAGATGTGCCGCCCACTCTGTGAAGAGCCGAGCCTGGATCTCGTTCTTTTCCGAACGGGTGAACTCGTGTAGCCGCACGCCATCATTTGGCGAGGCACCATGTGCCGTCTCCATAAAATTGCCCCCAGCATGAGATTTCGGCCCCCGCTTTCGGGAGCTATGTCACATGATAATCTGTCTGTCAATCGCCATATACTTGACGAAGCGCCGAAGCATCTTGGATATGGTGCTGGGAAGGAAGCAGCCGTGCAACTTGTTGCACTAATCTCTAGGCATCTGGCGGCCCTAAACGGTCTGCCGGGACAGGCCCGTGACCTTGGCAATGGTCGAGACGCCCGCACCCTGGCCGAGCGTGGCGCTGTCTGGTGGGGTGAGGCTGCTATCGAAAAGGCATGTCGGGCGGCCTGATCCTCGATCAGCAGGCCGACACCATCAGAGGTTGGTGCGCCAAGCCCGTGAAACTTGTTGCACCGAGGATCAGGGAGCGTCCGCCTTGAGGGCGCGATGCACCGACATCCGGCTGATCCTCATCTGACGCGCGATGGCGGACGGGCCCATGCCGGCCGCTGCCAGCTCCCGCACCTTGTCGGCTGGGATCGTCGCCGGCCGGCCCTTCCCCTCGTAGACGCCGGCAGCCTTCGCCTTGGCGATGCCTTCGAGCTGGCGCTCGCGCCGGAGGTTGGTCTCGAACTCGGCGAAGACGCCCAGCATCTGCAGGAAGCAGCGGCCAGCCGCGGTGCTGGTGTCTATTGGCTGCTCTGTCGCCCGCAGCGCCACACCCTTCTGCTCCAGGGTCCGGACGATCGCGGCGAGGTCCGCGATGGAGCGGGCGAGGCGGTCGATCCGCGTGACCACGATCGTGTCGCCGTTCCGGGCGAAATCCATCAACGTCTGAAGCTCGGTGCGGCCCTCGGTGCTGGTCCCAGACTTCTTCTCGGCCCGGATAATCTCGCAGCCGGCGGACCGCAGCGCGGCTTCTTGGAGGGCCACGTCCTGATCCGTGCTGCTCACCCGCGCGTACCCGTACACGGCCATGATTTAGGACTCCAATGTCACAAAACGCTCTAGACCTTTTCCTTGTAACGTATCAAAAGCCCTAGACAACCGTTATGTTACGTTGCGAAGCTGTACCACGCGCCTGTCGCGCAGCGGTGTACCCTTTTGTGATGGAGGAGGAGCGTGCGTCTGGCAGCGGGCCGGGGCGGTGATGGAGAGCAAGAACCCGGCCCGCCGGCGGCGCCCCGATGTGAGTCGAAAGAAATCGGTGCCGCAGGGCAACAGCGCGCCCGCCTGCCCGCGATGTCGTTGATAGAAGTTGCGGGCGCGCAACAAAACGCCCAGCGAGGGTTAGGACCTTGCCGGGCGCTCTGCCACTAGGGAGAAACGACTCCTTGAAGGAGCAAGTTGAAAGAGGAAGCAACGTGCCAACGCCTTAAGAAACGGTTAAGGTTTGCCCGCGCTGCCGTACTTCGATCCTTCAAATTTGACCGATCTCCGACCCAAGTCATTGATCTGATTAGATGCGGCCTTCTGTGTCCCGTCTCGTTGTCATCCTGATCCTGCCATTCCGATCCGTCCGCCACGCCCGACCGATGCCGATGCAATGTTACCTCGACCCGTAAGCGTCTGGGGTCTGCTCTGCCCGCCCGTCGCACTGTCCCGTCGCACAACCTACCCTCTGCGACGCAGCCATGCGCGGCGTCCCGGAAGTCAAAACCCGACCCCTCATGACATACCGAGGGGCGTCACGGCCTCGTCGCACCATACGACGGCAAGAAAACCCAAATCCTGACTAGGCCGCACTTCCAGTTCGTGCGCCCTCAGCAGATAGCATTACCATTGGCGGCTTAGAAGCTTTTCAACACGCTGCTCAATGCCACGCTCCGAATAGACAAAGCCATCAAACGCTGAAAACAGGTCCGCGACAGCTTGGCTGACGTATGGAACGATTGACGGTAGGGGCGTTGTAAGCGGCACCTCTATGCATGTAGAAACCGTGTTATCTTGAATTTTCCCTCGCTTGGAGAAATACAATTCAGGATTAGCCCATGACGACAGAGTGCGGCCTTTGAGGTTGTCCCATTCAAAGCAGAACCCAAGCGTTGATGTCTCATCACAGCCAAGGGCGCGCGCGAAGCTGATGCCAACCGCGATCACCTCGGCCACGCGATAGACCATCAGCGCCGGATCGAGCTGTGTCTTTGGTTCCACCTTGTCCGTCATATCATCCTGTAAGACCCGCCACAGATAGAATTCACCCTTGGCGTCCATACGCAGGAAATCGACATGGCTACTCATTAAGCCAGCCTGAGTGCTCAATATGAGAGCTTCCCACGCTTTCTGCTTTTTATAGGGCCTGTGCCGTTCATCTGCGAATGGTCGTGAGTCTAGCCATACCGGCCAGCCTGTATATTGAGGGTTTGAACCGAAGATAGTATTTAGAAACTCATGGTTGGAGTCCGTAGCAGGCAACGGCGGATCAATTGCAAGGGCGGCACTCCACGTTCCGCACTTTAGCAACTCTTGATCGCGCGCGGAAAGCTGGCGATCAGCAATGGCTTCATCACGGAATTTCTTACCTGCCTCCAACACCATACGGGCATGCTCGGTGGCGGTCGGCACTGGTTTCAGGGCCGCCAATTTCTCTTGGGCGTTGGTGATGAAGCGCAACAGGTTCTCGCCGCCAAGGTGACGGCGCAGAAACCGGCCAATATCCGCCTCGCGGTTCTCGAAGCATATTTCAACGATATCCCGCCAGTCCGAAGCTTTTGCAGCGGACGTGCTGGGCCTTCCGTTCGAGTTAAGGGTGCGGAAATACACCGTATCCGCACGAATTAGAAACTTATGCTTATTTGTTGGGTCGGGCAGATCGCCTTTTGCGGCAACCGGAACAGTTGTGCCCTCCGGCACGGCAATAATTGGAAACTCTTGGCCGCCACGTTCGGCAAAGCCAATCTGAATTTCAAAAGGGTTGGAAACGTATTTTGATATTATCCCCTGAATAATATCGACATGGAATGCGGCTCGCACGTTGGCCGGTTTGTTATTCGGGTCGGGAGATAAGGTATCGTTGTCGAAGCCAATGACCAGATAACCTCCGTTGCGGTTACGCAGAGCAATCGCGGCCAAGGCAATCTTGGCAATTCCTTTCGGATCAGTCGGATCGATCCACCGTTTCAGTTCGACGTTCAAGCTTTCTGATGGATGCGCAACCAAGTTGTTTAGGCGCTCTTGTGAAATGTCCATTAGTTACTAAGACCCCAATGCTGACAATGCCGTCCCGCCCTCAGCGTTGAGGCTGCTATACCGCGAACCGTACATAAATACACGTAGAACGGGGCGGCTGGTGTAGTCTCTCAACATGACACCCGCCCGGAGCAAAGCCGCTCGTGCCGTGCTGCGCTGGACCACGCGCGAGCTATCGAGCCGGAGCGGCGTGGCCCTGCACACGCTGTCGAAGTTCGAGGACGGCGACCACCTGAACCGGGAGCCACGAGAGAGGCTACGCGCTGAGTTCGAGGCCGCAGGCGTCGAGCTGCACCGCGACGGCTACGGGTTGAGCTTGGCCGCGATCGGGGACAGGTAGACGAGGCCCACGGCCGGGGCGACCCGCGCCCGCGTTTCCTGCGTATGGTGGGCGGCGTCGAGTAGGTGAGCAGAGGGGAGAACGGTGAGCGATAGCGAAGAAGCTTTTGCCGGTCTTTTACAGCTACAGGAGCGCATGGCGAAGGTTCTAGAACCTTCTCTCCGGCTTCAGAAGCAGATTGAAAGCTTTCTGCCTCGCGTTCCTAAATTCGTCGCTGATTTTCAGTTTGCTGCCGAACGCGCGATCAAAATTTCGGCACCACACATAGAGGCAATTTCAAAACTTACTTCTAACTGCAAGAAGCTGGAAGCGGCCGGTTTTCTTCCTCATTACACAATTCCTTTCGATGAGGTTGAGAAAGATCAGGACGTTTCTGATCTCGGCAGTTTCTTGGAGCAATTTTATAGAGATAATTGGTCTTCTATCCGTGACACCGTTCTAAAGCGCGTTGACGGCTATGATGTTGACGATGAAGCCAAGGCCACGTTTCGGGAGGCCATTCAGGCGCACGAGCAAGGGCTGTATCGCTGTGTCTGCCGTGTTCTTTTTCCAGAAATAGAAAGGATTTCCAGAGTGGAAATCCACGCGGGAAGTTTGCAGACCATCACAAGTCAGAAGGAGTTACAGAAACTCGCCGGCGAGTTGGATACGTCACAGACGGAACCGCGCGGCATGTATGCATTGGAGTTTTACGGTAAGCTGACCGAGCATCTATATGAGTATGTCTCCACTCCCGCGGCAGCTACTAAAGCTGAACAGAATAGTGTTTCAAATCGGCATGCAACTGTGCACGGGGTTGTCAGCTATTCGAGTCTTAAGAATAGCTTAAACGCGCTGTTTATGGCCGATTACATCCTGCAAGTCGTCACAGTTACCAAAAGGCAAGCGAAGGAAGACGCTGAAGCAAAGGGCGACAGTTAGCGGTGTCCTGAAGGGCCTTTCGCTCGCCTGAAGGGTGGCGAAGCCTGCCCACTTGGGGGCTTTGCCCCCTATGGCAGCTCTCGGCTGGGCGGCCCGGCCGGGGTCAACGCCCCTGCGGCCTTGAGGCCGGTTCGGGCAACTGGCACCCACTAAGCAGAACTGGCCGAAGGCCGCCGCATCGCGCGTCAGCGATTGTCACCCGAAGGGCCGAAACCGTCGGAGGCGGGCTCAGGGAGCCGCCTCCGGCGGCGAGTAGAGCGCGGCCGGTAGGGGAGATCACCATGCAGAAGTGCCCCTTTACCGAGGGCGCTCTGTCATCGTGGGTCTTCAGCGCGCCATTCCGGGCCTTACGCGAACGATACCGCTCGTGAGAGACGGGCACCGTTCCAGCTCGGCGGCTCCAGAGGATTTGCCCAACTAGTGGTCAAAATCTGACGCTTGGTACCCGCTGCCAAGAGCTGCTTGCGACCCTTCTGAGACGTTCAGAGCGTCCGCTCCCGGGCTACGCGCCGTTCGTCAGCTTCGCGACCGCGACGACTATCTGCCGAAATTGGAGTGGCTTCTGCAGCCGCTCAACGCCGTTGAACTCCGCCGGGATTACCCTTGCATCGTAGCCGGTCGTGAACACGAACGGGATGCTGCGGTCCCTCAGCACCTCGGTGAGCTGAGATGTCTCCTCTGCCGGTCGCGCGGCTCGCACCGTCGACCGCGGCGTCAGCCGCGACATCGTCACCGTGCTGAAAGGCGTGATCCGCGGACCGAGGTCGGCTACTCGTCCAAGGGCTATCTCTGAGCCGAGTTCGCAGACGACGTAGACCGAGTCAAGCCCCGCTTCATCGACAGACCAGTCAGGCGACTACTGGCCGATACCGGATCGGACTGCCGTGTCGACGCTGGTCTAATCAGCACCTAACACATACCATCAGACAGGAGAGAAGGGATGACAATCGTCGCATGCTGGCTGGACGAGAGCTATAGTGTAACTTCTCTCGCTGCGCTAGCGGACGCCAGGGCATCCGAGAGGGTCGGCACGGTGTGGTACACCCACTCTGACAATACCATCAAGCTCTTCTCAATTGATGTCCGCTGCTTCGATATGGACGCGCTGACGCCGGGCCTCGGCGCATGGATGAACCCCTATTACGAAACAACGATAGGCCTGGGTTTCGCTGGGCACTGCTTCGAGGCCCTGACCGTCATTGCCCACATCCAGCGCGCCATGGGAGCGCTCATCATCGCCGACGGCAAGAAGGTCCAGCCGGTGTCCGACGGCCTCGTGAACCTCGCCAAGGAGATCGCAGAGCGATATCTGCGCGACCACAAATTCGGCTCGATGCGCGATCTCGAGCTGCTGCTTTTCGGATGGGATGGCCCGGCTCAGCCGTGGATCGCCAAGCTCGTCTGGGACAGGCAGACCAAGAAGGTGGTCAACACCGTCACCAAGCCGAGCAAGCCCGACGTTGTCACCATCGGCGACGGTGCGAAGGCCTCCAAACGGTTCGGCATCGCCGCGCGGATCCGCAAGAAGATCGCTCGCCAACTTGAGCGGTTCGTGTCAGCCCCGCTCTCGCAGCAGGGCGCCTTCTCCCAGGCAATCCTCGAAATCGAGGCGTCGCGGCGCATGGAAGAGGGCGTGGGCGCGCTGGTCGAGAGCCAATTCGTGCGCAGCGTTGGCGGCGTCCGGCAGAAGCTGCAGGTTGCATGGGAGGGCGGTCGCGCAGTCGCGGCGTTCACCGCCGACGACCAGCCCCACATCATGGATGGTTTGCCGTCCGTGCGGACCGATACGTCTCTTGGGCCAGTACCCATCGTCACAAAGATGAAGTGACGACCTAAAGCAGCCTCAGTTCCGAAGCTGAAAGGCCGCTTTCAGGGCCGTCGCTATGCCGAGAACTAACGCGGTCGGGCGCAAGGCGGAACGTCCGCTTGCAGGCGGCGAGCCAAGCTCCGCAATCCACCGATTTTGTTGAAAAAGTCCCTGATGCCCTCCGGGACCTCTATATGTAGCAGCTGGTGCGACGTGCAGACCCAACTCTTTGTATGCTGAGATCCGTCAACGAGCGCCAAAGCGAGTTTTTCAACACAATCCACCCTAAGCCGACCTCGCGAGTGGGTATCAAGCGTCAGATTTTGACTGCTAGAACGAGTTCGGCGGGTCCTTTCTCCCCTCCCGCCAATCCGCCGTAAACCCGGGCCAGCACGCCTCCAGCTCTTCCAGGGCCTCTTCGGCCGGGGCGCTGCCATCCGGCGACATAAGAAGGAGTGCCATTGCAGCCATTGGGTCGCGCGGGATCGGAGGTTCAACCCATCCCGGCGCCTGTTTCAGCTTCTCTACCGGGACCAGTACGTGGAACTGCAACAGCCCCCGCAACTCGCGGAGCGCGCGCACCGCCACCGAGAGATCACCGGCCGCGGTCGCGGCGGCGTACGTATGCGCGAGGCCGTCCACCATGAGCCTCGCGTAATCCTGTAGGGTGCGACGCTGTGCTTGCACTAAGGCACGGTCAAAGAGTCCATCGAGCACCACTGAAGTGTCAGCCGGCGCAGAGGGTAGCTCCAGCCCCGCTTCCTGGTGCTGCGGATGCTGGGCGACTGGGGGCAGATGGAAGGTCACCGGACGCCCAAGGTGGCCGGCCCGATGCCGGTGGAGTGCAGATCGTGACGGTAGGGAGAACTGGGTCACCACATCATCGAGAGATGCACCAGCCCTGAGGGCGGCGTCGATGCCGGCCCGCGCCGGATGCGCGCAAATCGTGCAAGGGCGGGCCATCTCCGTTCTCCATTTTGCGTGTTTCGCTTCATCTCGCTTCGTTTCGAAACACGGCCCTAGGCGCTCGGGCTCGGCTCGGCGGACCCCTGCACACCGAGAGCCTCACCAAGCTCGGTCACGGCGAGGTGGGCGGCCTTGAGGGAGAACTTCAGCAGGAGGCCGGCAACTTCCTCCTTCGGCCGCTTCGTGCGCGCGGCGACTGCATCGAGGGTGTCGCCATCAAAGAAAACGGCCTCAGCGACACCCAAGGCTTGCGTGTCTTCATCAAGGGGCAGGTAGAGATCAGCGGCGGTAGTTGGTGTGGTGTTAGTGGTCATGAGCTTTCTCCGAGAGCAGGGCTAGGCGGCGGTGAGAGCTGGGACCCGGGCTGAGGTGAGGCCGAAGACAGCGGTAAGAGCCTCAGGCAGGCAGTTGGGCAGGTGCTCGCGCGGCGGAAGGAGGGCGCGCAGGGGTGGCGGCACGTACCCCTCACCCAACGGATCCGCGATGTCCCGGGCAGCGCGTTCCATGGCGCGGACAAGATCAGACCGAAGGCACGACGGCAGCGCCCCATCATGTTCCTCCACCAAATCGCCAAGAGCGACGTAGAGGCCCACCGAGGCCCAGAACTGTTCGAGCGCTTGGGTTTGTTCGATCCGGCCCCGATGTCTGTCGGCCTGAGCCGGTGCGACCTTGGCCTCTTGGAGGATCAAGGCGTGCGCGGCATGGCCACGGGCCACACATCGCGCTACCGCGACGAGGTCCAGAGGCGGACGGCAGCGGAAGGCGCGGGCGACGCGGTCGAAGGTGCCGGAGTTCATCGTGTTGCGGCCCACGCGCCCGGGATCAAGCCTTCCATGCTCAGGGAGCCGGAGGTGTGAGACCGCCGAAGAAGCTCGGCGCGCAGCAGGGCCGTCTTCAGATCAGTTGCACGCTGCGTCGTGACACCGAGGGCAGCGGCCAACTCAAAGGTGTCGATGGTCAGCGGCTCGCCAGTGCGGCGGCAGGTGTCGAGCACGAGTGCGAGGAACCGGGCGGTATCGACGCCGTATCCGCGCTCCTTGGCCAACTTCACAACTTCGGACGGGAGACCGTCGAATGGATCCGCCTCCTTGCGAGCCGGCGTGGGGGCCGAGGAAGACTCTCCGGTGAAGAGCCGAACGGGTCCGCGGCGAACGCGGAGGCTGTCGCTTTTCGCGGCGCGTCCGAGTGTGTTGATACCTAGATCAATCATCGGGGTGCTCCTAGGGCAGGCTGTGCAACGTGTTGCACGACAAGGTCTGGATGGTTCCGCTCCAACCACTCGACCAGCGCGATCCGGACGATCATCGACTTCGAGACACCACCAGTCAGCGAGGCGGCTGCCCTACGTCGAGCTGCTGCCTTGTCGAGCGCCTGGATAAGTTCCGGGTCAGCCGCGGCGAAAATGACGGGGCGCGTCATGGCGATCCTCAAAGGGATCCCGCGGTCCTTTCGGAGCCGCGGGGAGAAGTCAGGAGCAGAGAGCCCGCAAAGGTGCAGGCTGCATCCTCTTTACCGCCTCAGGACCCGCTCAGCAAGCGTTGTCTTGAGTTTTTCTTACGCCTTACCTAGTCTACGATGCTTCGTCAACCGTGTTCGACTTCCTTTGTCACCCACTGAAGCTTCCGTCAACTCGGTCGTGCCCCCGCCTTGCGAAGCATCCCGCCGGGCCGCATGGCGTTGGCGGCCCATTCCGAGATTTTCTGGTCCATCATCACTTCGAGCTGTGCGGTGAGGTTGCGGTTGTTGGCCTCGTCCATCTTCGGGTTGCCGGACGAGCCCTTGCTCTCGACGGTGATGTTGACGTCGCCCATCGAGAAGGAGCCGCCCGTGAAACTTGTTGCACCGGTCGACTGCATCCGGTCTGCGAGCCGCGCACCTTCATCCCCGACTCGCGGGGGACACACCTCACCTCTCATCCCTGGCTGATCCGTCAGCGGATCATCCCTGCATCCACGGGGGACACTCGCACGCCGCTGCCGGGCTAGAGTAGCGATGCGGATCATCCCCGCATCCGCGGGGGACACGGAAACTCGCTCGCCAACGTGGTCTTGCCGGCCGGATCGTCCCCGCATTCGAGGGGACACGATTGCGCAGGCGCAGGAGGCGGGCCGCAACACGGATCATCCCCGCATCCGCGGGGGACACGCGAGCGCGTGCGCTTCCTGACCGGCGGTCGTCGGATCATCCCCGCATCCGCGGGGGACACCGCGGCTGCGCCTGGCCGAGGAAGCTCTTGACCGGATCATCCCCGCATCCGCGGGGGACACGCGGCGGGAGGATCAACCTCAATGACGTGCACGGATCATCCCCGCATCCGCGGGGGACACCGCAGAACGAACTATGACGCGATGGTCTCAGCCGGATCATCCCCGCATCCGCGGGGGACACATCGGGGATTGGCTGACCCTGTGGCTTGGAAACGGATCATCCCCGCATCCGCGGGGGACACGTCAGCCCACAGGCTGGCGAGAGCCAGTGCGGCGGATCATCCCCGCATCCGCGGGGGACACCACCGGAAGGCAGCGACAACCGCCGTCAAGTCCGGATCATCCCCGCATCCGCGGGGGACACGCCGCTGGCATCGCGTCTGAGGCAGTGCAGAGCGGATCATCCCCGCATCCGCGGGGGACACCCTCCTGCCCGGATCCGAACACCGGCACCGGGCGGATCATCCCCGCATCCGCGGGGGACACCGTCCTACGGAATGGGCGCGGGCCGGCGGCGGCGGATCATCCCCGCATCCGCGGGGGACACGCAGTCCAAGATGGGTCAGCAGATGCGGAAATCGGATCATCCCCGCATCCGCGGGGGACACGCTTATCTGGAGCTGACGGATAACCCTGCCATCGGATCATCCCCGCATCCGCGGGGGACACGCCAGGGATCATGGCCGATACAGCTTCACGGGCGGATCATCCCCGCATCCGCGGGGGACACGGGCGCCGCGGCTTTGCAGCCTTGGGCTCCTCCGGATCATCCCCGCATCCGCGGGGGACACACGTCCATACCCACGTCCGCGCGGGCGGTTGGCGGATCATCCCCGCATCCGCGGGGGACACCGCCACGGCTGGCCATTGCGCCGAGCGACAGGCGGATCATCCCCGCATCCGCGGGGGACACTGGACCGGCACGCCGCACGCGGCGACTGTGCCCGGATCATCCCCGCATCCGCGGGGGACACCGCAGAACTTGCCACAAACGGCCGATCGGCGTCGGATCATCCCCGCATCCGCGGGGGACACGGCCGCAGCGCGCACCAGAGCGAGGCGCAGAGCGGATCATCCCCGCATCCGCGGGGGACACTTCAGCCAGGAAATCAAGGACTTCACGTCGGGCGGATCATCCCCGCATCCGCGGGGGACACGCCTCCGCGCCCCCTGTCACCGCGTCCGGTGCCGGATCATCCCCGCATCCGCGGGGGACACGCTATGATGTCCGCTGCAAGCAGCGCCTCGTGCGGATCATCCCCGCATCCGCGGGGGACACTCGAAACCAGGCATTCATCAGGCTTCCCAAGGCGGATCATCCCCGCATCCGCGGGGGACACGTCCGCTACCGCAAGCACCCTGACGCGCTTGGAGGATCATCCCCGCATCCGCGGGGGACACGCGTGAGTGAGGAGCACCAGGGCAAGTTCTGGCGGATCATCCCCGCATCCGCGGGGGACACCAAGATCGCCGCGGCCTGGACGGCGCAGGAGCCGGATCATCCCCGCATCCGCGGGGGACACGGCCCGGAGGAGCGCCGCGTTGCGAGGGCGGCCCACGGATCATCCCCGCATCCGCGGGGGACACACCACCCCGGACGACCTGCTGGACCTCGCGGACGGATCATCCCCGCATCCGCGGGGGACACACGTGACAACTCAAGTGCTCGTCCAGCGTATGCGGATCATCCCCGCATCCGCGGGGGACACCAAACACCGCCCGCTGCGGTGGAAAGGACAGACGGATCATCCCCGCATCCGCGGAGGACACAGAGAGGCGCGCTAGGCCATGCCGGTCTCCGTCGGATCATCCCCGCATCCGCGGGGGACACAGAGTGGCGCCTCAGTATGGCGCTCCGCAGCGCGGATCATCCCCGCATCTGCGGGGGACACGCGTTGACGGCCGGCTAAATGGGCCGGTCTACCGGATCATCCCCGCATCCGCGGGGGACACCGGCGCCACGTCTGCCGGCCAGCGCCGTGTTTCGGATCATCCCCGCATCCGCGGGGGACACACGTCGGCCGGGCGGAGAGCTCGCACCTCGTCCGGATCATCCCCGCATCCGCGGGGGACACATCCTGCTCGGCGCCGTGCTGATTGCCGCGAGCGGATCATCCCCGCATCCGCGGGGGACACAGGCAGAAGCAGCTCGCCTGATCGTCCCCGGGCGGATCATCCCCGCATCCGCGGGGGACACCGTCCGGCGCCGTGCTTCTTCATCAGTTGCATCGGATCATCCCCGCATCCGCGGGGGACACGGTTGGTCGATGGTCAGCATCGGCGGCGCTGACGGATCATCCCCGCATCCGCGGGGGACACCCGTCCGTTGCCGCTACCGTTAGCGGGTCGACCGGATCATCCCCGCATCCGCGGGGGACACAATGGCAGTCCTGAGAATGGTGAAGTGACCAGCGGATCATCCCCGCATCCGCGGGGGACACGGCAGCCCGGCCACCCAGGCGTCGAGGTGGAACGGATCATCCCCGCATCCGCGGGGGACACGTCACGGTGGACGACACGCGGCCCTGGTAATTCGGATCATCCCCGCATCCGCGGGGGACACATGGCACGCGGCATGAAGGCGATTGCCGAGATCGGATCATCCCCGCATCCGCGGGGGACACTCACCCGATAGGCTCAACGTGATGCCCGTGACCGGATCATCCCCGCATCCGCGGGGGACACCGCCCCGCCTGAACGTCCATGTCGTGGAGCATCGGATCATCCCCGCATCCGCGGGGGACACAGCAGCTTCGAGGTGATGTTGTCGGCCACTAGCGGATCATCCCCGCATCCGCGGGGGACACTTGCGAGAGCCGGGCCTAACACGTTGTCTAAGCGGATCATCCCCGCATCCGCGGGGGACACACGTTCTGATCCCGCCAGTTGAATGCCCCGTACGGATCATCCCCGCATCCGCGGGGGACACCCGTCCGGGCATGTGGTCAAGGGCATCTCTGCCGGATCATCCCCGCATCCGCGGGGGACACCAGGTGCCGCACGATGCTCTGGCGTGTAAATACGGATCATCCCCGCATCCGCGGGGGACACCAAATCGGGAACGCGGCAATCGATCCGGTTCCCGGATCATCCCCGCATCCGCGGGGGACACGGCCTCCCTTGCGACCCGCGGCCGTGGCCGAGCGGATCATCCCCGCATCCGCGGGGGACACTACATTGTACGTTTCAATGACCGTGAGGCCGACGGATCATCCCCGCATCCGCGGGGGACACCGATAACTACTCTATTCTAAAGGGCACTGTTACGGATCATCCCCGCATCCGCGGGGGACACACCTCCTGAAACAAGGCGCGGATCTCCTCGACCGGATCATCCCCGCATCCGCGGGGGACACAAGTCGATGCCGATACCTGGGTGCTGTTCGGACGGATCATCCCCGCATCCGCGGGGGACACGATCTCGGCGCCGCCCGACCTGTTCCAGGTGCCGGATCATCCCCGCATCCGCGGGGGACACTGCCGCGCGAGCGGTCAGCTCGGGCGCCTTATCGGATCATCCCCGCATCCGCGGGGGACACATCCGGTCGCGCAGGCGCACGATCTCCCGCGCCGGATCATCCCCGCATCCGCGGGGGACACTACGCACGGCGCAGTCGGCGGATTTCTGCAACCGGATCATCCCCGCATCCGCGGGGGACACGGATCAAGGGCCGTCGCGCCCTTCTTCTCGAACGGATCATCCCCGCATCCGCGGGGGACACTCTTCCGATAAAGCCTTTGAAGAACTCGTGTTTCACGATGTCAAAGAGCGCACCGACGTTCGGCAGGCGTTCCGGCGGATGAACGCTGAGCCTCAGTCTGGCCGAAATGCAACAAGAGGAAGACCGTCGAAGTCGATCGGCTCGCGCCGGCTCCTGCCGCAGGTGTCGAAAGCGTAGCCGGCGTCGCTCGGGGTGCTCCAAGCGATAGCGCCACTGCCTTCGCCGATCGCTGAGCGGACTTCATCCCATATCCGCTCGCGGGTGCGACGGGAGTAGACACCAACGTAGACGCCAGCGCGTATCTCCACGAGCCAGACAGCGAGGCGTCCACGCAAGCGCGGCGGCGCATTCTCGACGACTACGACCATCATAAGGCCCAGCTCCTCATCCGCGGTGGCCCGGGTCGCCTGAGGATGGTTCATCGAAGGCCGGCTCTTGGGCGTCAGTGGGCGCGTCGGGCGGCGGCAGGCCGCCGGCGGCTAGCACGTCTTCAATCGCCGGAATGATCCGCTCCAGGAGACTCGTGCGCCGGAAGATGTCACGGCATTCGTGCCGCACTACCCTTTCCGTTGGCCCAGACAGCGCACCTCTCGCAGCGCGCCCCGCCACCCGAAAGGCCGCCGGCACTACGGTCTCGAACTTGAATAAGTCCGCTACATCATACACGAAGGAGCGTGGCCGTCCGGTATGCAGGAAGCCGATGGCTGGCGCATAGCCGGCTGCTAGCACGGCGGCCTCAGCCAGGCCGTGCAGGCAGGCCGTAGCGGCCGAGAGGCAGCGGTTCGGTACATCGGAGGCGTCCCAATCTCCCTGATCGTAGGCGCGCCGGTTCCACACGACCCCGTTCTGTTGGGCGTACAACTGGTAGAGGCGACGCACGCGGGCGCCCTCAATTCCCCGGAGCTGGTCGATGGAGCGGCGTTCGGGCGCGGCCTCGCCAAAGCGCAGCTCAAACATTCGGCGCACCACCTTGAGCCGGGCCGACTCATCAAGGGCGAGGCGGGCCTGCCACAGCAGCCGGTCCGCACGGGCGCCTCCCGGCTGACCAGCCGCGTAGAGGCGCACTCCCGCCTCCCCAACCCAGACCAGCAACGTGCCTGCTCGGGCGGCGAGCGCCACGGCGGCATGGCTCACCCGGGTACCGGGTTCCAGCATGAGGCAGACGAGGCCGCCGATCGGGATCTGCACCCGCACCCCGTTCTCGTCCACCAACACGAAGGTACCGTCGAGCACGTCGAGCTGTCCCTTCTCGACGAATAGCAAGGAAGCTCGATCCTTGATCGGGATAGGTTTGGGCGGTGGCAGCCCGGGCAGACTTGCACCGCTCATCCCCGGTTGGGCCGGATCAACATCAGGCCGCACCCAAATGCTTTGGCGCGGCCGAACCCCTCAGCGAGGGCGGCCAGAAACAGGGAGGGGTCTTCGACGCGCAGCACGCCTTCGAAATCGAGGCTTGAGAACCGCACCGGCGCGGCACCCTCGCGGGGCAAGACGTTCCAGCGTTCCCCGTCCACACTGAGGCAGGGCTGGCGCGTCCCGCTCGGCGCCTCGGCATCGCAAAGAGTGAAGCCGGCCCGCGCGCCTTGTCGTGCGAGCCAGCCTGCTCCGACCTCCTGAAGGACCGAGTGACGGCGCTCCGCTCGCACCTCCGGCGGCAGGTCGCGCAGCGCGCGGGCAACCGGATCAATGCGCTTGCCGCGGCGGCCGACGGCGGTGGGCGTGTCGCTCGCCGCGGGGCTGGCACGTAGCCGAAAGCCGAGACGTTGGCCCGGCGCGAGGACGGGAGCAAACGGCTTGGTCTCGATCTCGAAGAGGCCGCGGGTGTCCTGTGGTCTGCGCCGCGACAGGATGAGGAAGGTGGCACGCTGCCAGGTGCCGCCCGCGTCTTCGCACCAGAGGAAGTCGCGGGCGCGGTCCGGACTGTCGGCAAACAGCGACCAGAGCAGGCGGTGGCCGGCGGCCACGCGGGCCCCCTCCGTCTTGGGTAGAAGGAGGTGAGCGAGCGCGGCGACATCGGGGTCGCGACGCAAGCGAAGTCGGCTCAGATGCAGGTTCACGAGGCGCTCTCCGAACCATTCCGCCGCGGAACCGCCACTGCCTCTTCACGCAGGGCGAACTGCCAACGCCCGCGGCTTGCAACCCGATCGCGCCGCCGCTCGATCCGCAGCACCTCGTACTCCGGGCTCAGCATGTCGGCGCAGGTGCCGCGGCCAGCGAGGTCGACATCCGCGTAGAGGGGCCAAGCGGCCGGCCGGTCAGGATCTGGATCATAGGCCCGGCGCAGGACATCGAGCACCGTCGCGGTCGGTTCCGGATCTAGAGCGTCGTGCGTCACGAAGGTCTCGTCGAGGGCAGCGAGCAGGCTCCCAACCCGGGTGACCCCCTCGGCCCAGAGCGGCCGGAGCGGCAGCCCAAGCGGGCAGGACTTGCGGCCGAGATACGGCGCGAAGGTCGGGCGCCGCAGCGCTGTGGCCAGCGCTTCCGGGGTGGGGCCCTCGTCGACATGGATCAGCACCACATCCACGATTGGATCCGCCCGGTAGGCGCGCCGCGAGACCAGCGTGTTCAGGCCTGCCACGGCCAGGGCCTCGCGCCGCGTCGCCCAGCGGGCCTTGCGATCCACCGGCGGAGCTTGGACGGTATGATAGTCCTCCACCAGGCAGCCGGGCGTGCGCAGCCGCAGGGCCAAGCGGTAGCCCCGATCGAGGGCGGCATGACCGGCTTCGTCGGCGCGGTCGATCCCGAGGGCGCCCGCCACGAGGCCGAGGACCGCCGAGCGGGCTGGCCGGTCAAAGCTGCCACGCTCCTCACCCACCGCAACGTCGCCCATGCCGGCGAAGGGGGCATAGAGCGTGAAGACGAGGCCCGCAGGCATTAGCGGACCGCAAGCGCGATCAAGTCGGCGAGGCTGCCCTCACCGGCCGGCACGTTCATGATCGCGGTTTCCGCCTCGTCGCCGTAGGCCCGGGCGAAACTCTCGCGCAAGCTCAGCAGGCGAGCGATCGAGGTCTCCAGCACGTCCTCGCCTCCGACCGGCTTGAGGAAGGCGGCCGCCAAGGTCCGGGGCATCTCGCTGCCGCGCTCAAGCAGACCGAAGCTTGCCCGCGCACGGCTCGCGAAGCTGGCCTGTTTGCCGCGGGGCGCCACCGTGGTGACGGCTCGCACGACGGCGGAGAGGCCGGCCCGGGCCAAATCCTCATCGCCGGCGAGGTTGCGCACCAGGAGGTCGCGGTCGATGCAGACGTAGAGGTAGAACAGGCCCGAGCCGAACCCGGCCTCGCCGACAAAGCCGGCGCCCGCATCCTCCTGCGGGCCTTTGAGGTCATCCACGGCGGTATAGTAGTCGTCCTCGACAGGGGCCCGATGGGTCGTGAAGGCATGAGCCACTTGTACGGCTGCCTCTCGGTTGAATTCCGGGCTGTCGGCCAGCATGCGCCCGAACATCGCGACATCGACGGCACCGTCCGCACGGCGCAGGAGCGGCGCCTTATCGACATCGACCGTCTCGCCAGCAGCCAGCCGCTCGGCCAACGCGAAGGCGGCCTTGCGCTCATCCGCCGAGATGAAGGCGAGCTGCTCGATGTGGGTCGGCTTCTTATCCCCTTCACTCTTGAGCTTGCCGAAGCGCTCGGCAACGGCGCGGGCTGCTGTGCGGGCGGTGGCTGGGTCAGCGCCGCGGTCGATGAGGTGCCCCTCGATTGTCTCGCCGAGGCGCTGCGTGCGCTGGCCGAGGTGGCCGGCGAGCGCCTCCGCAAAAGCGTCTGATGAGCGCCAGGCTCGCTTGAGAGCTTGGGAGGAAACCCGCAGCCGGTCGACGTTACCAACCCTAGCGGTTTTCGGCCGGCCGGTGTCGTCGCGATTGAGGTTCGCCGGCGGGTAAGCGGTCAGCACGTGAAGCTGGAAGAATGTCGTCATTTCAGGAGCACCCGTCAGGCAGAGGCGCGGGGGAGCCGGGCGGATCGCCGGCGGCGGCGTGGTACTCGTAGGCGAAGCGGCTACGGATGCGGGGGCCTCGCTCCTCGTCGGCCCAGCCGAGGATCAGGAGGGCAAGGGCCCCAACGTCGAGCGGGCGATCTGCCAGGGCGACCAAGCGGCGCATCTGACGCAGAAGATCATCGGGCTCCCGGGCCTGGAGGAGGCGCTTGAGGCGCAGGGGCGAAAGACAGGCGGTCTCATAATCGTGGTCGGCCAGGCTCGCACGGCCGACGACCCGGGCAGGTTTGGCCGCAGGATCATGGGCGCGAACATGGGCGAGTACCGCGGCCGTCACTGCGACCGGCACGAGGGTTTCGGCAGCCCGCGCTCGGCCGTAGCCCAGGGCGCGATGGAGCGAGAACACCACCGCCTCATCGAGAATGTCGAGCACGCTGGATGCCCGGCGCAGGCGTGCCAGAGCGGCCCGATCAGCGTTGGGATTGGCGGTGCCATCCGACCGCAGCGGCTGGAGGTTTTGCCACCAGCGCCGCACGGCCCGGCGGCGATCATGGTCTGCCGCCGACGGCCCGGCGGGACCGGAAGACGTCTCGTCGCTCATGCGCGCTCCTTGCGCTTGTTGGACGGCTTCGGCGGCTCGAACCCCAAAGCCTCGAAGAAGCTGGCGCCAGACTTGCCGTAGCCGTGAAGGGCAAGGTGAAGATTGCTGCGGGCCTCGATCCGAGCCTGCCCGGCCCGCAGGTCGAGGGCGTCGAGGTCGTCGAGTGGGACGAGGTCGTCAAAGAGGTCGATCGCCGCCCGGCGCAGGCTCTCGCGCCAAGCCTCGCGTGCCGCAGTCGTGACGACCAGGGCGTCGGCGTTCGGATCGGCTAAGTCTTCCGAAAGAGCCGCGAGGGCCTCGCCGAAAGCGGCTTCCGTGCGCTCCCAGAACCGGGCGCGAGCCAGATCGATTGCCCCGCCCCCCTTTGGAGCGTTCTGGAAGCCATCGCCGGCCGTGGCCTTGACGAACAGGGCCGCGCGCACCCCGGTGCGCAGCAGTCCCTCAGCCGCGTACGCTCCCTTGATCATGTCGCTCACAGCACCGTTGAGGTCACTGAACCGGCCGGGGGGCGGCAGGTGGAGCGGCATCTCGCTCTCGATGAAGGCGCGGGCCTTCATGTTGTCCATGTCGTAGCCGGTCGCGAGGAGACGAGCTTGCGCCGCGGTGGGCCCGCCGACGCCTTCGAGGCGGGAGAGCCCCAGAGTGACAGCGTCAGCCGGTCTCCTCAGAGGCGAGGCGGCCTGATCGCTCACCACCAGTCCGACCCAATGCCGGTACCCGACACGGCCGGGCTGACCGTGCACCGGCAGAAAAGGCTCATCGGCCTTGCCCCGGTAGTGCGGCGAGAGTGGGTGAGTGAAGCCAACGTAACTCGTGCCATGAGGCCGGGTGCGGTAGGCCCGGACCACCACTGGGTCGATGCGGCCAGTGAGATCGCAGGGGTGGCCCTCGGTGTTCGCTTCGAAGACGAGCCGGACGCGGCGCGGCATGCCCCAGAAGGCCTGAAGCGGATCGACGTCGGAGGGCGTCGTCACCCGCTTCTGCTCGGAGGTGCGAGTGGGCGCGAGCCAGGGAAAAACGCGCTTGAGCGAGCTTGCCTCACACGCCGGTGTCGCGAGCCAGAGGGTTTGCCATAGTGGGACCGGCCGGGCCGGGTCGCCGCCGCGGGGCGGGCCTGGAAGGAGTAGCGTGGTGAGGGGCCCACCGCCGCGGACTGACACGCGGTGGCCGGCACCGCCGGACGGGGCGTAGGTCTGGAGCGTGTGGAGCGCGATGGCGGCGCCTGCCCGCGACAGGGTCTCGACCCGGCCCCGGCGCACGAAGTGGTCGAGGTTGCGCTTGATCGTGTTGGCGCCGGGCGCCTCGATCAGAAGCTGACCGACCGGAACGGTCTCGCCCGCAATGTCCTCGAGGTCCTGCCCGAAGCGCGGCCCCTCGCCGTCCAGGATGAAGGCGGGTGCGAGCGGAGCGAAGGCAGCGTCGAGCACCTCGGGTGCGGGTGGGTGGCGCAGATGCTCCCTCCAGGCGCCTGGACCGGCCCAACTGCCGCAGGCCGTGCCGAAGAGGGCGATCCAGTACTCCCGGGTCGCCGCGTCGAGGTCGGGCCGGCCCCAGGCCGGAGCGACGACGGGATTGGCCGCGATGTCCGCGGTGATTTCAGCCGGGCGAATGCAGGCGTGGGTGCCGTCGGCGCGCAGGACGGGGATCCACGGCTCGGTGAGCAGTGAGAAGGGGCGCATTTCGGTAGCCCTGCGGAACGGGGGAGTCGTCTCCGCTCTGGGGGCATTGCTTGCACAATAGGGGCTACCGTGCAAGTGGTCCGCGGGTTCCGTCCCACTCCTTTTTCGCGCCCCCGCAGGCGCATCCGCATCGCTGCATCAGCATCCCCGCCTCCGCGGGGAACCTGAGGTTCGATGTGTCCTCGGGTTCCGTCACACACCGGTTCATGCTCGCTTCCGCGAGCCCGGCCGAGCCTAGGTAACCCTGAGCCCCTCGGCAACAGAGTAGGTGAAGTTGACAGCCTGACCTTCATCATCGACGAGCACACCCGCCCATGCCTCCCCTTGCTGCCGCTCCAGCGGCAGCAGGATCACATCTTCGTCAAAGCGGCTCCAACCAACGCGAACTGCATCGACAAGGGAACGCCACCGGACCTCCGCTTGGTGCCGGCCCCGCAAGACACGCTCGTAGGCCTTGACCTCAGACAGCGACCAGGCGGTGCTCGGATCTGGATCTTGGGCCCAGGGTACGAGGCGCTCACCATCACGCCGCGCCAGGCGCAGCACGCGGGCTGCTTCCGCCAGGCGCGTGACAACCTGCCTCTCCTGCTGCCAAGCCTTACCGTCAGCCCGGTAGCCGTCGCGGTGGTCAAGGAGGTTCTGGTCTGCAAAGGCGCGCTCCGCACCGGCTCGACCATGCTGTTCGTCCGACGCCGCGAGGAGCACCTCCGGCACGTCCCCCTTGTTTTCCGCGTAGACGGCCTCGATGGCGCTCCGCACATCGCGGGGAACGTTGAAGGTCGCAGAGGCGAAAAGCGTGCGCGCCGTGCGCCACAGGATCGCTGGATCAGTGTAGACGAACGCGGTCCGCCGCAAAGCCGCTCCCACCCAGTCGGCGCTGACTGAGCCTGCCGGATCGGGCGAGACGATCACGAGTTCAGGGCCGGACACCGACCGCGGCCGGCCTGCATGGCGCCAAAGGCGGCCGGCCCGCTGCAACAATGCGTCAATCGGGGCAAGGTCAGAGACAATCAGGTCGAAGTCGAGATCCAGGGACTGTTCCAGGACCTGCGTCGCCACCAGCACCCGCCCCCGCCGATCCTCTGGCTGAGAGCTCTTGCCGAAGGTCGCCAGCACCCGCTCCTCGATTGCAAGGCGGTCGTGCATCGCGAAGCGAGCATGGAAGAGGTCGGCAGGGATGCCGGCCTGCCGCAGAACGGCGGCGGTCTCAATGGCGTCGTCGACCGTGTTGCGCACGTAAGCGACGCAGGCGCCCGCGGCCACCGCAGCGCGGATGCGCTCAAGGGCGGAGGACGGGTTCGGGACCCGCGTAACCGTCAAGTTCCGGCGCAGCTCGGGCCGGGCATGAAGCCTTTTCTCAACCGGGCTGCCGGCTCTGGCTACCAGCGTAGCCACTGGGTAGTGCGCCTGCTTGAGCGGCGCGCCTCCATCGCCCACCGCCCCGCGCCAAGCCGCGACGAGGCGGTCCTTCACGGTCCGGGGTAACGTCGCCGACAGGATGATGGTTGAGCCCCCACCCGCGGCATGGAAGGCCACGAGGCGCTCGAGTTCGGTCCCCACGTAGGCGTCATAGCTGTGGGCCTCATCCACCAGCAGCACCTTGTCGGCGAGCCCAGCGAGGCGCACCGCTTGGTAGCGGGCCGGCAGAACCGAGAGGAGCACCTGGTCGATGGTGCCGACCCCGAGATCGGCCAGCAGGGCGCGACGACTTTCTCCCATGAGCCATCCGGCCGCCACGGCGGCGGAGTCTTGCTCACCCTCCCGCTCCCCGGCGGGAGCCGCACCGGGCGCGGCCGGGACCGGCACCGAGCGGAAGGCCGGGTGCAGGGTAGCGGCACCGTGAGCCAGGGTCAGGGAAGGCTTAGCCCCCTCGCCGAAGAGCCGGGGTGCGATCTCCCGGACGCGGGAGAACATGGCGTTCGCCGTCGCCATCGTCGGCAGCGCGAGGAAGAGGCCGCGGGCTCGCCCATCGGCGAGGAGCCGATGGGCGAGCATCAAGGCCGCCTCGGTCTTACCGCCACCCGTCACGTCCTCGACGATGATAAGGAGGGGCCCGTCGGGTAATGCGACCTCGGTTGCCCAAGACTGCGCCGCCGAAGGTGGACACGTCACCCCGGTCAGGGCTGAGAAGGATAAGCGCGGTCCCGGAGCAGCCGGGACGAGGCCGAACGCCGCCACAGCGCCCTCCGCCTGGGCTATCGCGGCCTCCCAGTAGGTGCGCAGGTCTGTATCGGGCGCAGTGTAGGGAAAGTGGCTTTGGTCCGAGCCAATCCAGTCGGCGAGCGCTGTCAGGCCGGCAAGCCTCCAACTCACAGCTTTGAGCTGGGCTTCCGACGGCGGTGGTAGGTCGGGAACGGGCAGCAGCGCCGCAACGGCGCGCCAATAGGCGAAAGCCGCATGCGCGGCCCCGACCGGCCGAAAGAGATGTCCCCAGCCCCGACGCCGGTCCGGGCCGGCAGCCGGCCGGCCGTGATGGCCGAGGATCGGCTCGAGGAGCAGGGTCGTCTCACCCCAGTCCCAGCCCGCGCACAACGGCGGCGCGTCTCCCGGTGTCGCCCCGTCATCGATCCAGTCGCGGAGCAGCACGAACCCTGCCGTAGGGTGGCCTGGATCGAGGTTTTTGAGGACCACGTCCTCCGGCCACGGGATCTGGCAGTGCGGATAGCAATGAGGAGCCGCGGCCTGGAACAGCGGTGAGAACTTACCGATGTCATGGAGGGCGAGGAGGTGGAGCCATAATGCCCGGAGCGCCTCAAGCTCCCAGCCGAGCTGTTGGGCAAGTGTCATGAACGCCTGCGGCCTAGCACGTATTAATGCGAGGCCTGACGCTGCAACGTCGAGGCTGTGGGCCCACACTGGGTGAAATCTAGGCCCGATTGATCTTTTACTTGGCCTCGCCTTGCCCCAAAAAGTTTGGAAGGTCACCAATCCCTCACAACAGCAAGACCCAAGCGAGCGGGGCGTAGCGGTTAATCGTTATAGCGGATCTAATCAGACAGTGCTGTAGGATCCCTCGGGCGGGCTTCAGCCTCGGCGTGCCCCTCTCCCTTAACCTCGACAGCAGAAACGCCGTCAGCGGGCTTCCCTGTGTCCGGAACAGGCCTCATGCCGCTACGCCGCCCCACCCTAAGCATGCAAGAATTTCAGGTCCAGCCCCCTATACTCCACCTTCGCGATGTCCTCGGCCAGTATCCGAGTGGGAAACCCCTTTCCGTAGCCCGCATCAGCGCCAGTTGAGGCCCAGCCCCCCAGAGCCCGCCGCCGGTCTTCTGGGACCCCGGCCTCCCGCAGCCGGTCAGCCCATCCGTGGCGGAACGAGTGGAACTTGGTCCCCGTCTTTGCGGCCCCGCATGAGTGCAGGAAACGTGAGAACCATTTCTGAAAGGCGTCCGAGTAGTACCCGCGAGTATCCTTCTGCAATTCCGGAAATATACGCCCATCTCCTTCAACAGGGAGGTCCCTTACGTAGTCAACAAATCCGATCTTTATGACCTCTGGATGCAGAGGCACGATACGGGTTCCGGCTTTACTTTTGATGCGCTGATCCGCATCAGCGGCTCGCACATGAAGGACAGTGATCCCATTGCGTTCCGCCAGATCTTCTACGCGAAGCTGGCATGCCTCATTCAGCCGCAGGCCGTGGAAGAGACTAAGCAGAGGCACCCAGAACCGAGCGCGTCTCGGGTGAGACCCGCCTGGCTTGGCATAGCCCGCCTCATCGTCCTGGCATCCGGCATAGATGGGCGCAGAGAATATAGCTCGCAACTGCTCAAGATCAAATGGCTCTCTCTTATTTTTCTGCACCTCATCAATAGCAAGACCGGAAGCAGGATTGCGGCCGATCCACTCTTCTTTTATTGCCCAATTGAACATGGTAGACATTTTAGTCAAATGGGAATTTATTGTTTGAATGTTCAAGGTTGCAAGCCTGTTGCGTTGTGCAAGCTCACCCGCTTGGAGCAATGTCATCCCAGGAAATCGCTTCGTGGCATTTGGCGGCAGCGCCAAAAATAGATCTCGCACCCGTTTCGTGTGCTCGCGAGATATGCTTTGCACCTCAGTGTCCGGACCTATGATCTCCCGCATTGCGGTGAACACCATCCGGTAGTCGGTATTGGTCTTTCCGGTCCGCGCACCTCGCCCGGGATCCTTCTCAAATTCTGAGATCAAGGCGTTCAACGTGCGCTTCGGTGATGAGTCGTGGGACCTCCGGGCCGTATCGAACAGCGGATCTACCGCCTCGGCTCGCTGCCCAGTGAGATCGGCGATCTGGCGCTGGTTCAGCTCTAGAAGGCATCGGCGGACGAGCTGTTCGAGCTCCCTGTACTGCTCGGTTTGGCGGTCGACCGCCGGCACCTTGATATGTCGCTTGAGCTTCCCCGGACCATCCGGCTGCGCCGGGAACCCGGCCTCAAGCAGCACCTGATTGGCGGCGAACTGGACGCGCTCCGCATAGTCCGCTGGTTTAGGGCTTTGGAGGACAGACGTGTCGTTGCGGATCTCGGATAGGATTTCGTCCCAGTCGATGAACCGCGTCGCATCGCCCCTGCTGGAGCCCGGTGCAACTCGTTGCACAGCCCTCTCGAACCAGCGGACAGTCAGTGTCTCCAGGTCTCGCCGCGACAGCCTCTCGATGCGGCCGGCGGCGAGTACGCGGCGAAGGGACGCATCATCGTCCCGGTCACGGCGGGCGGACGCGAAGTCCCGTTCGACCCGCGCCTGCTCCAGGCGGAACCGGCTCAGGGCCTGTTTCCGCTCCTTCGTGCGGAGGGAGCGCACAATGTGAGTGCGTCCGAGGGCGCCCACGAGGTCGAGCGGGACGCGGATCCGGAGATAGAACGTGCCATTGCGCAGCACGAGGTTGGGCTGATGGGCCACGGTTTCACCCGCCATGTGTCACAGTCCTGTGTCACAGCCGCGCTGAGAAACCTGTGTTCTATCAGAAGCTTATGCCCCCACAAGCACTTACGTGCAGTGTGGTGGGCCCGGCAGGATTCGAACCTGCAACCAGACCGTTATGAGCGGCCGGCTCTAACCGTTGAGCTACGGGCCCGACGAGGACATGCGCGGACGGATAGCGGGTTCGCGCCCGAACGTCATCCGGAAAACGAATGCGGTGCAATCGCCCGGCCCGCCCCGGGGCGCATCCTCCGGTCGCGGGCGATCCGGCCTGCCGCGACACGGGCGAGGCCGGATAAAGTCCGGCCCGGCAAGCCTGCGCGGAATCAGGGCTCCGCGAGATCCGCCACGGGCCCGCTCGCGGACGAGGCCGTCTCGGTGACGAGCCAGCCGCCGGCAAGGATCCCGATGATCAGAGCGCCCGTCACGAAGGCCACCGGATAGGTCAGGGCCAGGAGAGGACTCTGTTTCGGGGGAGTGGTCATGATGCCGCCTCTCACACCGTCATGGACCTGCCGACACAACGCTGCGGATCCGCATCCGTGCCGACGCCGATGAAACAAGCATCTTCCGTGCCTGCTCCCGCGCCCAGCCCGGGTCCGTTCCGGCCACATCGCAACCCTCGGTTGAGGCCGCGGCCGGGCGATCCGTCGAAGCCTGGCCGGATCCACCGATCGGGCGAAGCGCGCTTCCTCCAAAGGTTGTGAACCGCCACGCTTCGTCATAACCTTGCGGAAGATCGTCCGGAACTCTTCGTCATGGTCACGCGCGTCGCTACCGTCGCCTTCGAGGGCATCGAGGCGCGGGCCGTCGATGTCCAGGTGCAGATCGCGCCCGGCACGGTCGCCTTCACGGTGGTGGGCCTGCCCGACAAGGCGGTGGCGGAATCCCGCGAGCGCGTGCGTGCGGCGCTCATCGCCTCGGGGCTGGCCCTCCCGGCCAAACGCATCACCGTGAACCTCGCCCCGGCGGACCTGCCGAAGGAGGGCTCGCATTACGATCTGCCGATCGCGCTCGGGGTAATGAGCGCCATCGGCGCCCTGCCGGGCGACGCGCTTGCCGGCTATTGCGTCCTCGGGGAACTCGCTCTCGACGGCAGCATCACGGCGGTCGCGGGCGTCCTGCCGGCCGCCATGGCGGCCCATGCCCGCGGGCTCGGCCTGATCTGCCCCGCCGCGAGCGGCCCGGAGGCCGCCTGGGCCGGGGGCGACATGGAGGTGCTCGCCCCCCGCTCCCTCATCCAGCTCGCCAACCACGTCAAAGGGACGCAGGTCATGGCCCGCCCCCTTCCGGCGGTCGCGGCGGAGACGGGATCGCTCCCGGACCTGCGCGAGATCAAGGGCCAGGAGGGCGCCAAGCGCGCCCTGGAGATCGCCGCGGCGGGCGGCCACAACCTCCTCATGAACGGGCCGCCCGGAGCGGGCAAGTCGATGCTCGCCGCCCGTCTGCCCTCGATCCTGCCGCCGCTCGGCCCGCGCGAGCTCCTCGAAATCTCGATGATCCAGTCAGTGGCCGGCGAATTGAAGAACGGCGCCCTCTCGAACCGCCGCCCCTTCCGGGCGCCCCACCATTCGGCCTCGATGGCGGCCCTGGTGGGCGGCGGGCTCGGCGCCAGGCCCGGCGAGGCATCGCTCGCCCATGGCGGCGTGCTCTTCCTCGACGAGCTTCCCGAATTCACCCCTCAGGTGCTCGATTCCCTGCGCCAGCCGCTGGAGACCGGCAGCGTCATGATCGCGCGGGCGAACCATCGCGTGACCTATCCGGCGCGGTTCCAGCTCGTCGCCGCCATGAATCCCTGCCGCTGCGGGCAGGCGACCGAGCCGGGCTATGCCTGCCGCCGGGGCCCGACCGAGCGCTGCGCGGCGCAGTACCAGGCCCGCCTCTCCGGCCCCCTCCTCGACCGCATCGACCTGCAGATCGAGGTGCCCGCCGTCACGGCGGCCGACCTCATCCTGCCACCCCCGGCCGAGGGCTCGGCCGAGGCGGCCGCCCGCGTCGCGGCGGCCCGCGCCCGGCAGGAGCGGCGCTATGCCGAGGCGGGCCTTAAGCCCGGCACCACCAACGCCTCCTGCCCGGCGAGCCTGATCGAGGAGGCGGCCCGGCCCGACCCGGACGGCCTCGCCCTCATCCGGGACGCCGCGGAGGCGATGCGCCTCTCGGCGCGCGGCTTCCACCGCGTCCTGCGGGTTGCCCGCACCCTGGCCGACCTCGACGGCGAGTCCCGCGTGCGCCGCCTGCATCTGGCCGAGGCCCTCTCCTATCGCGGCCGCGCCAATCCGCGCCCGGCGGCGGCGTAAACTCCGGACGATCCGACCGGCTTCCTTAGCGTCCCGCTCATCCTGTTCCGCAAGCCATCCTTCAGGACCACGGCGCATCCTGTGCGGGTCGCGGCGGGGGACGGCGATGGGACGGGTCGAGGGCGCAGCGCAGACCGGCATGGAGGCAGCTCTCCGGGCGGAGTCCGGCCTGGTCTATGCCGGCTTCGACGGTCTCGGCACCGGGATCGGCCTCATCGCCGCCCTCCTCCTCGTCGCCATCGGCTGGCATGCGCGCCGGCTCGCCCGCTGGCGCCGCGAGCGCGAGATCGAACACCTCCACGATCGGATCTGGCATCTCTCCGAGAGCGAGGAGCGCTACCGCAGCCTCGTCGAGGCCCAGATCGAGGTCATCGTCCAGCGCGACGCCGAGGGGCGCATCACCTTCGCCAACGAGGGCTTCGCGCGCCTCGCGGGCAGCAGCCCCGGGGCTCTCCTGGGCACGGCGCAGCAATTGACCGTCCTGGACAGCACCCCGGTCGAGAGCCGACCCGACGGCACCCGCGCCGCCGATGTGGCGGTGGCGCCGCCGGAGGGTGGCGCGACCCGCTGGTTCGCCTTCGTGGAAACCGCCGTCGTCGGCCGCGACGGGCGCCCGGAGGTGCTGAGCGCCGGCCGCGAGATCACCGAGCGGATCGAGGCCGTGCGCTCCCTCGACGAGGCCCGCAGCCGGGCCGAGGCGGCAAGCGTGGCGAAGTCGCGCTTCCTCGCCACCGTCAGCCACGAGTTCCGCACGCCGCTCAACGGCATCCTCGGCATGGCCGACCTCGTGCTCGACACGCCGCTCAGCCCCGAGCAGGAGACCTACATCCGCGCGGTGAAGACCTCCGGGGAGGCGCTGCTCTCGCTGATCGACGGCATCCTCGACTTCTCGAAGATCGAGGCCGGCCGCCTTGACCTCGCGGCCGAGCCCTTCGACCCCGCCGGCCTCGTGGAGAGCGTGGTCGAGCTCCTGGCCCCGCGGGCCCAGGACAAGGGCCTGGAGATCGCCGCCGATCTGGCCGAGGATCTGCCGCTCCAGGTGGTCGGCGACAGCGACCGGGTGCGGCAGATCCTGCTCAATCTCGCGGGCAACGCCGTCAAGTTCACGGAATCGGGCGGCGTCGGCGTCACGGCCGAACGGGCCGGCGCGGAGATCGCGCTCACCGTGCGGGACACCGGCCCGGGCATCCCGGAGGAGCGCCTGCCGCTTCTCTTCGAGGAGTTCGAGCAGGGCGACGGCAGCGCGAGCCGCCGCCACGAGGGCACCGGCCTCGGGCTCGCCATCACCCGCCGGCTCGTCGACCGCATGGGCGGGCGCATCGAAGTGACCTCGCGCCCGGATGAAGGCAGCTGCTTCCGGGTCGTCCTGCCCCTGCGGGCCCTCGGCGAGGAGCGGCCCCGGCCGCCCTCGCTGGCGGGCCGGCGGATTCTGGTGGCGGCCGCCTCTGCCTTCGAGGGGCCTTTCCTCCGCGACCGCCTCGCGCGGGCCGGTGCCGAGGTCGTCGCCGCCGAGACCGAGGCGGCGGCCCGCGAGACCCTGCGCGGGGTCGGCACGACCCCATGCGGGCCCGCCCCCTTCGACGCGGTCCTGGCCGACCGGGCCCTCGGCGACGAGGCGGTGCGGCGCATCGCCGGGGCCGCTAAGCGGGCCGGAATCCCCCGCGCCGTCGTGCTGCTCTCGCCCTTCGACCGGCGTGATTTCGGCTCGCCCGGCGCGGCGGGGTTCGACCGCTACCTGATCAAGCCGGTGCGGGCCCGCTCCCTCTTCGCGCACCTGTGCGAGGAGGCGAGGCCGCCCGGCGGCGAGCTGCGCCGGGCGCCAGGGGCCGATCGACCCGCCGCGGCCCGGGGCCGTCCCCGCGTGCTCCTCGCCGAGGACAACCCGATCAACGCGCTCCTCGCCCGCAAGGCCCTGGAGCGCCTGGACACCGTCGTGACCTGGGTGCCGGATGGTGTCGAGGCCCTGCGCCACCTCGAAGCCGCCGCGGCGGGCGAGGCCGAGGGCTTCGACCTCGCCCTCCTCGATATCCGGATGCCGCGCCTCGATGGTCTCGAGGCCGCGCGCCGCCTGCGGGCCTTCGAGCGGGCCCGCGGCATCCCGCCCCAGCACCTCATCGCCGTCACGGCCAATGTCGGCGCCGAGGACGAGGCTGCCGCCCGCGCGGCCGGCTTCGACGGCTTCCTCTCGAAGCCTCTCGATCTCATCGCCTTGCCCGCGCTCCTCGCCGGGCCCGCACGGGCCGCCTAAATAGAACCTGACCTGCGTGGCAGCCGCCCCGCTCCTCATGCTGAAGTGCTGCCCCGGAAGGAAGCGCCCGGTCAGCCGGTTTCATCCGTCAGGGTCAGCGCAGTTGGTGGCAAACTGATCCCAACGGTCATTTTCATGTGACCGTTGGTTCCGCTCTCGCACTGCCGCCAAGCCTTTGGCTTGATGTCGACAATGCGAGATGGGTCAACGGCCCGCTGCGTCAGCACTTGGCTTACGTCAGCAGCCTGGGCCGTTGGTATGACCCAGCCGATTGACAGGCTCCGCTCCGGCGCGCGAGGAGAGCCGCATGGCCGAGCCCGCCCCCGCCCCCGACCGGACCCGCGATGCCGCCCTTGCCGGGAGCATCGCCGCCCTCACCCTGGCGGTGGTCCTGGTCGCGAATCTCGCGCCCGCCGCCCGCCAGGCCCCGCACAGGCCCGCGGACGATCCGACCTGCCTCGAATGGACGGACGATTGCGTGGTCTGCACCCGCGTCGGCGACGCCGTCGCCTGCTCCATGCCCGGCATCGCCTGCGTGCGGCGGGCGCCGAGATGCACGCGGCGGTGAGGGCCACCAAGCCCCGGACCGGCTGCGAGGGCGGTCCCTACCCCTCCGCTCCCGCCCGGACGTGAACGGCCGGAGCGCCCTCCATCAGCCCGCGCAACCCCTCCCGATAGGTCGGGAAGCGCAGGGTGACGCCGAGCTCCTCCTTGAGGCGCCGGTTTCGCACCCGCTTGTTCTCGCCGTAGAAGCTGCGCGCCATCGGGCTCAAGGCCGCCGTGTCGAAATCGACCTCCGGCGGCAGCGGAAGCCCGGCGAGCGCCGCCGCGAAGGCGGTCACGTCCTGCGGCGGGGCCGGCTCGTCGTCCGTGACATTGTAGATCGCCCCCGCCCGCGGCCGGTCGAGGGAGGCGGCGAGCGCCGTCGCGATATCGTCCACGTGGATGCGGTTGAACACCTGCCCCGCCTTGACGATGCGCTGCGCCCGCCCCTCGCGCAGCTTCACGAAGGCGTTGCGCCCCGGCCCGTAGATTCCCGAGAGGCGGAAGATCTGGACGGCCTTGGCGGTTCGTGCGCCGAGGGCCAGCCACGCCTCCTCCACCGCCACGCGCTCGCGCGTGCGCGCATGGGTCGGAGCCGGCGGCGTCGCCTCGTCGATCCAGGCCCCGCCCTGGTCGCCATAGACCCCGATCGTGGACAGATAGCCGATCCAGCGCGCCGGGCTCGCCGCGATGGCATCCGCATAGGCCCGCAGGACCGGGTCCCCGTCCTGCGGCGGCACGGAGACCAGGATCGCATCGCTCCGCGCGAGATCCTCGACGATGCGGGGATCGGCCTCGCCGGGCGAGAAGATCCGCATCGCGACACCCTCGGGCGCCGGCGCCCGCAGCGCCTGGGCCGTGGCCGCGACGCGCGCGAAGCCCCCGCGCTCCCGCTCCACGAAATGCCCCGCCGTGTAGCCGAGCCCGAAGACGAACAGGTTCATGCGAAATGTCCCAAAGGTCGCGGTCTTATGCAGGGCGCTGCCCTGCACCCGCCAGAGGGCTCGCCCTCTGGACACCCTGATTCAGCGCGAGGCGCCACTCGCGAAGGACGTCGGGATCCTCCTCGCCGGGCGGCGGGCCGGGCGGGAGCCGCTCGGGAGCGAGGCGGGCCAGCGCCCAGACCGCCATGCCGCGCACCAGCGGCGAGGGATCATCGAGGAGGCGCTCGGCCTCCGCGGCCAGCGTCGCGTCGCCCGAATTGCCGATGGCGATCAGCACGTTGCGCAGTACGCGGGCGCGACCCGTGCGCTTGACCGGCGTGCCGGCGAAGCGCGCCCGGAACGCCGCCTCGTCGAGCCGCGCCAGCTCCGCGAGCGCGGGGCTGGCCAGGTCCTGGCGGGCTGAGAGCCGCGCCTCCCGCGCGGCCTGCGCGAACTTGTTCCAGGGGCAGACCGCCAGACAATCGTCGCAGCCGAACACCCGGTTGCCCATCGCCTCGCGGAATTCGGGGGCGATCGGCCCCGCATGCTCGATCGTCAGGTAGGCGATGCAGCGATTCGCATCGAGCCGGTAGGGTGCCGGGAAGGCATCGGTCGGGCAGACGTCGAGGCAGCGGCGGCAGGAGCCGCAGCGGTCGCCGATGCCGGAATCCCGCGGCAGCTCCGCATTCGTGTAGATGGCCCCGAGGAGAAGCCATGTCCCGAACTCGCGCGAGACGAGGAGCGTGTTCTTCCCCTGCCAGCCGAGCCCGGCTGCTGCGGCGAGCGGCTTCTCCATCACGGGCGCCGTGTCGACGAAGACCTTCAGGTCCGCCCCGCCCCGCGCCGCCAGGATGCCGCCCAGCTCCTTAAGCTTGCCCTTGATCACGTCGTGGTAGTCGCGCCGCTGCGCATAGACGGCGATCGCCCCCCGGTCGCGGGCGGCCAGCACCGCGCGCGGATCCTCCTGCGGCCCGGCATTGACCCCGAGCATCACGATGCTGCGCACCGCCGGCCAAAGGGCCGCCGGCGAGGCGCGCTCCGCCACCCGCTCGCCCATCCAGCCCATCCCGGCCTGGTGGCCGGCATCGAGCCATGCGGACAGGCGCGCGGGCAGGTCCGGCACCGCCTCGGGCCCGGTGACCGCGAGCGCGTCGAAGCCGAGCGCCCGCGCCCGCTCCTCCAGAAGGCGCCTCAGGCCCGCCCCGTCCCGTGTCACCCGTGTCAGAAGTCCAGATCCGCGTAATGGTCGGCCGGTGCCATGCCGGGCACCCGGTCGGCGAGCAGGCTGCGGAAGGACGGCCGGGACTTCAGCCGCGCATACCAGTTCCTCGCCATCTCGTCCTCGTCCCATGGCACGTCGCCGAGGTAGTCCACGCAGGACAGATGGGCCGCCGCCGCCAGATCCGCATAGGTCAGATGGTCGCCCGCCAGCCATTTGCGCCGGGCGATCAGGTAGCCGATGTACTTGAGGTGGTAGCGCACATTGGTGCGCGCGGCCCGGATCGCATTCATGTCCGGCGGACCGCCGCCGAGGTTCGAGGTCATGAACCGCTTGTGGATCTTCTCGGTGACGAGATAGCCCGTCACCTCCTGGTCGAACTTCGACAGGAACCAGTCGAGCAGGCGGCGCACCTCCACCCGCGCCCCCGGCGCCTCCGGCAGGAGCCGGCGTCCCGACAGGCCGAGGCCCCGCGTCTCGTCGAGATATTCGGCGATCACGCCCGGGCCGGGGATCGCCAGCCCCCCTGCCTCCACCAGCACCGGCGTCGTCCCGGCGGGGTTGAGCATCAGGAACTCCTCGCGTCGCTCCCAGGGGCGCTCCTCCGCGAGAACCGGCTCCATGCCCATCTCGGCGAGGACCAGGCGGATGAAGCGGGAATGCGGGCAGAAGGTTGAGTGGTGGAGCGTCGCCATGCGGGCCGTGTCGCGCTTCGTGTCTGGCTGGCCTCGGACGGGCGGGCGGGCCGGCGCGGCGATTGACACCGGAACGGATTAACGGCCGGTCATCATCCCCGCGGGAGGTGAACGACATCCTTAACACGCGTCGCCGTTACTGGTAACCGACCCGCAACCATGGCGGTGCGACGGTTTCGCACTGCCCCAAGGCCCCTTCGCCGCCACGGGCGGCCTCCAGCGAAAGCGAGCGATCATGACGGCTGTGTCGAAGCGCGCAGGGCCGGCCCGCGCCGGCCGGGGAGCCCGCTGATGGATATCGCAGGCATCGGCAAGGCGGTCGTCCTCGCCCTCGTCGAGGGCGCGACCGAGTTCATTCCGGTCTCCTCGACCGGGCACCAGCTCCTCATCGGCCACTTCATCGGCTTCCAGTCACCCAACAACACCTTCGAGGTGCTGATCCAGCTCGGCGCCATCCTGGCGATCGTCGGCGTCTATTTCGGCACGCTTCTCGATCTGCTGCGCCGGGCGCCGAGCGATCCGAAAGCGCGCCGCTTCATCCTGGCGGTGCTGATCGCCTTCCTGCCGGCGGCGATCATCGGCGGCATCTTCTCGAAGGCGATCAAGCTCTACCTGTTCAATCCCTGGATCGTCTGCTCGACCCTGGTGGCCGGCGGCCTCGTGCTCCTCGTCATCGACGAGACCGAGCTGGAGCAGAAATACGACGACGTGCACCAGTTCTCGCTGAGGATGGCGCTCAAGATCGGCCTCTTCCAGTGCCTCGCGATGATCCCGGGCGTCTCGCGCTCCGGGGCCACCATCGTGGGTGCCATGCTGATGGGCTCGGGCAAGCGCGCGGCCACCGAGTTCTCGTTCTATCTCGCCATGCCCACCATGGCGGGCGCCTTCGCCAAGGATCTCCTCGACAACTACAAGAACCTGTCGCGCGACGATTTCGGGCTGATCGCGGTCGGCTTCGTGGTCGCCTTCCTGTCGGCCCTCTTCGTGGTGCGCAAGCTCCTCAACTACGTCTCCCGCCACGGCTTCGCGCTGTTCGCGTGGTGGCGGATCATCGTGGGCGCGGCGGGCTTCGCGGGGCTGATCGTCTTCGGCTAGAGCAGGATCCGTTCACGGTGGAACGGACCCTGCTCCAGGTTTTTGATTGTGCCGCATTGTCTGCGACGAACCGCTATCCACTTCGTCGGAAGATGCTCTAACGGGCGATGGCCCGGGTTCCGGAGGCTCGACCATTGACGGGTGGCGCCGCGATCCCGTGTGATGCAGAGGAAGAGCCGACCCGCCCAAGGATCCGCCATGGACGACCTCACGCTCGCCGCCGCGTTCCCCCCCGCCACCCGCGAGCAGTGGCGCGCCCTCGTCGACGGCGTTCTCAAGGGCGCCGATTTCGAGAAGCGGCTCGTCCACCGCACCCGCGACGGAATCCGGATCGAGGCCCTGTACGACGCGGCCTCCCCCGCCCCGCAGCCCCTGCGCGGTGACGGCACGCCCGCCCCCTGGCGGATCTGCCAGCGGGTGGACCATCCGGACCCGGCCGAGGCGAACGCACTGGCGCTCACCGACCTCGAAGGCGGCGCCGATGCCCTCGCCCTGGTCTTCGCCGGTGCTCCGGCCGCCCGCGGCTTCGGCCTGCCGGGACCCGAGGCGCTGGAGGCGGCGCTTCAGGGCGTGATGCTGCCAATGGTCGCGCTGCGCCTCGATGCCGGCTCCTCTGCCTTCGAGGCCGCCGCCGGCCTCGTCTCCCTCACTGAGCGCCGCGGCGACGGGCTTGCGGGTCTCGACCTCGATCTCGGCATCGACCCGGTCGGGATGCTGGCCACCGGGGGCGCCCTGCCGGCGCCCTGGCCCGCGCTGGCGGCCCGGCTCGCCGCCACCCTGTCCGACCTCGCCGCCAAGGGCTTTGCGGGCCGGGCCTTCCTGGCGGATGCGCGGCCCTTCCACGAGGCCGGCGCGACCGAGGCCGGGGAACTCGCCGCCGTGCTGGCGAGCGGGGTCGCGATCCTGCGGGCGCTGGAGGCGGGCGGGCATAGCCTGGAGCGGGCGCGGGATGCGCTCTCCTTCCTGCTCGTGGCCGATGCCGACGAGTTCCTGACCACCGCCAAGTTCAGGGCGCTGCGGCGCCTCTGGGCCCGGGTCGAGGAAACCTGCGGCCTGGCGCCCCAACCCATCCGCATCCATGCTGAGACGGCGTGGCGCACGACCACCCGCCGCGACCCTTGGGTGAACCTGCTGCGCGCCACCACGGCCGCCTTCTCGGCCGGCCTCGGCGGCGCCGATGCGATCACAATCCTGCCCTTCACGGCGGCGCTCGGCCTGCCCGATGCCTTCGCGCGGCGATGCGCCCGCAACACGCAAGCCATCCTCCTGGAGGAGTCGAACCTCTGGCGCGTCGCCGATCCGGCCGCGGGCGCAGGCGGGTTCGAGGCGCTGACGGCCGGCCTCTGCGAGCAGGCCTGGGCGCAGTTCCAGGCGATCGAGCGCGAGGGCGGCATCGTGGAGAGCCTCGCCTCGGGGGCGCTCGCCAGCCGGCTCGCGGCGATCCGCGAGGGCCGCGACCGGGACCTGGCCACCCGCCGCCTGCCGATCACCGGCACGAGCGAGTTCCCGCATCTCGCTGAGGCTCCCGTTGCGGTGCTGGCGCCCGCGCCCGAACCGGCAGCGGCACCGGCCGGGGCCCTCCCCTCCCGGCGCTTCGCCGAGCCCTTCGAGCGGTTGCGCGACGCCTCGGACGCGATCCTCGCCGAGACCGGCCGGCGCCCGCGCGTGTTCCTGGCCAATCTCGGTCCGATCGCGGCCTTCAACACGCGGGCCACCTTTGCGCGCAACGCCTTCGAGGCCGGCGGCATCGAGGCGGTGACGAATGACGGTTTCCCGGACCATGCCGTCATGGCGGCGGCGTTCCGGGAGGCCGGCACACCGCTCGCCTGCCTGTGCTCGTCCGACGAGATCTACGCGGCCGAGGCGGTCCCGGCAGCGCAGGCCCTCGCTGCGGCAGGCGCGCGCACCCTCTATCTGGCCGGCCGGCCCGGCAAGCTCGAAGCCGACCTGCGGGGGGCGGGCGTGACGCGCGACCTCTATGCCGGCTGCGACCTCCTGCGCCTGCTGGACGAGGCGCAGACCCTCGCTCGATCCTGACGCCCTAAGAGCAACCGCGGCGAAGCTCGGACGTTTGTCGCGGGGGGTTCTCAAGGGGAGAGACGAGTGACGACGATGCTGCGGTCCGCCCTCGCGGGCGTGATCATCCTGACCGCTGCGGCAGCCCCTGCCCTGGCGGCCAAACGCAGGGCGCCCTCGGTCACGCGCTTCGACGGCATCTGGAGCGTGGAGGTCATCACCGAATCCGGCACCTGCGACCGGGCCTACCGCTACGGCGTCATCATTCGGGACGGACAGGCCCGCTATGCGGGCGGCTCGGACTTCATCATCACCGGCCGCGTGCAGCCGAACGGCGCGGTGCGCGGGTCGATCAGCCGCGGGGATGCCAGCGCGCATGTGGTCGGCCGGCTCGCGGATGGCTGGGGCAACGGGACCTGGGTCACCTCCGGCTCGACCCGGTGCGGTGGACGCTGGAACGCCGAGCGCCGCGGCTGACCCGTTTCCGGAGGCCCCGTCCGGAGACCGGATCACAGCTTTGCCGCCCCCTTCCGGGATTCTCCGCCCCTTCGCGCTCCCTCTTGCATGTTTGACGGGCCGACCAGCGCACCAAGCTGTGAGGTGCGTCGCGGCCGGTGGCCACCGGCCGCGACGCGGGCGGCCGGGATCGATCTCCCTCTAGGATTGGCACCGTGGGAAAGCAGGATCCGGCCGCCCTCTGGCTCTTGTCCTGAACAGATGCTGGGGAGCAAGTCCCGTATGCAAGGCAAGGAAGTGTCCAAACAAGAGACCGCGGGCAAGTCTAGCGTGGGGATCGACGTCAGCAAGAGCTGGCTCGACGTCCACGTCCTCCCCTCCGGCCAAGCCCAGCGGTTCGCCAATACCGAGGTCGGCATCCGGCAGCTCAAGCGCTGGCTTGGGCGCTTTGCTCTGGGGCTGGTCGTGGTCGAGGCCACCGGCAAGTGGCACCGCCAGACCCGCCGCAGCCTGCATGCCTCGGGCCTGCCGGTCGCCGTCGTCGATCCGTTTCGGGTGCGCATGTTCGCCAAGGCGCAAGGCATCTGGGCCAAGACCGATCGGCTCGATGCCCGCGTGCTGGCGCAGTTTGCCGCGGTGATGGCCCCCCCGCAGCGCCCGCCGGCCTCGGACGCGCTCGAAGCGCTCCAGGAACTGGTCGCGGCCCGCGACAGCGCCGTGGCCGAACAAACCGCCCTCAAGAACCAGCTGGCCGCGGCCGCAAGCCCGTTCCTGATCCGCCAGCTCCAGGACCGTCTGGCCAGGATCGCCGCGGACATTGAGGCCCTTGCCGGCGAGATCCGCCGGCTCATCGCGGCCGATCCCGGACTGGCCCGGCGGCATGCCATCCTGGTCTCGATCCCCTCGATCGGGGACACGATCGCGGCCACCCTGGTGGCCAGCCTGGCCGAGCTGGGCACCTGCAGCAGCCGGCAGATCGGCCTGCTGGCGGGCCTGGCGCCGGTCGCCGACGATTCCGGCGCGCGCCAGGGCGTGCGGGTCATCTGGGGCGGCCGCCCGCCCGTGCGCCGCGTCCTCTACCTCGCGGCGCTCTCGGCCGCCCGCCACAACGCCGGCCTGAAAGCCTTCCACGAACGCCTGATCGCCAACGGCAAGAAGCCAAAGTGCGCCATCATCGCCGTGGCCCGCAAGCTCGCCGTGCTGGCCAACAGCCTCATCGCTCAGGACCGCCTCTGGACGCCAAATCAGCCCCAACAGGCTTGACGCCAAACACAGATGCTTTCCCGGATCGCATTCCGCTGACGCTGCATGCGCCCGGCAAAGGGCGGAGCGGACATCCTCGCCTGGGCCGACGCGATCTCAAGCGAACCTGAGGCGCGTGGTCGCTTCCACACGCGTCAGTTTCGATTGAGAGTGGAATCTGCCGCAGAATCGCCCCGGACCGGGGGCAGGCTTGCCGACTTCGCCACTCTCGATGAATCGGCCGCCCCCGGATGACCAGATTCCTGCTCCTCGGCATGCTCTGCATGACGGCCGCCGGCGCGGCCGTCGCCCGCGACCTTCCGACCACCCGCTCCGCCCCCCCGCCGACCGAGACGGCGGCGACCGAATGCTTCGCCGAGGCCATCGGCAACAACCCCTCGGCGCTTGCCCTGGCCCGCAACGGCCGCTGGTACGAGGCCGCCGGCGTGATCGGGTTTCTCTGCCGCCCGGAAGTCGAGGCGATGGTCCGCGCCCATGACCAGCGGCACGGATGGGGGACCGGCGACCGCTACTTCCGCGGCACCTATACCCGCCACCTCGCCCGCGCGCTCGAAGAGCGCATGAAGCCGGCGCTGGAGACCAAGACCTGGGCCAATGCGGAGCCCCGTCCCGACGCCGAGGGCGCCGGGTCCAAGCCCTGACGGCGACGTCGTCCGGCCGCGCCCCTCCGGCACGGGCATGCCGGAGGCACCGCGCCCGCGGCGGGCCGCTCAGCTGTCCATCTTGAGCGCGGCGATGAAGGCTTCCTGCGGAATCTCGACCTTGCCGAACTGGCGCATGCGCTTCTTGCCCTCCTTCTGCTTGTCGAGGAGCTTGCGCTTGCGCGAGATGTCGCCGCCGTAGCACTTGGCGGTGACATCCTTCGACAGGGCCCGGATGGTTTCGCGGGCGATGATCTTGCCGCCGATCGCCGCCTGGACGGGGATCTGGAACAGGTGGCGGGGGATGAGGTCCTTCAGCTTCTCGCACATCGCCCGGCCGCGGGACTCCGCGCGGGTGCGGTGAACCAGCATCGAGAGCGCGTCGACCGGCTCGCTGTTCACCAGGATCGACATCTTCACGAGGTCGCCCTCGCGGTAATCGGAGATGTGGTAGTCGAAGGAGGCGTAGCCCTTCGAGATCGACTTCAGCCGGTCGTAGAAATCGAACACCACCTCGTTCAGCGGCAGGTCGTAGACGACCATGGCCCGCTTGCCGACGTAGTTGAGGTCGATCTGCGTGCCGCGCCGGTCCTGGCACAGCTTGAGCACGCTGCCGAGATAATCGTCGGGCGTGAGGATCGTGGCGCGGATCCAGGGCTCCTCGATGGTGTCGATCTTCATCACGTCGGGCATGTCGGCCGGATTGTGCAACTCCCGCATGGTGCCGTCCGACATGTTGAGGCGATAGACCACGCTCGGCGCAGTCGAGATCAGGTCGAGGTTGAACTCCCGCTCCAGCCGCTCCTGGATGATCTCCAGGTGGAGCAGGCCCAGGAAGCCGCAGCGGAAGCCGAAGCCGAGGGCCGCCGAGGTCTCCATCTCGTACGAGAAGGAGGCGTCGTTGAGCCTAAGCTTGCCCATGGCGGCGCGCAGGTTCTCGAACTCCGCCGCGTCGACCGGGAACAGGCCGCAGAACACCACCGGCTGCACCGGCTTGAAGCCCGGCAGGGGAGAATCCGTCGGGCGCCTGTCCTCGGTGATCGTGTCGCCGACGCGGGTATCGGCCACTTCCTTGATCGAGGCGGTGAGGAAGCCGACCTCGCCGGGGCCGAGCTCGGCCACGTCCTGCATCTTCGGGCGGAAGACGCCGATCCGGTCGACGCCGTAGACCGCATCCGCCCCCATCATGCGGATGGTCATGCCCTTCTTCAGCACGCCGTCGACGATGCGCACCAGCACCACCACGCCGAGATAGACGTCGTACCAGGAATCGACGAGCAGGGCCTTGAGCGGCGCCGCGCGGTCGCCCTTGGGCGGCGGCAGCTTGGCGACGATCGCCTCCAGCACCGCCTCGATGTTGAGCCCGGTCTTGGCCGAGATCGGAACCGCCTCGGAGGCATCGATCCCGATCACCTCCTCAATCTGCTGCTTGACGCGATCCGGCTCGGCGGCCGGCAGGTCGATCTTGTTGAGGACCGGCACGATCTCGTGGTTGGCGTCGATGGCCTGGTAGACGTTGGCCAGCGTCTGCGCCTCGACGCCCTGGCTCGCATCGACCACTAGGAGCGAGCCCTCGCAGGCGGCCAGCGACCGCGACACCTCGTAGGTGAAGTCCACGTGGCCGGGAGTGTCCATCAGGTTGAGGATGTAGGTCCGCCCGTCCTGCGCCGTGTAGTCGAGCCGGACGGTCTGCGCCTTGATGGTGATGCCGCGCTCGCGCTCGATGTCCATCGAGTCGAGCACCTGCTCGGTCATCTCGCGCGCCGAGAGCGCCCCGGTGAGCTGGATCAGCCGGTCGGCGAGGGTCGACTTGCCATGGTCGATATGCGCGACGATCGAGAAGTTGCGGATCGTGTCGATGGGCTTGGCGGTCATCAGCAGGCGGTCTCCGGCGCTCAGGCGCGGCAGTCGGCTTGGCGCACGGCGTAAAAAGGGAAAGACCGACGGGAGATAGCAGCGGGCCCGCCCGGCGCCAAGACGCCCGGCGCCAAGACGCCCGGCCCCAAGACGCCCCGGCCCGTCAGGCGCCGAGGCGGTCCGCCACGTCCTCGGCCAGCGACAGGCTCGATGTCAGGCCCGGGCTCTCAATCCCGAACATCTGGACTAGGCCCGGCAGGCCATGCTCCGCGGGCCCATCGACGACGAAATCCTGCGCCGGCTGCCCGGGCCCCGACAGCTTCGGGCGGATGCCGGCGTAATCGGGGAACAGCGCGCCGTCCGGCAGATCGGGCCAGTAGCGCCGGATCGCCGCATAGAACAGCGCGCCGCGGGCCGGGTCGACCTCGTAGTCGGGCGCATCGACCCATTCGACATCGGGCCCGAAGCGCATGCGGCCGGCGAGGTCGAGGGTGAGATGGATGCCGAGGCCCCCCTCGACCGGGGCGGGATAGATCAGCCGGGTGAAGGCGGGGCGGCCGAGGCAGCCGAAATAATTGCCCTTGGCCAGGACGAGGCGGGGCACGCGCTCCGCCGGGTAGCCCTCGGTCGCCCGCGCCAGCGCCTGCGCGCCGAAGCTCGCCGCATTGACGACGGCATCGACCGGAAGCTCCCCCGGCGCCTCGCCGCGGAACCGGGCCACCCATCCGGCTCCGTCCCGCAGCAGCCGCTCGACGGGCGTGCGGAAGGCGAGCGCGCCGCCATGGGCTTCGAGGTCGCCCTGCAGGGCCAGCATGAGGGCGTGGCTGTCGACGATGCCGGTCTCGGGCGAGAGCAGGGCCGCCACGCAGGCGAGGCTCGGTTCGAGCCGGCGCGCCTCGGCGCCGTCGAGGAGCTGCAGGCCCTCGACACCGTTCGCGACGCCCTGCTCGTGGATGGCCGCGATCTTGGCGCGCTCCGGCTCGGTCGCCGCGACGATCAGCTTGCCGGTCTTGGCGTGGGGCACGCCGTGGCTCGCGCAATAGGCATAGAGCCGGCGCCGCCCCTCGACGCAGTGGCGGGCCCGCAGCGAGCCCGCCGGATAATACATCCCGCCGTGGATGACCTCGGAATTGCGCGACGACACGCCGGTGCCGATGCCGCCTTCGGCCTCGGCCACGATCACCTCGTGGCCGCGCAGCGCCAGCGCCCGCCCGCAGGCCAGCCCAACCACGCCCGCGCCGACAACCAGGATCATCATGCCTCACTCCCGGGGTCCGGGGCCCGCGGCCCCGGCGGGTCGAGGGCGGAGCCCTCGCGGGTTTGGGCGGAGCCCAAGCGGGGGCTCCCCGCCCCCACACCCTGAGCCAGAGGGCCGTCCGGCCCTCTGGACTCCCTTTTTAGGCCGCGATCGACATGGTCGGCTCGGCGGCGCGCACGTCGGCATCGACGTGGGCCTCGAACCGCTTGAAGTTCGCCTGGAACATCTCGACGAGCTTCTTGGCCGTCTCGGCGAAGGCCGCCTTATCCTGCCAGGTCTTGACCGGGTACAGGATGTGCGGCTCGACGCCGGGCACCGAGGTCGGCACCGCGAAGCCGAAATAGGGATCACGGCGGAAATCGGCCTTGGCCAGCGAGCCGTCGAGGGCCGCCGTGAGGAGCCGCCGCGTCACCCGGATCGGCATGCGCCGCCCGGTGCCGACGCCGCCGCCGGTCCAGCCCGTGTTGACGAGCCAGCAATCGACATGGTGGCGGGCGATGAGGTCGCGCAGCAGGTTGCCGTAGACCGACGGGTGCCGCGGCATGAAGGGCGCGCCGAAGCAGGTCGAGAAGGTCGCCTCCGGCCCCTTCAGCCCCTTCTCGGTGCCGGCCACCTTGGCGGTGTAGCCGGAGAGGAAGTGGTACATCGCCTCGGCGCCGGTGAGCTTCGCGATCGGGGGCAGCACCCCGAAGGCGTCGCAGGTCAGCATGACGATGTTCTTCGGATGCCCCGCCCGGCCCGTCGGGCTCGCATTCGGGATGAAGGGCAGCGGGTAGGCGCAGCGGGTGTTCTCGGTGCGCGAGGCGTCGTCGAAATCCGGCAGGCGCGTGACCGGATCGATGACGACGTTCTCCATGACGGTGCCGAAGCGCTCCGTCGTGGCGTAGATCTCGGGCTCGGCCTCGCGCGAGAGGCGGATCGTCTTGGCGTAGCAGCCGCCCTCGAAGTTGAAGATGCCCTTCGGGCTCCAGCCATGCTCGTCATCGCCGAGCAGCGCCCTAGCCGGGTCGCTCGACAGGGTCGTCTTGCCGGTGCCCGACAGGCCGAAGAACAGGGCCGAATCGCCCGCCCCGCCGACATTCGCCGAGCAATGCATCGGCATGACGCCGGCCTGCGGCAGAATGTAGTTCAGGTAGGTGAAGACCGATTTCTTCATCTCGCCCGCGTAGGAGGTGCCGCCGATCAGCATGATCCTGCGGGTGAAGTCGCAGGCGATCATGGTCTCGGAGCGCACGCCGTGGCGGGCCGGATCGGCCTTGAAGCTCGGCAGGTCGATGATGGTGAGATCGGGCTCGTAGGTCGCGAGCTCGTCCCGCTCCGGCCGGATCAGCAGGTTGCGGATGAACAGCGAGTGCCAGGCGAATTCGGTGAAGACCCGCGCCCGCACCCGGTGCGCCGGCTCGGCGCCGCCGTAGAGATCCTGCGCGAAGAGCTCCCGGCCCTCCGCATGAGCGATGAAATCCGCGTGCAGCCGGTCGAACTGCTCGGGGCTGATGGCACCGTTGTTGTCCCACCAGACTTGCGCCTCGGTCTCAGCGTCGCGGACGACGAACTTGTCCTTCGGGGACCGGCCGGTGTGGATGCCGGTCTCGGCGACGAGGGCCCCGCCCACCGCCAGCTGGGCCTCCCCCCGCTGCAGCGCCTGCTCGTAGAGGCCCGGAGCCTCCAGGTTCCAGAAGACGCGCTTGAGGTTGCGCAGTCCGGCCCGGTCGGCGCCGACCGCAGCGTTGAATACGCCGATATCGCTCACGAGTGTTCCTCCTGGCGCCGTCCGGGGCGGGGGTCCACCCGGCACGTGCCGATGCCCTCGTTCCGTCGGACGCCCGGTTCCCGTGCGTGGCGACCGCCGCACCTGGCTCGCGCCGAGCGCGAGGCCACGTAACCGCCGTTAGTAGGTGGCGAAACTTCGCGGTTCAATCGCAAAGGGACAATAGCAGGGTAACAGAACATACGTTCTGTCACTCGGCCCGGGCGCCTCCGGCCTGCGCGCGCCGCGCCTCGGCGGCCATCTCGACCAGCACCTGCCGCAGGGTTCCGGGGCTGCTCAGCCGGTTTGGAAAGATCACGCGGGCCGTCCGGTCACCGGCGAGAAGATCGAGACCTTCGGGATCGAGGCCCGTGAGGCGCCAGGGGCCGGGCTCCGCACCGGCGAAATGCACCGCGTAGAGGGCGAGCGCGTCTGCATGGTCCTCGTTCATGTGGGCGACAGCGCCGGCCTCGCTCTCGGCGAGCGCCTCCATGCCGGCGAGATCCGTGAGCAGTTCCGTGGGCTCGAGCGTCGCGGCCTTGGCGAAGCCGCCATTGAGGTGCCCCGCCCGCGGCTCCAGCCGGAAGAAGGCGAAATCCGGGAAATCCGCGTAGAGCTGGGCTTTCGGATGGCGGGCGAGGAAACGGGCGCGCAGGCGCGGGGCGTCGCTGCGGGCTGCGCGCCCCGTCACCGTCAGGCGCGGATGCGCGAGCGGGTCGCCCTTGCCGCCGGGGCTCAGCAGCAGCGAGCAGCGCGGCTCCGCCTCCAGGTTCAGGGTATGGGCCGAGAGACGCGACAGCAGCATCAGGGGCGCGCCGTCGAGATCGGTCGCCACGGTCACGAGTGACGCGAACGGCGATCCGTCACTCCGGTCGATCGTGGCGAGCGCGCCCGCGCGCGTCTCCCGCAGCAGCGTCTTCGCGAGGCCGATCGCGTCGAACGGCGCCGCGGCGGCGGCAACGGGCGCTGCCTGCTGTCTCTCGGTCTCGGCCATGCTATCCGGGCTCCCTCCAGAGCATTTTCCGACGAAGTGGATGCCGGTTCGTCGCAGACAATGCGGCACAATCAAAAACCGAGAGCAGGATCCGTTCACGGTGGAACGGATCCTGCTCCAATCGGGGGTGAGCCTCGTCCGCCGCGCGCCGCCCCGTCCAGCGGGCCTCGCGTCGCGGGTGTGGCGAGTGCGTCACGGGTGCTCGCTTTTTGATCGCGATGGCCTTAAGGGTGACGGAATCGTGGCTCGCCGGTCACTGTCCAGCCCTTTTGTGGCGGATGGGGAGGCGCGGCCACTGTCAAGGCCGGCCCCGAACCGGCGCTGAAGTCGGGTGGCGTTCAGGAGGATCCTGCGATCCTTATCAGACGACGTCACCCTCGTCCCAGGGAATGCCCATGCCGACCATCGCCCTCGTTGACGACGACCGCAACATCCTCACCTCCGTGTCGATCGCGCTCGAAACCGAGGGATACCGCATCCAGACCTACACGGACGGTGCCTCGGCCCTCGACGGGCTCAAGCATTCCCCGCCCGACCTCGCGATCTTCGACATCAAGATGCCGCGCATGGACGGCATGGAGCTCCTGCGCCGCCTGCGGCAGAAATCCGACCTGCCGGTGATCTTCCTCACCTCCAAGGACGAGGAGATCGACGAGTTGTTCGGGCTCAAGATGGGAGCCGACGACTTCATCCGGAAGCCGTTCTCGCAGCGCCTGCTGGTGGAGCGGGTGAAGGCGGTGCTGCGCCGCTTCGCCGCCAAGGAGGCGGGCCCCGCCGCGGCGGCCCGCGAGGCGGAGGCCGCCGCCGCCCGCTCGCTCGAGCGCGGGCAGCTGATGATGGATCCCGAGCGGCACACCTGCACCTGGAAGGGCGAGCCCGTGACCCTCACGGTGACGGAGTTCCTGATCCTGCAGGCCCTCGCCCAGCGTCCCGGCGTCGTGAAGAGCCGCAACGCCCTCATGGACGCGGCCTATGACGATCAGGTCTACGTCGACGACCGCACCATCGACAGCCACATCAAGCGGCTGCGCAAGAAGTTCAAGGTGGTGGACACCAACTTCGACATGATCGAGACGCTCTACGGCGTCGGCTATCGCTTCAAGGAAGCTTGAGACCGGTCACGTGAGCGGCGGTTCCGCACTTGGCGCCGTGCGGCGCCTCCTCGGGGCCGGTGCGCCCGGAACAGGCAGCGAGACGGACCCCGAGGCGGAGGCGCCGCGGGAACCCGTCTCGCTGCGCCTCGTCGGCCGCTGGATCGCCCAGCGCGCCTCCTCCAGCCTGACGCGGCGCATCGTCGTCCTCAACCTCGCGGGGCTGATCGCGCTCCTCGTCGGCTTCCTCTATCTCAACCAGTTCCGCCAGGGGCTGATCGAGGCGCGGGTCAAGAGCCTCCTGACCCAGGGCGACATCATCGCGGGGGCGATCGCCGCCTCCGCCACCGTCGACACGGACGCGATCAGCATCGACCCCGACCGGCTGCTGCAGCTCCAGGCGGGCGAGCCGAATGCGGGGGGCGAGGAGACGCTCTCGGCCCTCGAATTCTCGCTCAACCCGGAGCGGGTGGCGCCGCTGCTGCGGCGGCTCATCACGCCCACCGGCACCCGGGCCCGGGTCTACGACCGGGACGGAACCAGCCTGATCGATTCGCGCAACCTCTATGTCCGCGGCGATCTCGGCCGCGCCGAGGTGCCGGTGCGCAAGGAGAAGCCCAGCCTGATGGAGCGGGCCTGGGACGGGATCCGCCAGCACCTCCCGATCCTGCGCCGCGAATCGACCGAGGAGGCCGGCCCGCCAGACGGACGCAGCCTGCCCGAGGTGCAGCGGGCGCTGGCGGGGGCGCGCGGCACCCTGGTCCGCCGCAACGCCCACGGGGAGACGATCGTCTCGGTGGCGGTGCCGATCATGCGCGCCCGCACGGTGCGCGGCGCCCTGCTGCTCTCGACCCAGGAAGGCGACATCGACAAGATCATCGCCTCGGAGCGCTTCGCGCTGCTGCAGGTCTTCCTCGTCGCCGCCCTCGTGATGGTGGTGCTCTCGCTCCTCGTCGCCGGCCAGATCGTCGGACCGGTGAGCCGCCTGTCGGAGGCCGCCGAGCGGGTGCGGCTCGGCATCAAGTCCCGCCAGGAGATCCCCGACTTCACCACCCGCAGCGACGAGATCGGGCACCTGTCGCGGGCGCTGCGCGACATGACCCAGGCGCTCTACCGCCGCCTCGACGCGATCGAGAACTTCGCCGCCGACGTCTCCCACGAGCTCAAGAACCCGCTGACGTCGCTGCGCAGCGCCGTCGAGACGCTGCCGCTCGCCAAGACCGACGAGTCGCGCGGGCGCCTCATGCAGGTCATCCAGCACGACGTGAAGCGCCTCGACCGGCTGATCAGCGACATCGCCGATGCCTCGCGGCTCGACGCGGAGCTCGCCCGGGCGGAGGCGGCGCGGGTCGATCTCAAGAAGCTCCTCACCACCGTGACCTCGGTGGCGAACGAGCGCCGCCGCCCGCGCGACGCGGCGATCACCTTCACGGTCGATCCGCCGCCTCCCAGCATCGAGGATCCCTTCGCGATCATCGGTCACGACAGCCGGCTCGGACAGGTGGTGAACAACCTCCTCGACAATGCCCGGTCGTTCTCGCCCAAGGGCGCCACCGTGCGGGTGTCCCTGCGCCGCCTGCGCAACACGGTCGAGCTCGCCGTGGAGGATGACGGGCCGGGCATCCCGCCCCACGCCCTCGAACGGATCTTCGAGCGCTTCTACACCGACCGTCCGGAACAGGGCTTCGGCCAGAATTCGGGCCTCGGCCTCTCGATCTCGCGTCAGATCGTCCAGGCCCATCGCGGCACGATCCGGGCCGAGAACCGGCTCGGCCCCCCCGGCGAGGACGGCGAGCCGACTTTGCTCGGCGCGCGCTTCGTCGTGCGCATTCCGGGGCTCAACCGCTGACCCGCACCAGCGCCACGCTCCACGCCACCTGCGTGGTGCTCGGCGAATCGGGCCTGCTGATTCGGGGCCCGTCCGGGAGCGGCAAAACGACCCTGGCCCGCGACCTTCTCCAGGCCGGCCCTATCTTGCCGGTCTTCGCCGCTCTGGTCGGCGATGACAGGATCGTGGTGGAGGCGCGCCACGGCCGGCTGGTTGCGCGCCCGCATCCGGCGCTCGCCGGCCTGATCGAGATCCGCGGAGCGGGGCTGCAAATCGTTGAGAACACGCTGCCTTCGGCGGTCCTGCGCCTCGTCGTGGACTTGGCCGAGACGGTGCCGCGGATGCCCGAGCCGGCCCGGGAGAGCGTCCTTCTCTTAGGCGTGCGGCTGCCCCGCATCATCCTTCCCCGCGACCCGGCCCGGGCGAGCACGGTGTTGTGGCGCTGGCGCCGCCCTCATGGCATGATGATGGCGGGGTGATGCGGATTTCGCCGCAATGCTCTTGCGCTCGCCCTTGCGCTGCACAAAATGGCGGCTCGGCTCTGAAAGGGGCGTCGGAACTCGTGTCGATGATTGGAATGGTGCTCGTCACGCACGGTTTGCTCGCGACGGAGTTCAAGGCCGCGCTGGAGCATGTCGTGGGTCCGCAGGAGCAGCTCGAAACCATCACGATCGGCCCCGAAGACGACATGGAGGTCCGGCGCAAGGACATCATGTCGGCGGTCTGCCGGGTGAACAGCGGCGACGGCGTCGTGGTCCTCACCGACATGTTCGGGGGCACGCCGTCGAATCTCGCCCTCTCGTGCATGAACGGCGGCTCCGTCGAGGTCGTCGCCGGCATCAATCTCCCGATGCTCATCAAGCTCGCGAGCGTGCGCGACGAGGAGAGCCTCGGCGACGCCGTCCTCCACGCCCAGGAGGCCGGCCGCAAATACATCAACGTCGCCTCCCGGGTCCTCGCCGGGAAGTAGCGCCCTCCTCCCCCCTCACCCACGACGAGAGCCGGTCGGCCTGACGCCCGCAGCGAACCGGCGCCAGCAGGATTCCGCTTCCCGATGAATGATGCAGATCCCGACGCCTGGGAGCTTCCGCCGGTGCCCGATGGCGCGGTGATGCGGGAATTGCCGATCATCAACCGGCGCGGCCTGCATGCCCGGGCCTCCGCCAAGTTCGTGCAGGCGGTCGAACGGTTTCAATCCGACGTGACTGTCACGCGGGCCGGAGAGACGGTGGGCGGGCGTTCGATCATGGGCCTGCTGACGCTCGGCGCCGCGCAGGGCACCAGCATCATGGTGACCGCGCTCGGCCCCGACCAGGATGCCTGCATGGACGCCATCACGGCGTTGCTCGCGAACCGCTTCGGCGAGGAGGAATAGGCTCGGTCACGCCGAGGCGCGCCGGGCGAAGATCAGGCGGGACGGCCGTTCGGACGCTGCGGTCCGGGCGGGCCGCAGGCCGATCTCGGCCTCCAGCGTCACGATGGCCGGCTTGGCCGGGTTCGGCTCCGACAGGGCGCACCCGGCCTCGCGCCAGATCCGGTCCTGCCCGGCCGGCCCCAGGCGGATCGCTGCGGCGATCACCGCGCCGTCCCGCCGCACGAGATCGACGCCGCAATGCCGGCTTTTGGCGAATCGGCGGGTGACGACGCGCAGCGCCGTGACCGCCGCCGCATCCGCGAGGAGGCTCGCCCCGGCGCGGGCCGCCTCCAGCACCAGGAAGCACTCGACGGCGTCGCGCACCGGGCGCGGCGCACGCACCCGTTCGAGCGAGGTCCGCTCGCGCGGCAGGGGCGGCAGAGCAGGCCGCGCCGGGCCGGCTGCCGCCTGTGGGCGGATGGTGAGGCGACGGCCCGTCTCGGCCGCGACCTCGCGCAGCGCTCTCGCCAGCCGGCCCGCGGGCGGCAGCCCGGGCAGGCGCAGCGAGTCGATTCGCAGGCCGGACGACGCCAGATGGTCGAGCGCTGCGCGAATCACCGCGGGCGCCTGATCGGCATCGATCACGGGCGCGGGCATCCCGGCGAGCGGCAGGGTCCAGAGCTGCGCCGCGCGGCCCGCGCGCAAGCCCCCGGGAAGCTGCAGCGGCAGCAGGCCCTGCAGCACGGGCGCGCCGTCCGCCGCATTCCGCCAGACGAGCAGCAGGGCGAGCCTGCGGCCGTCGGCGAGGTGCTGGGCCATGGTGAGGACGAAGTCCGGCTCCGCGAACACGCTCCGGGACAGGGCGCGGGGCAGGAGATCCTGCCAGGCGGCGATCTCCGTCTCCCGCAGGCTCGACGGATGCCGCAGCTCGGCCGTCCAGCGTCCCTCCGCCTGGAGGCCACCCTGGATCACCGAGAAGGCTGTCATCGTCATGCCCGCCCCCTTGCGCCGCTCTGTCCCGTCCCGGGACGGATTCGCGGCCGCCGCGGCCGCGCCCCGGTTACGGAACAAGAACCATACCGGACGCTCAAGGCCCGCCCGGGATGGCGAGCGGGTTCCCGGTCAGGGCGGCCGCGTCCGGCGCATCGACGGCCGGGCGGCCCAGGAACGCGTCCCAGAGGCGGCGCACGAAGACCGGATCGCCGTCGCGCAGGATCAGGACGAGGCGCGAGGTCCGGTCCGGGCCGGGCCAGCCGTCGAGCGTCACGGGGGCGTGGACGACGTGCTGAACCCCGTGCACCACGATGGGACGCTCGGGCGCATCGGCGAGCCCGACCAGGCCCTTGAGGCGCAGCAGGTTCGGTCCCTGGCCGGAGCGCAGGAGGTCGAGGAACATCTCGAATGCCGCCCGCGGCACCGGCTCGGGGCTGACGAGGCTGAAGGCCCGGATCGCCGCATCGTGCCGGTTGACGTCGTGATGGTGGTGGTCGTGGTGATGGTGGTGCGCCTCAGCGGCCGCCACCGCCTCGGCCCCGAGCCACGCGCGCACATCCGCGATCTTGCCGTCGACCCCGAACAATCCGCCGAACACCGCCTCGGCCGGCGCATCGGCCGGGAGCACGGCGGCGGCCGGGTTGAGGCGCGCGAGCCGCGCCCGCAAGGCCGCTTCCTGCTCGCCCGGCAGATCCGCCTTCGTGAGCACGATCCGGTCCGCCACCGCGGCCTGTCGCACCGCCTCCGCATGCGCATCGAGGGTGCCCATCCCGTTGACCGCGTCGACCACCGTGACCACGCCCTGCAGCGCGAAGCGCATCGCCAGATAGGGATGGTAGAGGAGCGCGTGCAGGATCGGCGCCGGGTCGGCGAGGCCCGTCGTCTCGATCACCACGCGCCGGAAGGGCGCGATCCGGCCGTTGTCGCGCTTGCGCAGCAGGTCTTCGAGGGTGGCGATGAGGTCGCCGCGCACCGTGCAGCACAGGCAGCCCGCGCCGAGCAGGATCATGTCCTCCTCCACGGTCTCGATCAGCAGGTGGTCGAGACCGACCTCCCCGAACTCGTTGACGATCACTACCGTGTCGGCGAGGGCGGGATCGCGCAGCAGGCGATTGAGCAGCGTGGTCTTGCCGGCGCCGAGGAAGCCCGTGAGGACGGTGAGCGGGATCGGCGTCGGCCGGGCGGGTTGTGCGGTCATGCGGTTGGTGCTCGCGCGGGAAACCGCCTTTCTCCCGCACGGGAAGCCGGATTCCAACCCCCGACCGGCGTCAGGCCGCGATCAGCCCGCCCATCCGGGCCACCCGCGCGAGGTGATGGTCGGCATCGCCGAATAGGGCGTCGATCATCGTCACGCGCTTGAAGTAGTGGCCGACGCTGTACTCCATGGTCACGCCGACGCCGCCATGGAGCTGCACCGCCCCCTGGCCGACGATGCGGCCGGAGCGGCCGATCTGCACCTTGGCGCCGGAGATCGAGCGGGCGCGCTCCTGCGCATCCTCCTCGCCCGCCATCATGGTGGCGAGAAAGGCCATCGAGCGGGCCTGTTCGAGCGCAATGAACATGTCGGCGGCCCGGTGCTGGAGCACCTGGAAGGAGCCGATCGGCGTGCCGAACTGCTTGCGGGTCTTCAGGTACTCGACGGTGAGGCGCTGCATCCGGTCCATGGCGCCGACCGCCTCGGCGCAGAGCGCTGCGATCGCCTCGTCGGTCACGCGTTCGATCGCCGGCAGCGCATCCTCGGGGCTGCCGAGCACCGCCTCGGGGCCGACCCGCACCGAGGAGAGCGAGATCTCCGCGGCCCGCTGCCCGTCCTGGGTCGGGTAGCCGCGCCGCGAGACGCCCTCGGCATTGGCGTCGATCACGAAGAGGCCGATGCCGCCCCGGTCGCGGCGCGCTCCGGCCGTGCGGGCCGAGACGATCAGCCGGTCGGCGCTGTCGCCATGCAGCACCAGCGACTTCTCGCCTTCGAGGACGAAGCCCGTCCCGTCCTGCCTCGCACTGACGCCGACGTCGTGGAGGTCGTAGCGCGCCTGCCGCTCGTGATGCGCGAAGGCGTAGCGGGTCTCGCCCCCGATCAGACCGGGCAGCCATTCGGCCCGCTGGGCAGCCGAGGCCGCATGGCGCAGGAGGCCGCCGGCCAGCACCACGGTCGCGAGATAGGGCTCGAGCACCAGGGCGCCCCCGAACGCCTCCATGACGATCATGGTCTCGACCGGCCCGCCGCCGATGCCGCCCTCCTCCTCGGCGAAGGGCACGGCAAGCAGGCCCTGCTCGGCGTAAGATCTCCACATCTCCGGCGAGAAGCCCTCGGGATGACGCCCGTGGCGCTTGCGCGCCTCGAAGTCGTAGCGATCGGCGAGGAGCCGCTCGACGCTGTCCTTGAGGAGGCTCTGCTCCTCGCTGAGGTCGAAATCCATGGGCGTTTCTTCCTGATCGTCGGAGTGGCGGCGACGCGCCGCCGATCGTTCTCGCCGCCCCACTGTCCCGGGTTTCCTTCCGCGGACGATCCCGTCGTGCAGGCCCGAACGGGCTCGGGAACAGGGGAGGCGCTACAGGCCGAGGATCGCCTTGGCGATGATGTTCTTCTGAATCTCGTTCGAGCCGCCGTAGATCGAGATCTTGCGCCAGTTGAAGTAGGTGGGCGCGGCCGGCCCCGCCCAGTCGGGGCCGATCGGGGGCTCGTTGGTGCCCTGCGCGGCCTCCTCGTCCTCCGGCCGGTAGGGCAGCGCGTAGGGACCCACCACGTCGAGGAGGAGTTCCGTCGTCGCCTGCTGGATCTCCGAGCCCTTGATCTTGAGGATCGAGGAGGCCGGGTCGGGCTTGCCCGTCTCGCGTCGGCGCTCGGCCGCCACGACGCGCAGCTGCGTCATCTCCAGGGCCTTCAGCTCGATCTCGAGCGCGGCGAGCTTCTCGCGGAAGCGGGGATTCTCCAGGATCGGCCCATCGCCGACCCGCTCCAGCGCCGCCAGCTCCTTGAGGCGCCGGATGCGCTGCTTCGAAACCCCCACGCGCGCGATGTTGGTGCGCTCGTTGCCGAGCAGGAACTTGGCGTAGTCCCAGCCCCTGTTCTCCTGGCCAACGCGATTCTCGACCGGCACCCGCACGTCGTCGAAGAACACCTCGTTGACCTCGTGGCCGCCGTCGAGGGTCTGGATCGGCCGGACCGTGATCCCGGGCGTCCGCATGTCGATCAGCAGGAAGGTGATGCCCTCCTGCTTCTTCACCGTCGTGTCGGTGCGCACGAGGCAGAAGATCCAGTCGGCGTGCTGGGCGAGCGTGGTCCAGGTCTTCTGGCCGTTGACCACGTAATGGTCGCCGTCCAGCACCGCCCGGGTCTTCAGGGAGGCGAGATCGGAGCCGGCGCCGGGCTCCGAGAAGCCCTGGCACCACCAGTCGTCCAGGTTGGCGATGCGCGGCAGGAAGCGCTTCTTCTGCTCCTCCGAGCCGAACTGCGCGATCACCGGCCCCACCATGTAGACGCCGAATTGCAGCGGCGAGGGCGCCGGGAAGCTCTGCAGCTCATCGAGGAAGATGTACTGGCGAACCGGGTCCCAGCCGGTGCCGCCCCACTCCACCGGCCAGTTCGGCACCGCCCAGCCCCTGGCGTTGAGGATGCGCTGCCAGGTGACGATGTCCTGCTTCGAGGGATGGTGCCCGTCGACCATCTTCCGCCGGATCTCCTCCGGCAGGTTCTCCCTGAAGAAGCTGCGGACCTCCTCGCGGAAGGCGCGCTCCTCGGGGGTGAAACGAAGGTCCATGAGAGCCTCCCGGCCTGTCGTGATCATTGCCCGATCGGGTATCCGCCGCTCGACCAATCGGCGAGGCCCCACGGGGATCCCCTCTCCCGAGTGGGAGAGGGGTTCGCGCGCTACAAATCCTTGAACCCCTTGCCCTCGGCGGCCAGCCGCTCCAGCAGGGGCGAAGGCTTGAAGGCGTCGCCGTACTCGGCCTCGTAGGCGCGCAGCCGTTCCAGCACCTTCGGCAGCCCGATGCTGTCGGCCCAGTACATCGGGCCGCCGCGATAGACCGGCCAGCCATAGCCGTTGATCCACACGATATCGATGTCGGAGGCGCGGATCGCCTTGCCCTCGTCGAGGATCTTCGCACCCTCGTTGACCATCGGGTAGAGGCAGCGCTCCAGGATCTCCTGGTCGGAGGCGGCTTTACGCCTCACGCCCTGCCGCTCGGCTACCGTGGCGATGATCTCCTCCGTGACCGCCGACGGCATGGCGTTGCGCTTGGCGTCGTAGTCGTAGAAGCCGGCCCCGGTCTTCTGGCCGCGGCGGTCCCGTTCGCACAGGAGGTCGCGCACGCTCTCCGACTTGTTCGTCTCCCGGCTCCAGCCGATGTCGAGGCCCGCAAGGTCGCTCATCGCGAAGGGGCCCATCGGCAGGCCGAACTCGTAGATCACCCGGTCCACGTCCCAGGGCTTCACGCCCTCAAGGATCAGCCGGTTGGCCTCGCGCTGGCGCTCGGCCAGCATGCGGTTGCCGACGAAGCCGTGGCAGACGCCGACCAGCACCGGGATCTTGCCGATCGTGCGGCCGATCTGCATGGCGGTGGCGATGACGTCCCTCTCCGTCCTGGCGCCGCGCACCACTTCGAGGAGCCGCATCACGTTGGCGGGCGAGAAGAAGTGCATGCCGATCACGTCGCCCGGGCGGCTCGTGACCGAGGCGATCTCGTCGATGTCGAGATAGGAGGTGTTGGACGCCAGGATCGCCCCGGGCTTGGCGATGCGGTCGAGCCGGGAGAAGATGTCCTTCTTGATGCCCATGTCCTCGAACACGGCCTCGATGATGAGGTCGCAGCCTTTAAGGGCTTCGAGCTCCAGGGTATCGGTGAGGAGGCCCATGCGGGTCTCGACGTCCTCCGGCCGCAGGCGCCCCTTCCGGGCGGTGGTCTCGTAGTTGCTGCGGATGATCCCGAGGCCGCGGTCGAGGGCCTCGCGCTTCGTCTCGACGATCGTCACCGGGATCCCGGCATTGAGGAAGTTCATCGAGATGCCGCCGCCCATGGTGCCGGCGCCGATGACGCCGACCTTGGCGATCGGGCGGGTCGGCGTGTCCTCGGGCACGTCCGGGATCCTGGCGGTCTGGCGCTCGGCGAAGAAGACGTAGCGCTGCGCGGCCGACTGGCTCCCGGAGACGAGCTTCAGGAACTGCTCGCGCTCGAAGGCGAGGCCCTGGTCGAAGGGCAGGGTGCAGGCCGCCTGGACGCAGGCGATGCAGGCTTCCGGCGCCTCGAAGCCGCGCAGCCTGCGGGCGTTCTCCCGCCGGAAGGCGTCGAACAGCCCCGGATCGTCGCGGCCCTCCGCGAGGCGATCCTCGCGGTCGCGGATCCTGGTGAGGGGGCGCCCCTCCGCCACCACGCGCTCCGCGAAGGCGACCGCGTGGGCGCGTAAGGAATCCTCCGGCGCGATCTCGTCGACCAGCCCCATGGCGGCCGCCTGTTTGGCGCCGATCGGCGCGCCGCCGACGATCACCTCCAGGGCCTTCCGCGGCCCGACGATGCGCGGCAGGCGCTGCGTGCCGCCCGCCCCCGGCAGGAGGCCGAGCTTGACCTCAGGCAGGCCGAGCTTCGCGGAAGGCACCGCGACCCGGTAGTGGCAGGCGAGCGCCGTCTCCAGGCCGCCGCCGAGGGCGTTGCCGTGGATCGCCGCGATCACCGGCTTGCGGGCCCCCTCGATGCGGTTGAGGAGGTCGGGGAGCACGATCCCGCGCGGCGGCTTGCCGAACTCGGTGATGTCGGCGCCCGCGCTGAACATGCGCCCGCCGCCGATGAGCACGATCGCCTTGACCGCTTGGTCGGCCTCGGCGCGCTCGACCGCGGCCCGGATCCCCTCGCGCAGGGCGGCGCTGAGCGCGTTCACCGGGCCGGATTGCAGTGTCAGGACCGCGACCGGGCCCTCGCGGCTCTCGGAAACGGCGGGTGTCACCTCGGTCATTCCGGCAATCCTTAGTCGATCTCGCCTCAGTAGATCTCGAAGAGGCCGGCGGCGCCCATGCCGCCGCCCACGCACATCGTGACGACCCCGTACTTGGCGCCGCGGCGGCGGCCTTCCAGCAGGATGTGCCCGGTCATGCGGGCCCCCGACATGCCGTAGGGATGCCCGATGCTGATGGCGCCGCCATCGACGTTCAGCCGCTCGTCCGGGATGCCGAGCCGGTCGCGGCAATAGAGCACCTGGCAGGCGAAGGCCTCGTTGAGCTCCCAGAGGTCGATGTCCTCGACCGAGAGACCGTGCTGCCGCAGGAGCTTGGGCACCGCGAAGACCGGGCCGATGCCCATCTCGTCGGGCTCGCAGCCGGCCACCGCCATGCCCCGATAGGCGCCGAGCGGCTGCAGGCCGCGCCGCTCCGCCTCACGCGCCTCCATCAGCACGCAGGCTGCGGCACCGTCCGAGAGCTGGCTCGCATTGCCGGCGGTGACGAAGCGGCCCTGCCCGATCCGCTGGCCGTCCTTGAACACCGGCTTGAGGGCCGCGAGATCCTCCAGCCGCGTCTGGGGCCGGTTGCCCTCGTCCTGCGACAGGGTGATCTCCCGCGGGGAGGTCTCTCCGGTCACCTTGTCGGTGACAATCATGCGGGTGGTGACCGAAATGATCTCCTCGGCGAAGCGGCCCGCTTCCTGCGCCGCCGCGGTGCGCCTCTGGGAGCCGAGCGCGTATTCGTCCTGCGCCTCGCGGCTGATACGATAGCGCTCCGCCACCGTCTCGGCGGTCTCGATCATGGTCATGTAGAGCGCGGGCACGTGCTCCACGAGCCAGGGATCCGCCCCGCGGAACCGGTTCATCTTGTCGTTCTGCACGAGCGAGATCGATTCCAGGCCGCCGCCCACCGCGACGGCGAGCCCGTCCGCCACGATCTCCTTAGCGGCGGTGGCGATCGCCATCAGACCCGAGGCGCATTGGCGGTCGACGCTCATACCCGCCACGCTCGCCGGCAGGCCCGCCCGCAGCGCCGACTGGCGCGCCACGTTCGACCCGGTCGAGCCCTGCTGGAGGGCCGCCCCCATCACCACGTCGCCGACCTCGGCCGGGTCGATGCCGGCGCGCTTCACGGCCTCGGCGATGACATGGCCGCCGAGGGCCTGTGCCTGGGTATCGTTGAAGGCGCCCCGATAGGCCTTGCCGATGGGCGTGCGCGCGGTGGCGACGATGACGGCTTCCCGCATCTTCAGTCTCCTCCTGCCCGGGGCGCCGCCGCTGCGGTCCGACCGGACGCGTGCTGTTTTATCGGGGAATGGGTATGGCGCCGCAAGGCCCAAAAACCGCGAGCTGCGCCCTATACATCCCTCCCTGCAGCCGCGTTTTCGAAAGGGCGGCTTGCTTAATCGCCATAGAGAGCTAAGGTCCTCGCAAAACGCAAGAGGTTTTGGAGGAGCGCCCGTGTCGCTGTTCGATCTCTCCGGCCGGGTCGCCGTGGTGACCGGCTCCTCGCGCGGTATCGGCCGGGCCATCGCCGAACGTCTGGCCGAGCACGGCGCGCGGGTCGTCGTCTCCTCCCGCAAGGAGGAGGCCTGCCGGGCGGTGGCGGAGGCGATCAACGACCGGCACGGGCCGGACCGCGCCCTGGTGGTGCCGGCCAACATCTCGTCGAAGGCCGATCTGGAGCGGCTGGCGCGCACCACCGAGGACCGGTTCGGGCGCATCGACGTGCTCGTCTGCAACGCCGCCACCAACCCCTATTACGGGCCGATGAGCGGGATCAGCGACGAGCAGTTCCGCAAGATCCTCGACAACAACGTGGTGGCCAACCACTGGCTGATCGGCTTTGCCGCCCCCGGGATGATCGCCCGGCGGGACGGATCGATCATCATCGTGTCGTCGGTGGGCGGCCTGAAGGGCTCGGGCGTGATCGGCGCCTACAACATCTCGAAGGCCGCCGACTTCCAGCTCGCCCGCAACCTCGCGGTGGAGTTCGGGCCGCACAACGTGCGGGTCAACTGCATCGCCCCGGGGCTGATCCAGACCGACTTCGCCCGGGCGCTGTGGGAGGATCCGGCGAGCCGCGCCGCCTACACGGCCCGGACTCCCCTCGGCCGCATCGGCCAGCCGGACGAGATCGCCGGGGCGGCTTTGTTTCTGGCGAGCCGCGCCGGCGCCTTCATGACCGGCCAGAGCATCGTGGTCGATGGCGGCCAGACGATCACCTGACCTGCCACGGCGTGCCGAGGATTTTGACGATGTTGCAGGTTTTGCCCGAACACCGCACGGCACCGTTCCGAGATCTGCCGAGGACCCGAGCCTGCCGATGATGCCGTCCCCCGCCTGGCCCGCCCTGTCCTTCGCCGAGGCGACTGCGCGCCTCACCGCCCCGGGCTCGCCCTTCGCGGTGAGCGAGGCGGTGATCCGGGGCGTGCCGACCCGGATCTGGGCCGCCGCGCCCCCGACCCTGCGCGAGGTCTTTCTCGCCGGCCGCCGGCACGGCGAGGCGACCTTCCTCGTCTACGAGGACGACCGCGCGAGCTTCGAGGCCTTCGCGCGCGCCGTGCTGGCGCTCAGCGCCGACCTGATCCGCGGCGGCCTGCGCCCGGGGGACCGGGTCGCGATCGCCATGCGCAACCTGCCGGAATGGCCGGTCGCGTTCTTCGCGACCCTGCTCGCGGGGGCCATCGCCGCGCCGCTCAATGCGTGGTGGACCGGCCCGGAACTCGAATACGGACTGATCGATTCGGGGGCGACCGTCGCCATCCTCGACCCCGAGCGGTTCGACCGCATCGCCGAGCGGCGCCAGGCCTGCCCGGCCCTCGCCCGTATCCTCCTCGCCCGCGGCACCGAACCCGGCGCGGAGAGCCTGGAGGGGATCATCGGGCCCGTCTCCGCCTGGGCCTCCCTGCCGCCCGGAGAGCTGCCGGAGGTGCCGCTCGCGCCCGAGGACCTCGCGACCCTCTTCTACACCTCCGGGACGACGGGCCGTTCGAAGGGGGCGATGGGCACCCACCGCAACGGAGCCTGCGCGGTGATGGCCCATCCGTATTCGGCCGCGCGCGCCGCCCTGCGCCGGGGCGAGCCGGTGCCCGTACCCGATCCGCGGGCGCCGCAGAAGGTGATGCTGGTCTCGGTGCCGTTCTTCCACGTCACCGGCTGCTTCGCGACGCTGGTCTCGGCCCTCTCCCGCGGCTCGCGCCTCGTGCTGATGCGGCGCTGGGAGATCGCCCGGGCGCTCGACCTGATCGAGCGGGAGCGCTGCACCAGCGCAGGCGGCGTGCCGACCATCGCCTGGCAGCTCCTCGACGGCCGGGAAGCAGGCACGCACGACCTCTCCTCGCTCGAAGCCGTGACCTATGGCGGGGCGCCCGCGCCGGCCGAGCTGGCCCGGCGCCTGCGCGCCGCCTTCCCGCACGCGGCCCCGGCCACGGGCTGGGGCATGACCGAGACCTCCGGCACCTTCACCCACCACATGGGCGAGGAATACCTGAACCGGCCCGACAGCTGCGGCCCGCCGCTGCCCGTCTGCGAGGCGCGGATCGTCGATCCGGAGGGACGCGCGCTGCCGCCCGGCGAGATCGGCGAGCTGCAGGTGAAGGGCCCCAACGTGGTGGTGGGCTACTGGAACCGCCCCGCCGAGACGGCGGCGGCCTTCCGGGACGGCTGGCTCGCCACCGGGGACCTCGCCCGGATGGACGAGGAAGGCTTCATCACCATCGTGGACCGCGCCCGCGACATGCTGATCCGCGGCGGCGAGAACATCTATTGCTGCGAGGTGGAGAACGCGCTCCACGAGCACCCGGCGGTGGTGGACGCCGCCGTGGTGGCGATCCCGCACCCGACGCTGGGCGAGGAGCCGGGCGCCGTGGTGGCCCTCGCCCGCGGGCAGGATACCTCCGAGGAGGAGCTCAAGGCCTTCGTCGCCGCGCGGCTCGCGGCCTTCAAGGTGCCGGTGCGCATCCTCTTTTACGACGAGATCCTGCCGCGCAATCCGAGCGGCAAGATCCTCAAGAGCGAGCTGCGGAAGCTGTTCTGATGCCGTCTACATGGGCTCGGCGCCGCGCCCCATCGCGGCGACGCCCGTGCGCGAGATCTCCACAAGGCCGATCGCCGACATCAGCTTCACGAAGCGGTCGATCTCCTCGGTCGAGCCGGTGAGCTCGAACACGAAGGAGGTGAGCGTCGCATCGAGCGTGCGGGCGCCGAAGGCCGCGGCGAGGCGCATCGCCTCGACCCGGTGCTCGCCCCTGCCCGCCACCTTCACGAGGCAGAGCTCGCGCTCGAGCGACTCGCCCTGAAGCGTCAGGTCGACCACCCGGTGCACCGGCACCAGCCGGTCGAGCTGCGCCTTGATCTGGTCGATCACGGCGTTGGTGCCCGCGGTCACGATGGTGATGCGGGAGAGGTGCTGGGCGTGCTCGGTCTCCGAGACGGTCAGGCTCTCGATGTTGTAGCCGCGCCCCGAGAATAGCCCGGCGATGCGGGCGAGCACGCCCGGCTCGTTGTCGACGATCACCGCCAGCGTGTGGCGGTTGATCGACTCGACCCGAACCGGCTCGGGGTAGTGGGTGTTCATGGCGTTCATGGCGTCTCTCCACTCCGCTCTCCCGAGGCGGAGACGGGTCGGGGGATCGAAGATTCTGGGCCGGGATGCCCGGCCGGATGGAGCGCGGCCGAGATTCTGTTCAGGGCGGCGTCGAGGTCGGACAGAACCTCGTCGTTGCGGAAACGGATGAGCGCGAAGCCGGACCGCTCGATCTCCTTGGTTCTCCGTGCGTCGTAGACGTCATGCCAATCGTGCTGGCGTCCGTCCAACTCCACGATCAGCTTCCGCTCGAAGCAGAGAAAGTCGACGGTGTAGAGCAAGAACGGGGCTTGCCGGCGGAACTTCACCCCGTGCAAGCGCCGGCCGCGCAGCGCACGCCAGAGAACGTCCTCCGCCGAGGTCGCCTGCTGCCGCAGGCTGCGCGCGAAACGCCGTGGCTCCCGGATCATCCTGCACACCCATCGAGAGTGGCTTGCGGAGAGAACCCCTCTCCCGTTTGGGAGAGGGGTAGGGGTGAGGGTGGAGACGGTGCAGCAAAAGGCCTGAACCGTGCCGCTGCCAGCGCGACGCTCAGCGTTCAACCCTGAACCCGCGCCACCCTCACCCCTGCCCCTCTCCCAAACGGGAGAGGGGTTCAGCGCGGCATCACACCAGGACCTTGCCTTCCTCGCTGATCACCGAGCCGAGATCGGCCCCCGTCTCGCCGAGATAATCCGACAGGAGCATCTCGTTGTGCGCCTTGCCGGACGGGATCATCGGGAAGCAGTTCTCGGTCTTGTCGACGATGCAGTCGAAGATCACCGGGCCATCATAGTCCAGCATCTCCTGGATCGCCGCGTCGAGGTCGCCGGGCTTCTCGCAGCGGATGCCCTTGGCGCCATAGGCCTCGGCGAGCTTCACGAAGTCCGGCAGGCTCGCCGAGTAGCTCTCGGAGTAGCGCGAACCGTGCAGCAGCTCCTGCCACTGCCGCACCATGCCCATGTACTCGTTGTTGAGAATGAAGATCTTGACCGGCAGGCGGTACTGCACGGCGGTCGACATCTCCTGCATGTTCATCAGGATCGAGGCCTCGCCCGCGATGTCGATCACCAGCGCGCCCGGATGGGCGAGCTGGGTGCCGATCGCCGCCGGCAGGCCATACCCCATGGTGCCGAGGCCGCCGGAGGTCATCCAGCGGTTCGGCTCCTCGAACTTATAGTACTGGGCCGCCCACATCTGGTGCTGGCCGACCTCAGTGGTGACGTAGGTCTCGCGGTTCTTGGTCGCCTCGTAGAGGCGCTGGACCGCGTATTGCGGCTTGATGGTGGTGCCGGAGGGCCAGTAGCCGAGGCATTCGCGCGCCTTCCAGCCGTTGATCTTCGACAGCCACTCGGTCAGCCGCCCCTTGTCGGGCTCCGGCGTGACCGCCCGCCACTCCTTGAGCATGTCGGCGAGCACGGAGGCGCAGTCGCCCAGGATGCCGATATCGGCCTTCACGTTCTTGTTGATCGAGGAGGCATCGATGTCGACATGGATCTTCTTCGAGAACGGCGAGAAGGCGTCGAGGCGGCCGGTGATGCGGTCGTCGAAGCGCGCGCCGATGCAGATCATCAGGTCGCATTCGTGCATGGCGAGGTTGGCCTCGTAGGTCCCATGCATGCCGAGCATGCCGAGGAACTGCGGGTCCGACCCCGGATAGGCGCCGAGGCCCATCAGCGTCGAGGTGATCGGAAAGCCCGTGGCGCGCACGAGCTCGCGCAGGAGCCGCGAGGCTTCCGGGCCCGAATTGATGACGCCGCCGCCGGTGTAGAAGACGGGCCGGCGGGCCCCCGCCATCAGGGCCACCGCGGCGCGGATCTTCGCCAGATCGCCATGGATCGTCGGCCGGTAGGTCTTGTGGCCGTTCTCGACCGGGCGGCGGTAGAGGCCGCTCGCGAACTGGATGTCCTTCGGCAGGTCGACGACGACGGGGCCGGGGCGGCCATGCGAGGCGACGTAGAAGGCCTCGTGCAGGATGCGCGGCAGGTCCTCGATCGATTTGACCAGATAGTTGTGCTTCGTGCAGCTGCGCGTGATGCCGACCGTGTCGCATTCCTGGAACGCGTCGGAGCCGATGAGATGCGTCGGAACCTGGCCGGTGATGCAGACGAGCGGGATCGAGTCGAGGAGCGCGTCGGTGAGGCCGGTGATCACGTTGGTGGCGCCGGGACCGGAGGTGACGAGGACGCAGCCGACCTTGCCGGAGGAGCGCGCATAGCCCTCTGCGGCGTGCACTGCGCCCTGCTCGTGGCGGACCAGCACGTGCTTGACGCTGTCCTGGTGGAAGAGCGCATCGTAGATCGGCAGCACCGCCCCGCCCGGATAGCCGAACAGCGTGTCGACGCCCTGATCCTGCAGGGCCCGGATCACCATCTCGGCACCGGTCATGACCTCGCCTGCACCCATCATCCTTCTCCCTTGCACCGGTCTCGTCTCGTGCAGCGGTCCGTTCAGGCAACAAAAAAGGGCCCCGAAGGACCCTGCATGCGCCACCGCCGGGCACACGGGCTATCTCAAGCCCGCCCCGTCCGTGGCGCCCACCCTACAATAAGAACCGCGCGCATGCCGCGTCGAACCTTCCCGAAAAAGTGGCGCGGACCCTACGCGCCCGGATCCCGGCGGTCAACCGGAAATCCGGTCCGTCTGGTAACCGGATCGCCTTCGACTTTGGGGGCAGGACGGCGGCGACGGTTGGATTTCTCCCGCCCGCCCCTATCTGGGCCGCAGGTTCAGGTTTCACTCAGGGTCAACACGATGGCGGGGGCAGCGGCCTTCCTGGTGGTCGACGTCGCCGGCACGGGCTGCGCAGTGCCGCGCGAGGCGGTGCGCGAGATCCTGCCCCTGCCCCGCCTGTGGCGCCCGCCCGGCGTGCCGGCCGCCCTCGCAGGCTTCTTCAATCTCGGCGGCGGCGCGGTGCCGGTCTTGGACCTCGCGGCACTGTTCGGGCTGTCGCCGGGGGCCGACGCCGGCCGTCCGATGATCTACCGCCACCTCCTGCTCGTCGGGGAGGAGGCGCCGCTCGCCCTCCTCGTCGACCGGGTCACCGATCTCGTCACGGTGGCGCAGGATTGCGTGACCCCGGTGGCGGCGGGCACGGCGCTCAACGGCTGCGTGGCGGCGGAGATCCGCCTCGGCGAGCGCCTGCTCCACGGGCTCGACGTCGCCCGGATCCTCCTCACCGAGGAGCGCGAGCGCCTCGACGCCCAGACCCGCGCCGCGCAGGACCGTCTCGCCGAATGGGCCGCCTGACCCCGCGGGCGCCGACGGACGACCCGGCCTTCGCGACGCTGAAGGCGGCGATCGTCGCGCGCACCGGCCACCATTACTACGCCGACAAGGACGACCTGCTCTGGGAACGGCTGCGGCCGCGGCTGCGTGCGGCCGCCGCGCCGGATGCGGCGGCCTATCTCGCCGTGCTGCGGGAGTCGCAGGCCGAGTGGGAGGCGCTCGAAGCCGAGATCACCATCGGCGAGACCTTCTTCTTCCGCTACGCGGAGCAGTTCGCGGCCCTGCGCCGCACAATCCTGCCCGAGCGCATCGCGGCCCAGGCTTCGGCGCGGCGGCTGCGCATCTGGAGCGCGGGCTGCTCGACCGGCCCCGAGACCTACTCGATCGCCATCCTGCTGCACGAGCTGCTCGGGGAACGGCTGCCCGAGTGGCGCATCGCGCTCACCGGCACCGACATCAACCGCGACGTGCTGGCGGTGGCGCGCAAGGCCGAGTACGGCGCCTGGGCCCTGCGCAGCCTGTCGCCCGAGGAGCGGGCGCGCTATTTCCGCCGCGGGACGCGCGACAACACCGTCGCGCTGCGCCCGGAATTCCGCGGCCTCGCCCGCTTCGAGCCGCAGAACCTGCTCCATCTCGTCGACGGCACCGCCTCGCTCGCCTTCACCGACTACGACCTCATCCTGTGCCGCAACGTGCTGATCTACTTCCACCCCGATACGGTGACGGCCGTCGTGCGGGCGCTGGCGAGCCGGCTGCGCCCCGGGGGCTGGCTGCTGCTCGGCCATGCGGAGCCGAACCCGGCCTTCGCCGAGATCCTGCGCCCGGTGAGCCTGCCCGGCACCGCCGCCTACCGGCGGCCGGAGGGCGAGGATCCGGAGCCCCCGCCGCCCGACCCCGCCCCGCCGGAACCGGCCGTGCCGGCCCGGGTCCCGCCGCGCCCCTTGCGCGCCCCGTCCCGCGCCGGGACGGGGCACGCCACCCCGCCGCGCGCCGTCCCGGCGCGGATGCCCTCGCCCGGCCCGGCCCGGCCACCCGACGGGGACAGGCTCGCCGCCGTGCGGGCGCTCGCCGATGCGGGCGACCTCGATGCGAGCTGGAATGCCTGCCGCACCGCCCTCCAGGCGGAGCCGACGGATGCGCGTCTGCGCTTCTACGAGGGACTCCTCGCCCGGGCGCGGGCGCGACCGGAGGAGGCCGAGCGTGCCTTCCGCGGCGCGGTCTACCTCGATAGGGGCTTCGTGATGGCCCATTACCACCTCGGCCTGACGCTCATCGCCGCCGGCCGGGTCGAGGCCGGGCGCCGCGCGGTCGCGAATGCGCTGCGACTCGCCGCGGGCCTCGCCGCCGATGCCGAATTGCCGGAGGGCGACGGCCTCACCGCGGCGCGCCTCGCGGATGCGGCGCGGCCCCTGCTCGACGGGGTGACGGCATGACGGGCTCGTCTCCGCGACCCGCCGGACCCGTGCGGCCGGACGCCGAATCGGCGCTCGGCGCGGCCCGGATCGAGGCGCTCCTCGACGCGCGCAGCCGCGCGCTGGCGGAGCGCGGCCGGGCGCCCGCCGAGACGCGCGCCCGGCGCCGCGTGCTCCTCTGCCGGCTCGGGCCCGAGCGGTTCGGCCTCCCCCTCGGTGCCGTGGCGGAGGTGGCGCCGTACCGGGCCTGCACGCCGGTCCCCGGCGCGCCCCCCGCCCTTCTCGGCCTGTCGGGTCGGGGCGGCGCGCTCCTGAGCGTCATCGATCTCGCGACCGTCCTGAACCTGCCGGCCCCGGCCTCGGACGGGCCGGCCCACCTCGTCGTCCTGCGGCGGGAGAGCCCGCGCATCGGCCTTCGCGTCGAGCGAGCGCTCGCCGTCCTGGACGCGCTCGTCGAGGACAGCCCCGCGCCGCCGGGGCGGCCCATCAGCGGCCATGCCCGGGCGGGCGCGGAGGATGCGGAGGGCTTCGCCCTCCTCGACCTCCAGGCCCTGCTGCAACCCTTCCTCGGTGCCGCGCCGAGAGCCTGATCCCCCTGTCCTCCGGAGCCTGTGACCAGCGTGTCGATCTCGATCGGGAACCGCATCCTCCTCGGCTTCACCGCCGTCATCTTGGTGATCCTGGCGCTCGGCCTCTACGCGCTCGCCCAGATCGGCGAGGTGCGCCGCTCCACCGACCTCATCGTCAGCCGCGACCTCGCGGTGATGCATCAGCTGGAGGGCATCCGGGAGGGGCAGCGCCGGATGAGCGACCTGCACGACGAGGCGACCACCCGCTTCTTCCTGCGCGCGCTCAACCGCGAGGTCCCGGCCAAGGAAGAGCCGACCATCGGCTGGCGCCGGGCCGCATCCGCCACCGAGACGGCGCTCGCGGGCGCGATCACCAACGTGAACGAGTACCGCACCCAATCCCAGTCGGCGGAGCGCGCCGCCGCGTGGCAGCGCATCGGCGAGATCCTCACTGCCGCGGGCGTGGAGCTGCGCGGCATCCGCACCACCACCGAGCGGCAGTTCCAGGCCCTCGACGCCAGCGACCTCGCGACCGTCCAGAGCGCGGAGACGGCCCTCGAGCAGGCGAAGGAGAGCTTCGTGCGCACGATGGCCTCGGCCCGCGAGGCCCTGGACGAGGCCATCGCGGCGGGCCAGCGCCGCGTCGGGGAGGTCTACGAGGAGAGTCGCATCTCGACCATGGCGGCGCTCGCCACCTGCGTGGTGATGGCGCTCGCCATCACCGGGCTGATCCGCCGCTCGGTGTCGCGGCCGCTCGAGAGCGTGATGGCCTTCGTCGGCCGGATCGGCGAGGGCGACCTCACGGGCCGGATCGCCGACGCGAGCCGCGACGAGTTCGGGCGCCTCGGCAGCGTGCTGAACCAGATGGTGGAGGGCCTGCGCCAGCTCGCCAGCCAGAACCGCGCCGCGACCGCGAACCTCAATGCCGCCGCGGCGGAGATCCGCGCCTCGGCCCAGGAGCAGGCGGCGAGCGTCGAGGAGCAGTTCGCCGCCGTGCAGGAGACCGCCGCCACCGTCGACGAGATCACCCATGCGGGCGCCCAGATCGGCAAGCGCGCCCAGGAGGTCATCGCCACCGCCCAGGCCACCGCCCAGACCTCGCAGGCGGGCCTGCGCGCCGTCGACGAGACGGCCCGCGCCATGGATGCCATCCGCGAGCAGAGCGAGGCGGTGGCCGGCAACATCGTGGCGCTCAGCGAGAAGACCCAGGCCATCGGGGAGATCATCGCCACGGTCAACGACGTCTCGGAGCGCACGCATCTCCTCGCCCTCAATGCCGCCATCGAGGCGGCGGCGGCGGGCGAGTCCGGCCGCAGCTTCGCCGTGGTGGCGAGCGAGATGAAGGCGCTCGCCGATCAGGCCAAGGAATCCACGGCCCAAGTGCGGGCGCTCCTCGGCGACATCCAGCGGGGCATCAATTCCTCCGTGATGCTGACCGAGGAGGCCGTGAAGCGCGTGGCGCTCGGCAAGGAGCGCTCCGACACCACCCACGCGACCATCGAGGAGATCACCGCCCGGGTGCAGGAGAGCGTGCAGACCTTCCAGCAGATCGTCGCCTCGACGAACCAGCAGCAGCTCGGCATCGAGCAGGTGATGGGCGCGCTCCAGAACATCCGGCAGGCTAGCCAGCAGACCGCCGCCGGCACAAGGCAGGTGGAGACCGCGGCGGCGAATCTCAGCGAGCTCGCGACGGCGCTGACCGCGCTGGCCGAGCGGTACCGGCTGTAGGGACGGCCGGCCGAGGAGGCGCCCGGATGGATCTCCGCGCCATGCTGCTCGCGGCCTTCGAGGCCGAGCACCGGGAGCATCTCGGGGCGATCCGGGCCGCGCTCGCCGCCGCCCGGGAGGGAGGCAATGCGGATTGGAACGACGTCTTCCGGCGCGCCCACAGCCTGAAGGGGGCGGCGCGCGCCTGCGACCTGTCGGCGATCGAGGAGATCGCCCATCGGCTCGAGACCCTGTTCGACCGCATCGTCGAGGGGGCGCATCCCCTCGACGCGGCGACGCTTGCCGCCGTCACCCTGGCTCTCGACCGGATCGAGGGCATGGCGGCGAACCTCGCGGAGACGCCCGATCCGCCGCTGCCGCAGGACGCGGCGGCGGCGCTCGACCGCTGCCTCGCCGCGGAGCCGGCCGCTCCCCCGGCGCCCGAGGCGCTGCCCGGCCCCGAGGCCCAAGCCCCCGCCGTCCCGGAGCCGGCGCCGGAGCCCGCTCTGTCGGTCCTGCGCATCGCCAGCGACGACGTCGAGGGGCTGTCGCGCGCGGTTCACGGCCTTGCGCTTGCGCTCCAGGGTCAGGACGAGATCGGCAGCACCCTGGCGGCGCTCGACGCCGATGGCCGCTTCCTGAGGCGGACCGCCGATGCCCTGCGGGAGCGCTCCGGCGAGGTGGCGGCGCTCGCCCGCCGTCTGCGCGAGGCGGGCGATCCGGGGGCCGGGCTGCTTGAGGCGACCCTCGACCTCGTTCGCCGGCTCGACGGCGAGATGCGGACGATGGTCCGGGGCGTCTCGGCCCTCACCCGCGACCAGCACCGCAGCGCGGGCGCGATCGAGCTGGCGGCCCGCCGCCTGCGCGAGGATGCCGACCGCCTGCTGCTCGTGCCCGCCGAGACGGTGTTCGGCGGCTACGGCCGGATGGTGCGCGAGATCGCCCGGGAGGCCGGCCTGCCCGTGGAGGTGAAGCTCCAGGGCCTCGACCTGCCGATCGACCGCGGCCTGCTCCAGGCGCTCAAGGATCCGGTGCTGCACCTCCTGCGCAACGCCGTCAGCCACGGGGCCGAGCCGCCGGAGGAGCGCCGCGCCAGGGGCAAGCCCGAGGCGATGACCGTCACCCTGACCCTCGCGGTCCGGGGCGGCGACCTCGTGCTGAACGTGCGCGACGACGGGCGCGGCCCCGACATCGCCCGCATCGTCGAGACGGCGCGCCGGCAGGGGCTGATCGCCCCGGACGCCAGGCCGACCACGCGGGAGGCCCTCGGCCTCGTCTTCGTGCCGGGCTTCTCCACCGCCGACAAGGTCGACCGGCTCTCGGGGCGCGGCGTCGGGCTCTCGGTGGTGGCGGAGGCGGCAGCGCGGCTGCGCGGGCGGGCGCGGCTGCGGCGGGCCCAGCCCTCCGGAGCCGATGTGGTGGTCGTGGTGCCGCTCTCGGCGGCCCGCCGGCCACTCCTCCTCGTCGAGGCGGGGGGGCAGGTCTACGGCCTGCCGGGCAGCGCCGCGGCGCGGCTGCTGCGGCTGCCGGCTGCCGAGATCGCTCCGGTCGCCGGGGTGCCCTCGGCCCGCCTCCCGGTCGATGGCCGGGACGTGGTGGTGCCGGTCGTTCCCCTCGCAGGCCTGCTCGGAGGCGCCACGGCCCTGCCGGTCGAGGAGGGATGGGTGCGGGCGGTGCTCCTGCGCAGCGGAACCGACCTCTGCCTCGCCGCCGTCGACCGGCTCGTCGACGTGCGGGCGAGCCTCGTCGGGCCGGCCCCGCCGATCGGGGCCGAATCCGGGCTGTTCTCCGGCACGGTGCTGCTCGGCGAGGAGACCCCGGCCCTCGTCCTCGACCCCGCCGGCCTCGTCGCCCGGGCGGGCGAGATCTCCGGCCGCCTCGCCGCTTCGCCCGCCCCGGCGGCGCCCGGGGCGCGCAAGCGCCGCCCCACCATCCTGGTCGTGGACGATTCCATCACCACCCGGACGCTGGAGAAGAGCATCCTGGAGGCGCAGGGCTACCGCGTCTTCGTCTGCGTCGACGGTGAGGACGCGCTCGACCGGCTGCGGCGCGACGGCCCGGAGGTCGATCTCGTGGTGGCCGACGTCGAGATGCCGCGGCTCGACGGCTTCGGGCTCCTGCAGGCGATCAAGGCCGACCCGGGCTTGACGCGCCTGCCCGTGATCCTGATGACCTCGCGCGGCGACCCCGCGGACATCCGTCGCGGTCTCGATCTCGGCGCGGATGCCTACATCACCAAGCAGAAGTTCGACCAGCGCGAACTCCTCGACACGATCGGTCAGCTGCTGTGAGTGCTCCCGCCCGCCCCCTCCCCGTGTCATCGAAACCGACATGCGTGGCAGCCGCCCCGCTCCTCATGCTGAGGCGCGAGCGGAGCGAGCCTCGAAGCACCTCTGAACGGAAACCCAAGGCTGGGTCGCTGCTTGGAGCACCGATCGGGCGTGCTCCGAGGCCGCCTGCGGCGGCACTTCGGCATGAGGAGCGGGGCGGCTGCCACGACCGGGTGATCCGCCTGCCCGTCTCGTCCCCACCGCACGGAAGTGCGCCGTGACCGCACCCGTTCGCGTGATGCTGGTCGAGGATTCCCTCGTCGTCCGCCAGCTGCTCGCCCACATCGTCAGCCGCGACCCGCGCCTCGCGCTCGTCGCCGCCGTCACCTCCGGCGAGGAGGCTCTGCGGGAGATCCACCGCGTCCAGCCGGACGTGATCTCCATGGATATCCGGCTGCCCGGCATCGACGGGCTCGAGACCACGCGGCGGATCATGGCCGAGCGGCCGACGCCCATCGTCGTCATTGCCGATGCGGTCGAGGATTCCTCGCTCAAGATCTCCATGAATGCCTTGCGGGCCGGTGCGCTGAGCGTGGTCGAGAAGCCGGTCGGCACCGGGCACCGGGCCTACGCGGCGGTGGCGGACGAGATCTGCACGCAGCTGCGCATCATGAGCGAGGTGCCGGTGATCCGCCGCCGGGCGATCGGCGCGGAGCGGGAGCGCCCGGCGCCCCCCGATCTCCCCGTCCGGCCGGAGGGATTGGGCGCCCTGCCGAGCCTCGTCGCGATCGCGGCCTCGACGGGGGGGCCGCCCGCCTTCGCGCGGCTGCTCGGCGCCCTGCCGGCCGACTTCCCGGCGCCGATCCTCCTCGTCCAGCACATGGGCGCCGCGTTCATGGACGGGTTCGCGGCCTGGCTGAACGGGGTCGTGCCCCCGACCGTCGCGATCGCTGAGGACGGTGCCCGGCCGCTGCCCGGCCATGTCTACGTCGCGCCCGGGGACCGCCACCTCGAACTCGGACCCGGCGGGCTCATCGCCCTGTCGGACGGGGCGCCGGTGGGAAGCCAACGCCCCTCCGCCACCACGCTGTTCCGCTCGGTGGCGCGGCATGTGGGCCCGCGGGCCCTCGGCATCCTGCTCACCGGCATGGGGGAGGACGGGGCGGCGGGCCTCCTCGACATGCGGCTTTCCGGCGCGCTCACCATCGCCGAGCACGAGAGCTCGGCGGTCGTCTACGGCATGCCGGCCGCCGCCGTGCGGCTCAAGGCCGCCGGATCGGTCCTGCCCCTCGACATGATCGCCCCACGCCTCCTGCGGGCCGTCCAGCCTGGGGTCTTCCGGTGAGCGGCACGGTGCAGGGGACCGCCCCGGCCCGGATCCTCCTCGTGGAGGATTCCGAGACGCAGGCGCTGCAGCTGCGGCTGCTTCTCGAAGCGAGCGGTTTTGCGGTGACGCGCTGCGCGACCGCGGAGGCGGCGCTCGACGCCCTCAATGCGGGGCTGCCCGACCTCGTGGTGGCCGACTACCACCTGCCCGGCATGAACGGCGACGAGCTCACGCGCAAGATGCGCCTGTCCCTGCGCACCCGCGCGACGCCGGTGCTGATGCTGACCGAGGCGCAGGGGCGCGACGTGGAGCGCCAGGGGCTGGAGAGCGGCGCCGATGCCTACGTGCCCAAATCCGCCGACCACGACCTCCTGGTGCTGCGCATCCGCGCGCTGCTGCGCGAGCGCGGCACGGTCGGCCCGCAGGATTCCGCCCATGGCGGTGCCTTCCGCCGCGCCCGCCTGCTCGTGGTGGATGCGAGCGCCACCTACCGGGCCTACCTCGCCGGCCTGTTCGGCCAGGAAGGCCACGCGGTCGTGGCGGCGGACGGCCCGGACCAGGCGCTCGCCGCCCTCGCGGCGCCGGAGGCGTCCTTCGACTGCGTGACGGTCGACCTCCTCTCCTCGGCCTATGACGCGATCGCCCTGTGCCGCCGCATCGCGGCCCTGCGCGGCGATCCCGGCGGCAGCCCCGACTTCTACCTCGTCGGCATCGGCAGCGCCGCGGCGTCGGGCAAGGATCTTCTGGTCCAGGCCTTCTCGGCGGGCGTCGACGACGTGGTGCCGAAGGGCGCCGAAGGGGAGGTTCTGGCGATCCGCGTGCGCACCCTCGTGCGCCGCAAGCTCCTGGAGGAGGACAACCGCCGCGTCGCCGACGAGATGCGCCAGCACGAGCTGGCGGTCGAGCGCGCCCAGGCCGAGGCCGCGGCCGCGGAGGCGAAAGCCGCCCTCGCGGGCGCCCTCGAACAGGCCAACCGCGACCTCGCCGACGCCAACCGCCAGCTCAAGGACGCCCAGGCCAAGCTCGTCCAGGCCGCCAAGATGGCCTCGCTCGGCGAGCTCGTGGCCGGCATCGCCCACGAGATCAACAATCCGCTCGCCTTCATCCTCGCCCATCAGGGCACGGTGGAGCGCCTGATCGGCGAGGTGGCGAACGAGGCCGGAGACCTGTCCGGCGAGGCGAAGGCCGCCCTCGCCAAGGCCCGCGACCGGATCGGCTCCATGCGCCTCGGCCTCACGCGCATCCAGGACCTCGTCGTCAACCTGCGCAAGTTCTCCCGCCTCGACGAGGGCGAGCTGCGCAGCGTCAACGTGCCGGAGGCGATCGAGACCGTGCTGGCGCTGATCCAGCACAAACTCGGCACCCGCATCACCGTCGAGCGCCGGTTCAAGGGCGAGCCGGAGATCTGCTGCACCCCGGCCCTCCTCAACCAGGTGGTCATGAACGTGATCGGCAATGCGGCGGATGCGATTCCGGGCGAGGGCCGCATCACCATCGAGACGCGCAGCGAGGCCGGCAACGACGTCATCCGCATCAGCGATACCGGCCCCGGTGTGCCGGAGGCGCTGCGCGAGCGGATCTTCGAACCCTTCTTCACCACGAAGCCGGTCGGGTCCGGCACCGGGCTCGGCCTCGCCATTGCTTACAGCGTGGTCCAGGCGCATAGCGGCACTATCTCGGTCGAGACGGCGCCCGGCGGCGGCGCGTGCTTCGTGATCAGCATCCCACGGCGGGCCGCATGATCGCGGGCGAGGCGAAGCATCGGATGGGCATGGACAGGGGTGCCGCGCGAGGCACGATTCTCGCAGTCGACGACGAGCCGGACATTCTCGTTGCCCTCGAAGATCTGCTCGAGGACGAGTACCGGGTCCTGACCGCGGGCCGCCCGGCCGAGGCGCTGGAGATGCTCGCCGCCGAGCCGGACGTGGCGGTGATCGTGTCGGACCAGCGCATGCCCGGCATGACCGGCGACGCGCTGCTCTCCCGCGCCCGCGAGATCAGCGACGCGCAGGCGATCCTGCTCACGGGCTACGCCGACCTCTCGGCGGTGACCTCGGCGCTCAACCGCGGCGGCATCACCGGCTACGTCACCAAGCCCTGGGACCCGGTGCTCCTGCGGGGGACCGTCCGGGCCGCCTTCGACCGCCACCGTCTCGCCCGCGATCTCGCCACGGAGCGCGCGCTCCTGCGCGGCCTCCTCGATCATTCGGGCGATGCGATCGCGTTCAAGGACGCGCAAGGGTGCTTCGTACGCCTCAACGCCGCCAAGGCCGCGCGCCTGGGCGCGAGCGTCGAGGCCTGTCTCGGCAAGCCCGAGAGCGCCTTCCTGCCCCGGGACGCGGCCGCGGCCGTCGAGGCTGCGGACCGCGCTGCGATCGAGAGCGGCCAGCCCGTCGAGGCCACCGTGACGGGCGGCACGGCGGCCGCTCCCTCCTGGGCCCAGATCGTGCGCGTGCCGATCCGCGACGCGGCGGGGACGCTGCTGCACCTCGCGACGATCGAGCGCGACGTCACCGAGCAGAAGCAGCTCGAGGCGCGCCTGCGGCAGGCCGACAAGATGCAGGCGCTCGGCACCCTGGCGGGCGGCGTCGCGCACGACTTCAACAACCTGCTCACCGCCATCATGGGGAGCCTGGAGCTGGCGCTCCCGAAGGTGGCGGGCGACGCGCGGCTCTCGCGGCTGATGACCAACGCCGCGCAGGCCGCGCAACGCGGCGCCGCCCTGACCAAGCGCCTCCTGAGCTTCAGCCGCCAGCGGGAGCTGCAGGCGCGGGTCGTCGACCTCAACGGCGTGATCCGCGGCATGGACGACCTTCTCGGGCGCAGCCTCGGCGGCTTCGTGCAGGTCGATCACGACCTCAGCCCCGACCTCTGGCCGGCGCGGGTGGATCCCGAGCAGCTCGAACTCGCGATCCTCAACCTCTGCATCAACGGCCGCGACGCGATGCCGGAGGGAGGAGTCGTCACGATCTCGACCCGCAACGTCAGCGTGACGGGCAGCCCCGACCCCGACCTGCCGGACGGCGACTACGCGGTGATCGCGATCGCCGATACGGGCACCGGCATCCCGCCGGAGATCCTCAGCCGGGTGTTCGAGCCCTTCTTCACCACCAAGGCGCAGGGACAGGGCACGGGGCTCGGCCTCGCGATGGTGTTCAGCCTGCTCCAGCAATCGGGCGGCACGATCCGCATCGACAGCGAGGTCGGCCGCGGCACCCGGGTGGAGCTCTACCTGCCGCGCTCGCGCGACCCGCTCGATGCCGGCGAGGGCAACGGGCCGGATGCCGTCCCGGTGCGCCGCCGCCGGGCCCGGATCCTCGTCGTCGACGACGACCCGCAGGTGCGCCACGTCACGGCCTCGTTCCTGAGCGGCTTCGGGTACGACGCGATCGAGGTGCCCGGCGCCGAGGCGGCGCTCGCGCGGCTCGGCGCCGAGCCCTTCGACCTCGTGGTGGCCGACCTCGCCATGCCGGGCATGACCGGGCTCGACCTTGCCGAAGCGGTGCGGGAGCGCTGGCCCGCCCTGCCTTTCCTGATCGTCACCGGGCACGCGGAGGCCGCCCGCATCCCGCACGCCTACGCGGTGCTGGAGAAGCCGTTTCCCTCGACGGAGCTCGGCGCCCGGGTGGCCACTCTGCTGGCGGAGGCGCCCGAGCGCGGGTAGGGTCTGTCATCCGCCATCCGGTCGATGGCTTCGCCATACGGATGGGGGCCCGCTCAGCGGGCGCGGAGCAGAACTCCGCGCCGCGCGGGCTTGATGATCCGGTCTCCGAACGAAGCGGTCGCAGACCGGATCACAGGGTTTCCGCCCCCTCCCACTTTCCCGGACGAGTGCAGCGTCAGCGGAATGCGACCCGGGACAGGGAGAGCGGGCAACAGCAGGCCGGGCGAGACGATCATCGATGCGGGTGCGATGGCCGGCTCCTGAGGAGCTGCCGTCGCCTACAGCTTCGATGGATCGAACCAGACGCAGTTCCGGGCGATCACCGCGAAGTTGACCTCCGAGCGGGTGGGCTGCGGCAGAACCTGGCCGTCGATCGCCACGGTGGTCTGATTCGAGGTTGTCCCGTCGCCGAAGCTCTGCGGCCGCGTGACGTAGCAATACTGCTTCTCGGGCTTGGCCTCGTCGCCCTTGAAGTTCCAGCCCGTCACGATGGAGCCGTCGAGATAGGGCACGGTCTTGAACACGGTGAAGCTCGTGCGGATCGCCGTGGTCGCCGGCGCCTCCGACTTGCCCTGGTTGGTGGTCAGCGCCGCGACGTCCGGCCGTCCTCCCCCCTTCGGCAGGCCGCCCTCGAGGCGCAGCGTGTTGTCGGTGAGCGTGACCTCACCCTTGGTCTTCAGGGTCACGTCGCTGAGCGCCGTGGTGAGCGCGGCCGCGAGCTTGTCCGCCGCACCCTGCACCTCGTGCATGGAGGCGTAGCCGTAGAAGGCCGCCCCGGCGCCGATTCCGGCAAGCGCCGCGAAGCTGCCGAAGCCGAGCGCCCGGAACAGGAAGGCGCGGGCTGCGACGATGCGGGCCTCGGCGCGCAGGCGGCCGTTGACGTGCTGGGCGAGCGCCACGTTCTCGGGCGTGCCGGGGGCGAGATAGCTCACGGTCTCGGCCTCTCGATGCGGTCGTCATCCCGGGCCGGACCGGCCGGTGGAGGGGATCCATGCGGGCGGCGCTGGTCGAGCGGGATCGCGAGGCCCGCGGCGATCGCCTCGCGCACGGCGCGCTGGGCCGAGTCGATCTGCCCAGCGCTCTCCGCGAGCTGGTTGAGGAGGAGCGGCACGCCCTCATGGTGGAGCGCGGCGCCGAGATCGTCCTCGTCCGCGTAGGTGCGACGCACCTGCACCGCGCAGAGGGCGAGGAGCGTCGAGGCGAAGGCCGCGCAGACGGCCGGCGCGAACACGAAGACGCGCAGGAAGGCGTGGACCTGCTGGTCGGTGACCTCGATCGGATCGACGCCGTAGACCATCGCCGTGAAGGAATGGAGCTGCGAGCGCCGCACCGCGTCCCGGTATCTCACCTCGGCCTCGGTGACGCGCCGGTCGGCGGCGCCGCGGTCGAGCTCGGCACGCGCCGCGCGGGATTCGGCGAGGTTGCGGGCCACCACCGTCCGCTCGTCGCCCACGCTCTTCAGGCTGCCGGCGATCGTCGCGGTGCGCGGATCGGTGACGCAGCGCAGATACGAGTAGCGCTTGCCCCGGCTGTTCGTCCCCGAGAGGCGCTCGCAGCGCTGGCCCGGCAGACCGGCGAGCTGGGCCGAGGCTTCGCTCGTGCGCTTCTCCAGCGCCTGGGATTCGGCGGTGTACTGGGCGACGCGGGCATCGGCCTGGGCGATCCGGGTGTCGAGGCTGGCGCGGTCGGCCTCCGCCTCCTTGAGCACCGAGCGGGCCTTCGACGCCTCGGCGAGGCGGGGATGGAACATCATCTCGCCGAGCTGCGACACCGACTTGGTGGTCACGCCCGCCGCCATCACGATTCCCGCGACGGCGAGACTCTTGATCAGCCAGCCGCGCTGCACCCGGATGAGGATGCCGAGCGGCACGCGGCAGAGCTCGATCGCCGCGTAGACGACCGGCGCCAGCAGCATGAACCAGAAGCTCTGGTCGTTGCGGTCCGCGTAGGTCTCGGCGAAGAACCACGCGCCCGCGAGCGAGGTGCAGATCACCAGCGCCTCGACCAGATAGGCGATGGCCACGTAGCCCCAGCGGATGCGGTAGCCCTTCTCGACGGCGCGTCTCTGCTTCCAGGCGGCGGTCTCGTCGCTCCAGGCGCGTTGCTCGCGGGCGACGATCCGGTCCGGGGGCTTTCTCAGCAGCATCGACGCTCCTCGCACGGGCGCACCGGCGGCCGCGGAACCGGATTTCACCCCGTGCTACGCGACCGCACAGGTACTCAACCCATGCTATGCGGCCGTTTTGCGCCGAAAATGCGCCCTGGACGATCCCTCCGGTTGCAATCCCTCGCGCCACTCGTGCGGTTCTACACGGGATTCGATGGAGGCGGCGCCGTCGTGGCCGACCTGCCCTATGATCACCGCTTCCGGCCCCGGCGCCCGGCGGCGCCGAGCCATGATCCACTTCAGCGAGGGCCCGCATGTCGGACGACCGCTACCACAAGGACCGCCTCGGCAATCGCCGCCTGCATCCCGAGACCCTGATGGTCGGCTACGGCTACGATCCCGCCCTGTCGGAGGGTGCGGTGAAGCCACCGGTCTTCCTGACCTCGACCTTCGCCTTCACCTCGGCCGAGCACGGCAAGGCCTTCTTCGACTACGTCTCGGGCCGCCGCGAGCCGCCGAAGGGCGAGGCCGCCGGGCTCGTCTATTCGCGCTTCAACCACCCGAACAGCGAGATCGTGGAGGACCGCCTCGCGGTGTTCGAGGAGGCGGAGAGCGCGCTCCTGTTCTCGTCGGGCATGTCGGCCATCGCCACGACGATCCTGGCCTTCGCGCGGCCGGGCGACGTGGTGCTGCATTCCCAGCCCCTCTACGGCGGCACCGAAACGCTGATCGCCAAGACGCTGTCGGGCTTCGGCATCGGGGCGGTGGGCTTCGCCAACGGCACCGATCCGGCCTCGGTGCGCGCCGCCGCCGCGTCCGCCCGGGAGGCGGGCCGGGTCAGCGTGGTGATGGTCGAGACGCCCTCGAACCCCCTCAACACGCTCGTCGATCTCGCGCTGGTGCGCCGGGTCGCCGACGAGATCGGCACCGCGCAGGGCGCTGCCGCCCCGGTGGTGATCTGCGACAACACCCTGCTCGGCCCGCTCTTCCAGCATCCCCTGCGCCACGGTGCCGACATCTCGGTCTACTCGCTCACCAAATACGTGGGCGGCCATTCGGACCTGATCGCCGGCGCGGCCCTCGGCTCGGCCGCGCGGATGCGGCCGGTGCGCCTGCTGCGCTCGGCCATCGGCACGCAGCTCGACCCGCATTCCTGCTGGATGATCGGACGCTCCCTCGAAACCCTGACGCTGCGCATGAGCGCCGCCAGCCGCAACGGCGAGCAGGTGGCGGCGATGCTCCGGCGACACCCGAAGGTCACGCGGCTCCACCACCTGTCCCATCTGGAGCCGGGCTCGCCCGCCGCGCAGGTCTATGCGGCGCAATGCACCGCCCCCGGCTCGACCTTTTCGTTCGACGTGGCGGGCGGCGAGGCGGAGGCGTTCCGCGTCCTCAACGCGCTGCAGCTGTTCAAGCTCGCGGTGAGCCTCGGGGGCACCGAATCCCTCGCCTGCCACCCGGCCTCCACCACCCATTCGGGCGTGCCCAAGGAGGTCCGCGACCGCCTTGGCGTCACCGATGCGACGATCCGGGTCTCGATCGGCATCGAGCATCCGGACGACCTGATCGCGGATCTCACGGCGGCGCTCGCGATCCTGGAGTAGAAAGAGCGCGCCGCTCGCCCGGCGTCACGGCCGCAGCCGCTCCGTCGCGGTCCGCAGGTGCCGGGCGATGCGGTCGCGCAGCTCGGCCGCGAGATCCCCGGCGCGATCGAGCGCGGTCGCGAGCAGGCCTTCCGCCTCCGCGTCGAGAGCGTCGAGACGGTCGAAGGCCTCCGCGCGCGCGAGGAGCTCGGCCGCGACCTGCTTCGGATCCCGCACGAGCCAGCCGAAATGAAAGGTGTCGCCCTCCGCGGCGTAGCGCGTGCCGACGGGGAAATAGTATTTCGCCGCGTGGCCGGAGACCCCGTCGATCAGCGCGAAGTTGGCGTGAAGCCGCGGCATCCAGTTGAGGCCGATCAGGCGCCGCCCGGGAGCGGCGAAGGCCGAGGTGTGGAAGGCCGAGCCGGTCGAGCCCATGACGATCCGGTGGGTCGAGAACAGCCGCACCTGGTCGGCGAAGGGCAGCGTCTCGGGAGAGACGATCTCGACGCCGCGCCGGTCGAGTTCCTCCACGATCGCCTCCTCGTTGGCGATGCGCGCGATGCCGGAGGACAGCCGCGTCTTCGACAGGTAGACGGGCCGCTCCAGCCGCTCCCCATCCCAGAAGGAGCGCCCGACGGCGCGGCACAGATCACCAAAAACCCGGTGCACGAAGGCCTGCTCCTTGAAGGCGGGATCAGGCACCAGCAGGCGCGGCAGTCGCATGGGCTGGTAGAAGCAGGAGACATCCTCCGGCCGAACCCCGAGCTGCCCCAGGATGGCGGCAGCGTAATCCGCCCCGCCGGCGGGCACCGGCGTGAAGGCGAGGAGCCGGGGACGGGGGCCTTCCCAGACGAGCAGAGGCCAGAGGCGCGCGAGCGTATCGACGATGAAATGCCCGTAATGGGGCGCCAGGGCACCGACGAATAGGTAGGTCGCCTCCGGGGCGGGCTCAGGCGGCGGGAGCGAGGCCGAGGTCCCATCGCCCGCGCCGGCGATCCGCTGCCCCCCGGCGAACACCCCCCAGCGTCCCGCGCCGTCGGGCGGCGCATAGATCGCGTCCTCGATGATGCGCAGGGCCGGCCGCGCCTCGACCAGCGTGCTTTCGCCCCAGAGTTCGCGGCACCGGCGAAGCCTGCGTCCCATTCCTCGCTCCATCCGCTCCCCATCGCACAGTTTCGCGAATGTCGCGAACCGACCGAAAAGGTGCCGCACCCGCCCTTTCCGCTTGCCCCGGCGCCCCGGCTCCCCAAGATGACGCAGCCCCCTCCCCCGACGAGAGAGATCGACCGGCCCCGATGACCGACCCCGTGGTCTCCGGCGCTTCCTACAAGGAAGCCATCCTGTTCCTGGTCACGGCCGGCGTGGTGGTGCCGCTGTTCCATCGGCTGCGGATCAGCCCGGTTCTGGGCTTCATCGGGGCCGGGGCCCTGCTCGGACCCTCGGGGCTCGGACGGCTGACGGATTCCGTGCCCTGGCTCGCCAACATCACCATCGCCAACCGCAGTGAGATCGCGCACCTCGCCGAACTCGGCGTGATCTTCCTGATGTTCATGATCGGCGTGGAGCTGTCCTGGGAGCGGCTGCGCATCCTGCGCCGGCTCGTCTTCGGCCTCGGCTCGCTGCAGGTGGTGGTCTCGAGCCTGCTGCTCGGCGGGCTCCTCCTGTGGCTCGGCGTCAGCCCGACGGCCGCGGCCCTGGTCGGGCTCGCCCTCGCCCTCTCCTCCACGGCCGTGGTGCTGCCGGTGCTGGCCGAGCAGAAGCGGCTCAACACCCCGGCCGGCCGGGTGAGCTTCGCGGTGCTGCTGTTCCAGGACCTCGCGGTGGCCCCCGTTCTGTTCGCCATCGTGGTGCTCGGGCGCAAGGACGGCAATGCGATCGGCGGGCTCGCCCTCGCGCTCGGGCAGGCGGTGGTGGCGGTGGCGCTCATCGTCGGGGCCGGGCGGCTCGGCCTGCGCCCGCTCTTCCAGCTCGTGGCGCGCACCCGCAGCCCCGAGCTGTTCATGGCCGCCTGCCTGCTCGTGATCGTGGCGACCGCCCTCGTCGCGGCGGCGAGCGGGCTGTCGACGACGCTCGGCGCCTTCGTGGCCGGGCTGCTGCTCGCCGAGACCGAATACCGGCGCGCCATCGAGGCGACCATCGACCCGTTCAAGGGCCTGCTCCTCGGCGTGTTCTTCGTGTCGGTGGGCATGAACCTCGATCCGGCGCAGCTCGTGAACGCCCCGGCTGCGATCCTGGGGCTCGCCCTTGCGGTGATCCTGCTCAAGGGCGCGGTGATCCTCGCGCTCGCCCGGGCCCTGAAGCTCTCGCGGGCGGTCGCGGTCGAGACCGCGCTGCTCCTCGGCGCGGGGGGCGAGTTCGCCTTCGTGCTGATCGGCAGCGCGCTCGGGGCGGGCCTCGTTCCCGAGGGGCTGGGTCAGGCGGCGCTCATCGTCACCACGGTCACCATGGTGATGATTCCCGCGCTGGCCGCGCTCGCCCGGCGGCTCGGGGGCCGCATCGACCGCAGGGCCCTCGCCCAGGAGGTGACGGCCGAGCCGCCGCCCGAGAAGCAGCAGGGGCGCGTCATCGTGGCGGGCTACGGCCGGGTCGGGCGCCTCGTGGGCGAGATGCTGGCGCGCCACAAGGTGCCCTATCTCGCCCTCGACATGGATGCGGCGCGGGTTTCCGAGCAGCGCCGCCTCGGCAACCCGGTCTATTTCGGCGATTCGGCCAATCCCGAGCTGCTGCGCCGCTGCGGCATCGCGAGCGCGCGGGCCCTCGTCGTCACCCTCGACGCCCCGCGTTCCGTCGAGGCGGTGGTGGCGGCCGCGCGCGCCGAGCGGCCCGACCTGACGATCGTGGCCCGCGCGCGGGATGCGCGCCACGCCACGGCGCTCTACGACCTCGGGGTCGACGACGCCGTGCCCGAGACCATCGAGGCCTCGCTGCAGTTGTCGGAGGCGGTGCTGGTCGATGTCGGGGTCCCGATGGGCCTCGTCATCGCCTCGATCCACGAGCGCCGCGACGAGTTCCGCGCCCTCCTCAAGCGCAAGGAGGAGGCGCCGCCGCCGGAATTCCAGGCGCGGCGGACCGTCGGCAAGGCCCGCTGAGCGCCGCGATGACGCCGCGTTTCGGCCCCCAGCAGGAGGCGGCCCTGCGGGCCGTCTCCGCCTGGCTGCGGGCGGGGGAGCCGCAGGTCTTCCGCCTGTTCGGCTTCGCCGGCACGGGCAAGACCACGCTGGCGCGACGCATCGCCGAGGACGTCGAGGGCGGCGTGCTGTTCTGCGCCTATACGGGCAAGGCGGCCTCCGTGATGCGCCAGCGCGGCTGCTTCGACGCCGCCACCATCCACAGCCTCATCTACCGCACCCGGGAGGACAAGGAGGGCGGCCCGGCCTTCACCCTCAACCGCACGGGGCCGGTCTCGAAGGCGGCCCTCGTGGTGATCGACGAGTGCTCGATGGTGGATGCCGATCTCGGCAACGACCTCCTGTCCTTCGGCAAGCCGGTGCTGGTGCTGGGCGATCCCGCGCAGCTGCCGCCCGTGAAGGGCGGCGGCTTCTTCACCGAGGCCGAGCCGGACGTGATGCTGACGGAGATCCACCGGCAGGCGGCCGACGACCCGATCGTGCGCCTCGCCATGGCGGTGCGCGAGGGTGGGCGGATCGAGGTCGGGCGATACGGCGCGAGCGCGGTGGTGCCGCGCCGCGGCCTCTCGCCCGAGACGGTGCTCGGCGCCGATCAGGTGCTGGTCGGCCTCAACCGCACCCGCCGGCTCTACAACGCCCGCATCCGCGAGCTGATGGGGCTGACAGACCCGATGCCGGCGGTGGGCGAAAAACTCGTCTGCCTGCGCAACGACCGCACCAAGGGCCTCCTCAACGGCTCGACCTGGACCGTGCAGGCCCTGCGCGCCCCGCCCCGCCCGGATCTCGTGCGGCTCGACGTGGTGCCGGAGGACGATCCGGCGCTCCGCCGCCGCCCTCAGGACATCCGAGTGCTGCGGGCGGTGATCGAGGGCAACGAGGAGCCGATCCCCGCCATCCTGAAGCGCGAGAGCGACGAGTTCACCTACGGCTATGCGCTCACCGTACACAAGGCTCAAGGGTCGCAATGGGACCGGGTCGTGCTCTTCGACGAGAGCCACGCCTTCCGGGACCATGCCCGGCGCTGGCTCTACACGGGGCTGACCCGGGCCGCGCAGGCGATCACCGTGGTGGTGTAGCGGGCGGCTCTCCGGCGGAAGGGGAGCGCCGGAGGCGCCGCAGCGAAGCCGCCGCCGGCGAACCATCCCGATCCGGCGCCCATCGGACCCTCCGCCCGATAGACTCTCGCCCCGGAGGTGGACGAACGCCGGTGCAACCCCCACCTACGCCGTACAGCCAGCCCCATGGGAGAGATCCTTGGCGAACGACGAGGCGGGAGCAGCTCCCCGCATGCATGCGACGACGATCCTGATGGTGCGCAAGGGCGGGCGCGTCGTCATCGGCGGCGACGGCCAGGTCAGCCTCGGCCAGACCATCGTCAAGGGCAATGCCCGCAAGGTCCGGCGGCTCGCCAAGGGAGCGGTGATCGGGGGCTTCGCGGGCGCCACCGCCGACGCCTTCACGCTGTTCGAGCGGCTGGAGGCCAAGCTGGAGCAGTATCCGGGCCAGCTCACCCGCGCCTGCGTCGAGCTCACCAAGGACTGGCGCACCGACCGCTACCTGCGGCGGCTCGAAGCCATGATGCTGGTGGCCGACCGCGAGGTGAGCCTCATGCTCTCGGGCTCCGGCGACGTGCTGGAGCCGGAGGGCGGCATCATGGCGATCGGGTCGGGGGGCAACTACGCGCTCGCCGCCGCCCGCGCCCTCGAGGACCAGGATCTCGATGCGGAGTCGATCGTGCGCCGCTCGCTCGCGATCGCGGCCGAGATCTGCGTCTACACCAACGGCAACCTCGTGATCGAGAGCCTGGAGGCGGCCTAAAAGCCGCCCGACGGCCTATCACCCAGCGACCGGCGGCCCGCGGGCCGCATCCCCGGATTCCCGATGACGACCTTTTCTCCCCGCGAAATCGTCTCCGAACTCGACCGCTACATCGTGGGACAGGCCGACGCCAAGCGCGCGGTCGCGATCGCCCTGCGCAACCGTTGGCGCCGCCAGCAGCTTCAGGGTCCGCTGCGCGAGGAGGTGGCGCCCAAGAACATCCTGATGATCGGGCCGACGGGCTGCGGCAAGACCGAGATCTCGCGCCGCCTCGCCCGGCTCGCCAATGCGCCGTTCCTCAAGGTCGAGGCGACGAAGTTCACCGAGGTCGGCTATGTCGGCCGCGACGTGGAGCAGATCGTGCGCGACCTCGTAGAGGTGGGGATCGGCCTCAAGCGCGACGAGAAGCGCCGCTCCGTGCAGGCCAAGGCGGAGGCGGCGGCCGAGGCCCGCATCCTCGACGCCCTCGTCGGCCCGACCGCGAGCCAGGCGACCCGCGACAGCTTCCGCCGCCGCCTGCGCGCGGGCGAACTCGACGACAAGGAGGTCGAGCTCGAACTCGCCGGGTCGGCCACCGCCGGCCTGCCGATGTTCGAGATCCCCGGCATGCCCGGCGCCGCCATGGGTGCCATCAACCTCGGCGACATGCTCGGCAAGGCGCTGGGCGGGCAGCGGGGCCGGCCGCGCCGCATCACCGTGCGGGACGCGCACGCGCCGCTGATGACGGAGGAATCCGACAAGCTCCTCGATCAGGACACCATCATCCAGGAGGCGATCCGCGAGGTCGAGGACAACGGCATCGTCTTCCTCGACGAGGTCGACAAGATCTGCGCCCGGGAGGGCCGCGGCGGCGCCGACGTCTCGCGCGAGGGTGTGCAGCGCGACCTCCTGCCCCTCATCGAGGGCACCACGGTCGCCACCAAGTACGGGCCGGTGAAGACCGACCACATCCTGTTCATCGCGAGCGGGGCCTTCCACGTCTCGAAGCCCTCCGACCTGCTGCCCGAGTTGCAGGGCCGGCTGCCGATCCGGGTCGAGCTCGCCCCCCTCACGGTGGACGATTTCCGCCGCATCCTCACCGAGACCGAGGCGAGCCTGCTCAAGCAGGCCGTGGCGCTGATGGCGACCGAGGGCGTGACGGTGACGTTCACGGACGATGCCGTCGATGCGCTGGCCCGCGTCGCCGTCGACGTGAATTCCTCCGTCGAGAATATCGGCGCCCGCCGCCTCCAGACGGTGCTCGAGCGGGTGCTCGACGAGATCTCGTTCGCGGCGCCCGACCGCTCGGGGGAGATCGTGACGATCGATGCTGCCTATGTGCGGGAGCGGGTGGAGAGCCTCGCGCAGAACGCGGATCTGAGCCGGTTCATCCTGTAGCGGAGCACCGCGGGATCCCCTCTCCCGAGTGGGAGAGGGGAGTTCTACCGCAGCTTCAGCGTCGCGAGGCCGAGCAGCGCCAGCACCACGGCGATGATCCAGAACCGGATCACCACCTGCGGCTCCTTCCAGCCCTTCTGCTCGAAATGGTGGTGGATCGGCGCCATCCGGAAGACGCGCTTGCCCGTGAGCTTGAAGGAGGCGACCTGGATGATCACCGAGGCGATCTCCAGCACGAACAGGCCGCCCACGACCGCGAGCACGATCTCGTGTTTCGTTGCCACCGCAACGGTGCCGAGAAGGCCGCCGAGCGCCAGGGAGCCGGTGTCCCCCATGAAGATCTGGGCCGGCGGCGCGTTGAACCACAGGAAGCCGAGCCCCGCCCCGATCAGGGCCCCGCAGACCACGGCGAGTTCGCCGGTGCCCGGCACGTAGTTCACCTGCAGGTAGGACGCGTAGATGACGTTGCCGACCAGGTAGGCAATGATCCCGAAGGTCGCCGCCGCGATCATCACCGGCACGATGGCAAGCCCGTCGAGCCCGTCCGTGATGTTCACCGCGTTACCGGCGCCGACGATGACGAAGCTCGCGAACAGGATCCAGAACAGGCCGAGATTGACGATCGCATCCTTGAAGACCGGGAAGGCGAGCCGGTAGGCGAGGCCCGGCGCCGAGTATTCCGCCACCGCCACGCAGGCCGCCACCGCGATCAGCGCCTCGAGCCCGAGCCGGAACTTGCCGGAGAACCCCTTGTGGCTCTGCTTCGTCACCTTGAGGTAGTCGTCGTAGAAGCCGATGGCGCCGAAGCCGAGGGTCACCACGACGGTGATCCAGACATAGCTGTTGCGCGGGTTCGCCCAGAGCAGGACAGCGACGAGGAGCCCGGCCAGGATCATCAGCCCGCCCATGGTCGGCGTGCCGCGCTTGGTCAGCAGGTGGGTCTGCGGCCCGTCCTCGCGGATCGGCTGGCCCTTGCCCTGGCGCAGGCGCAGGAGCGAGATGATCCACGGCCCGAACCAGAACACGAACAGGCCCGCGGTGAACAGGGCGCCGCCCGTCCGGAAGGTGATGTAGCGGAAGACGTTGAACGGCGAGAAGACGCCGCTCAGTTCGGACAGGAGGTACAGCACGGGCTCATCCCGATGGTGAGGTGAGCGCCGGCGGGGATGACGGCGCCGTCTGTGAAGGGTGCCGCCGCGGGAACGCCCGAGGGGTCAGTTCGGTCGACCGGCCGCGAGGCTGTCTGCGGCGCCCCCGTAGCGGGCTTTGAGGGCCTCGACAATCCGGCCCATGCGAATGCTGTTCGAGCCCTTGATCATCACCGCGTCGCCGGGGCGGATCTCGGACAGCACCGCATCGAGGAGTTCGGCGGAGGTCGGGGCGGCGACGCCGCGCGTGCCGGCCGGCAACGACTCGAACAATTCGGCCATCATCGGCCCGGCCGCGAAGACGAGGTCGATGCCGTGCTGCTCGACGCTAGCCGCCAGCTCCCGATGCAGGCGGGGCGCCTCGCTGCCGAGCTCCAGCATGTCGCCGAGCACCGCAATGCGCCGGCCTTGGCCCCGGATCTCGATCCCGGCGAGGGTCGCAAGGGCCGCGCGCACGGAGGCCGGATTGGCGTTGTAGCTCTCGTCGACGAGCAGCGCCTCGCCCTCGCGCAGCCGCAGCAAAGTGCGCTCGCCCCGGCCCACCGGCGGGTGCAGCTGCGCCAGCGAGAGCGCCGCGAGCGCAAGGTCGGCCCCGAGCGCATGCACCGCCGCCATCACGGCGAGGGAGTTCAGCGCCGTGTGGCGCCCCGGCGTGCCGAGCTGGTAGGTGACCGGAACCCCAAGCACGCTCGCATCGACGATCGAGAGGTCGGGGCGCATGACGATGCGCTCGGCCCGCACATCCGCCTGCGGGTGCTCGCCGAAACTCACGATGCGCCCGGCCCGCGAGGCGAGGGCATGCGCGGAGAGGCGCTCGAAATGCGGGTTGTCGCGGTTGAGGATCGCGATCCCGCCCGGCTCCAGGCCGCAGAAGATCTCGCCCTTGGCGTCGGCGATCCCGGAGAGCGAGCGGAAATGCTCGATATGGACCGGCTCGACCGTGGTCACGATGGCGATCTCGGGGCGCACCAGCCGGGCGAGCGGGGCGATCTCGCCCGCATGGTTCATGCCGATCTCGAACACCCCGAAGGCGCTCCCCGCCGGCATCCGGCCGAGGGTGAGCGGCACGCCCCAATGGTTGTTGTAGGAGGCGACCGAGGCGTGGGTGGTCCCTTGCGCGGCGAGGACGTGGCGCAGGGCCTCCTTGGTGCCGGTCTTGCCGACCGAGCCCGTCACCGCGAGGACCCGGGCGGCGCTGCGCGCCCGCGCCGCGGCCGCGAGCGCCCGCATGGCCGCTAGGACCGGATCGTCCCCCGCCTCCGGCACCACGACGAGCGGCCCGGATCCGGCAAGCTCGGCGGCGCGGGCCTGCGACACCACCGCCGCCCCCGCCCCGCGGGCGAGCGCATCGCGCACGAAATCGTGGCCGTCGCGAGTCTCCCCGCGGATGGCGAAGAAGAGATCGCCGACCTTCAGGGTGCGGGTGTCGATGGACAGCCCGGCAACGGGCTGCGCCGCGCCGTCGCGTCCCGCAGCATCGTCGCCTGCGGCGGCCAGAGTGCCGCCGGTGGCGGCCAGGACGGCATCGAGGGTCCAGAGGGGCTCGGTCATGCACGCGTCTCCTCGATCGCGCTCAGCACCGCGTCGCGGTCCGAGAACGGCAGCGTGCGGTTGCCGATGATCTGGCCCGTTTCATGACCTTTTCCGGCGACGACCAGCACGTCGCCGGGGCCGAGCCCCCGCACGGCCGTGCGGATCGCCTCGGCCCGATCGCCGATCTCCTCCGCGCCCGGCGCCGCGGCCAGGATCTCCGCCCGGATCGCCGCCGGATCCTCGCTGCGGGGGTTGTCGTCCGTGACGATGACCCGGTCGGCGCCCGCGACGGCGATGCGGCCCATCATCGGGCGCTTGGCGCGGTCGCGGTCGCCGCCGCAGCCCATCACGCAGACGAGGCGCCCGGTCGTGAAGGGCCGAAGCGCCTGGAGGACGCCGGCCAGCGCCTCGGGTTTATGCGCATAATCGACCACGCAGAGCGCGCCGTTATGGGTCGCGACCCGCTCCAGCCGGCCCGGAACGCCCGCGAGATGGCCGAGCGCGGCGACGACCTCCGGCAGGCGCCCGCGCCCGGCCGGCGTCGCCAGCACGAGGCCGGCCGCCACCAGCGCGTTCTCGACCTGGAAGCCGCCCACGAGGGGAAGATCGACCTGGTAGGCCCTCCCCTCCGCCTTGATGGTGAGCGCTTGCGCAAAGCCGCGGGTCTCGACGGCGGACAACCGCAGGGTCTCGCCGCTCAGGCCGGTGGTGACGAGGGGAAGCCCGCGGGCACGCACGGAGGCGGCAACGCGGTCCGCCATCGGCCCGTCCGCGTTGACGATGGCCGTGGCGGCGTCCGGCAGCAGGGTCTCGAACAGGCGCAGCTTGGCCGTCAGATACGCTTCGGGCGTGTGGTGGTAGTCGAGATGGTCGTGGCCGAGATTGGTGAAGGCGGCCGCCGTCAGGCGCACGCCATCGAGGCGCCGCTGCTCGATCCCGTGCGAGGAGGCCTCCATGGCGAGATCGGTGATGCCGTCGCCCGCGAGCCGGTCGAGGGTCTCGTGCAGGGTGACCGGATCGGGCGTGGTGAGCGAGCCGTAGGCGGCGCCCTCCCCGGTGACGACGCCGAGGGTGCCGAGGCTCGCCGAGCGCCGGCCGAGCCGCGCCAGGACCTGGCGGACGAAATCCGCGACCGAGCTCTTGCCGCTGGTGCCCGTGACCGCGACGATCGTCTCCGGCTGGCGCGCGAAGAGCCGCGCGGCGGCGAGCGCCAGGGCGCGGCGGGCATCCGGCACCGCCAGATAGGCGACTTCCGCCGGCAGCGCCTCCGGGCGCGGCCCCTCGGTCACCATCGCGACGGCTCCGGCGGCGGCGGCCGCCGTCGCGAAGCTGCGCCCATCCATCGTCGTGCCGGGCACCGCGACGAAGACGAAGCCGGGCCGCACCCGCCGGCTGTCGGCGGTGAGGCCCGTGACGGGGATCCCGGCCTCAGGCCCGGCGGCCTCGGGAAACAGCGCGCCGAGGGTGGTCGCCATGCTCATCGCCCGCCGACCTCGTTGGCGTGGTAGGCGCCGAGCTTGACCATCAGCGGGAAGGGCTTCGCCGGCGGCTCGAATTGCGGGGGAAGGCCGAGGATCGGCGCCACCCGGGCGATGATCCGGCCGGTGACCACGCCCGAGTTCCAGGCCGCGGTCGCATAGCCGCCGGATTCCGAGGCCACCGCCTGCGGCTCGTCCATGATCGTCACGAACAGGTATTTGGGCTTGTCCATCGGGGCGGCGGCCATGAAGGTCGTGAACAGCCGGTTCTTCACGTAGCGGCCGCCGATCACCTTCTCGGCGGTGCCGGTCTTGCCGCCGACGAAGTAGTACGGGATCGCGGCCTTCTTGGCCGAGCCCTCGGTGGCGTTGAGGCGCATGATGAACCGCATCGCCTCGCTGGTCTGCGGCGTCAAGACCTGGGTCGCCTTCTCGCGGGCGGCGGCCTCGTCGCGCTTCAGGAAGGTCGGCGTGATGAGGAAGCCGCCATTGGTGATGGCCCCCACGGCGGCGGCGGCCTGGATCGGCGCCACCGCGAGCCCGTGCCCGAACGCGATGGTGATCGTGTTGATCTCGGTCCAGCGCGGCGGGATGATCGGCTCGGCACTCTCCGGCAGCTCCGTCCGCATCCGGTCGAGCAGACCCATCTTCCTCAGGAAGGCCTTGTGGCCGGGCACGCCCACCCCGAGCGCCATCTTGGCCGAGCCGATGTTGGAGGAGTGGGTGAACACCTCCGGCAAGGTGATGACCCGGTTGGTGCCGTGGTATTCGTGGATCTTCTGCCGGCCCCAATGCAGCACGCCGCCGCGGGTGTCGAAGGTCGAGTTGACGGTGAACTTGCCCGATTCGAGGGCCATGGCCAGCGTCATCGCCTTGAAGGTCGAGCCCATCTCGTAGACGCCGACATTCATGCGGTTGATGCGGTCGGGATTGAGCGCGTCGGCGGGCTCGTTCGGGTCGAAGTCGGGCAGGGAGGCGAGCGCGATCACCTCGCCGGTATTCACGTCGAGGATCATCGCGGCTGCGGCCTTGGCGCGGTAATGCCCCATGCCCCAGGCCAGCTCGTCGCGCACCGCGTGCTGGGCGCGCAGGTCGATCGAGAGCTGGACCGGCGCGAGGTCGGCGGACTTCTCGATGAATCCTAAGTTGTTGAGATCCTTGAGCCCGGTCTTGTCGATGTACTTCTCCATGCCGGCGATGCCGACATTGTCGAGGTTGGCGAAGCCGAGCACGTGGGCCGCCGCGACGCCGTTCGGGTAGACGCGCTTGTGGTCGGGCAGGAAGCCGATCCCCGGGATGCCGAGCCGGTGGATCTCGGCCTGCTGCTTGGGCGTGAGCTCGCGCTTGACCCAGACGAAGCCCTTCTTGGTGCTGAGCTTCTCGCGCAGCTCGCGGGCGTTGAGCTGGGGCAGGACCGCGGTGAGCAGCTCGACCGCCTCGTCCTTGTCGTAGATGTTGCGCGGCTCGGCGAAGAGCGAGACCGTGCGGATGTCGGTCGCCAGGATCTCGCCGTTGCGATCGATGATGTCGGGGCGGATCGCCGTCGCGGCCGCCGCCGCGACCCGCTGGGCCGAGCTGCTCGGCTCCTCGGGCAAAGCCGCCGTCAGGACCAGCCGGCCGGCGATCACGGCGAAGACCGCCGCGAAGACGAGACCGACGAGGTTCACGCGCGCCGCGCTGCGCTCGACGGCGAAGCGGAACATCGCGCGCAGGATCGTCACGATCAGGGCTTGCCGCGCCGGGGCCTCGGCCTCTGGCTGGACGTGCTCGGGATATGCGTCGGACACGGGAAGAGCCTACCTCGTCGCCGTCGGGGTGCGGGTGGACGTGCGGGGGGAGCGGGAACCGGAGGTCGAGCCGGTGGTACGCGGCTCCTCGCCGCTCCGGCCCGTGGTCGCGGCGGGACGCTCCTTGGGCGCGGGCGTCGCCGTGGCGGTGAGCCCGAGGGATTCGAGCTTGCGGGCGATCTCGTCGCCGCGGTCGGGCCGCGCCGGCAGGTCGGCAAGACGCCCGAGATGCTGGGTCCCGATCGGTTCGAGCTGCAGGTACTTGTCCACGGCCGCCTGGAGGCGGTCGGGCCGGGTGAGGAGCTGCCACTCGGCGCGCAGCACCGCGGTCGCCTCCCGCTCCCGGCGCAGGCGGCTCTTGAGCTTGGCGACCTGCTCAGCCTGGTAGAGCGTGTCGTACTTGATCGAGTAGGCGTAGACGGCCGAGGCGATCAGGCCCGCGATGGCCACGAGGTGGAGGAGGCGGATCACCGGCGGCCTCCCCCGCGCTCGCGGGACGGCAGCGCGGCGAGCGCCGCAAGGGCGGTCAGGGGCTCAGGGATCGGCGCGTCGGTGCGCTCGCCCGCCCGGAGCTTGGCCGAGCGCGCCCGCGGATTGGCGGTGGCCTCCGCCTCGCTCGGGCCGATCGGCCCCTTGGTGACGAGCGTGAAGCTCCTCGGGGCCGGCTTCTCGGCCATCGGCAGGTGGCGGGAGGCCGAGACCGCGCGGCCGCTGCGGGCCGAGAAGAACTGCTTGACGATCCGATCCTCCAGCGAATGGAAGGTCACGACCGCGAGCCGGCCGCCGGGGCGCAGGATGCGCTCCGCCGCGTGCAGGGCCCGCTGCAGCTCGCCGAGTTCGTCGTTGACCGCGATGCGCAGGGCCTGGAAGGTCCGGGTCGCCGGATGGATGCCGCTGCCGGGCTCGGGCCTGACCACGCTCGCCACGATCTCGGCGAGCGTAGCCGTCGTGGCGATGCGGCCGCGGCGACGCGCCTCCAGGATCGCCCGGGCCACGGCGCGCGCGCGGCGCTCCTCGCCGTAATGGTAGATGATGTCGGCAAGCTCGGCCTCCGACGCCTCGTTGACGAGGTCGGCGGCGCTCGTCCCCCCGCTCTCCATGCGCATGTCGAGGGGTCCGTCCTGGCGGAACGAGAAGCCGCGCTGCGCCTGGTCGAGCTGCATCGAGGACACGCCGATGTCGAGGACGACCCCGTCGACGGTCTCGATCCCCTGCGCCCGCACGAGCCGGTCGAGCTCGCCGAACCGGCCCTGGACCAGCATGAGACGGCCCGCCATGGCCGCCGCGAGGCCGCGCCCAGTGGCGATGGCGGTCGGGTCGCGGTCGATAGCGATCACGCGCTGGCCCGGATCGGCCTCCAGGATGGCGCGGGTATAGCCGCCGGCCCCGAAGGTGCCGTCGACGACGATGCCCGGCCCCTCGCCGAGGCGCAGCGCGCTGCGCACCTCCTTGAGAAGCACCGGGATGTGGGGCGGCATCCCGCTCATCGCGCTTCCCCGCCGGTTTCCGGACGGCAGCGGCGCCGCCTCGCGGCAGCGGCGCGATCGCACGCGTGACGGTCCATGATGCTCCGCAATCGTTGAGAGCCGCGCGCCCGGCGGCTGCGTCCGGCGCAGCCGCGTGCCTCCTTGCGCCCCAACATAGGGCGCGCCGGGCCGAGGTCCGCCGAGGCAGGGTCCCGGCGCCGGTTTGCGGTGCGCCATCAATGAGTTGGAGTGGGCTATCATGGGCCTCCGGAAGCGTCAACGCGGCCCTCGCGGGGAGGCCATGTCGGCTGCCTGCGATCAGACGTCAGCAACGTTAACGAAGGCTTTCTGTAACCGGCCTTCTGCATCAAGCGTTGCGACACCAAAAAGGCAGCGGTTAGCCTTCAGCGCTTGCGCCGAGGACGGGACTTCAATCCGTACGAGCACTGCCCCTCAAACATGCGCATTCATAAGCGGTCGTGAGCGACATGCACATCAAACCGGATAGGAACGGTTTGCAGCAATGGTATATCATCAAGTGCTTCAATACGAGCTTGATACTGGCCCGCATCGAGCTTGTAGTGAACTATCAATTTTAAATAGTGATTCAAAGCCCACCCTTCCAGTTCATGCTCGATGTAGACTTTGTCATGTATTGTTTCTGGCAAATCATGGCTGAGCCGAATTATTGTCAGACGCACAGGGATTGGCAGACCATCGTTGATCGGACGCTTGGTCTTAGAATCGTGAGCACCACTTCCGGCTAGCTTGCTTACACGCTCACGATCTTTAGTCCTTTCAGGATCCTGTGGGTCACCGGACTTAAAGTAGGGATTTAGATAAAAAGAATGGCGTGCCGTCCTAAGCACGCTGAAGTAAACCTCAGCCTTAGCGCCTTTAACTCCAGCCTGGAATGGAACCTCTTCGTGAGCAAATCTCCATGTAAGTAAATATACAACCACACTCGCCAATAATCCGATAAAGATTAGAGATAATCCGAGAAAGACACGTTTCATCTTTAGGCTCAATCAATCCAGGACAGCTCGAATTGGCACTCACAGGACTCTTGGCTTCTGTCCGTGGTCGGCACGCTGGCCGCCACATGATCGCATTCCGATAGAAGGCAAGCCTATAGGCGACAGCGGACTTGGCCAACGGCCAGCATATTCGTCGACGCGGGCGATCCCCGCACCCTGAGCGAAGCCGCTTTAAGAAGTATCAGCCGGCCTGTAAGCCGGGTTCTGTAGGGCCCGGCGGAACCCGAAGGCTCCCCGGACGTGGCGGCCATTCCTCTGGGACGGCCGTCGCCGGCCGCCTCAAGCAACCAACCCGGGCGACGGGGCTGGAGAACGCCTCGCGCCGGCCCGAAGGCCGGCGCCTGTCGCCCCTATTCGGTTTTGCTCCCGGTGGGGTTTGCCGTGCCGTCCGCGTTGCCGCGTCCGCGGTGCGCTCTTACCGCACCCTTTCACCCTTACCGCTAAGGCACCCGGAGGTGCGCGCGGCGGTCTCCTCTCTGTGGCACTGTCCCTGGGGTCACCCCCGCCGGAGGTTATCCGGCACCGTCTCTCCATGGAGCCCGGACTTTCCTCCCCACCCGAAGGCGGAGCGGCCGCCCGGCCGGCTGATGCGCGCGATGTGCGATGCGGCGGCGGCAACGTCAAGCCGGATCGCCGCAGCACCGGGCAGCGCCGGTCCCGGCCCGCAGAGGATCCGCGGGCTGCGGGGCCGTGGGGCTTGCGGGTTGCCGCCCCGCCACCCGGCCCCTAACTGGCCGTCAAGGCCGCCGCGAGCCGCGGCCACCACCACGGAGGCAACCCATGAGCGAGACCGTCGAGGCCGGCTGGACGCTGGAGACCGTGCAGCAGCTCAGGACCATGGCCCGCGAGGGCGTGCCGCCCTCGGTGATGAGCCTGAAGCTCAAGCGCTCCGTCGCGGCGATCCACGCCAAGCTCGCCGAGCTCGGCATCACGCCGGCCGCGGAGGCCTGATCCGGTTTCCAGACGATCGTTCGGAGACTGGATCATCGCGCCCGCGCGGCGCGGAGCAGAGTTCCGCGCCGGCCTCCCGTCACGGCATGAGGGCGAAGAACAGGAACGAGGCGAAGATCACGAGGTGCACGATGCCCTGCAGGACGGTCGTGCGCCCCGTGCCCAGCGTGATCACGGCGACGAGCAGGGTGAGGGCAAGCAGCACCTGATCCTTCGGACCGAGCCCGAGGGCGAGCGGCTGCCCGATCAGCACCGAGACCAGGGCCACCGCCGGGATGGTCAGGCCGATCGTCGCCAGTGCCGAGCCGAGCGCGAGATTCATGCTGGTCTGCAGCCGGTCGGCGCGCGCCGCGCGCAAGGCGGCGAGCCCCTCGGGCATCAGCACGAGCGCCGCGATGACGATGCCGGCCACCGCCTTGGGGATGCCCAGACCGTCGATGCCGCGCTCCAGCGTGGGGGTGAGCACCTTGGCGAGCCCCACCACCGCCACGAGGCAGGCCAGGAGCAGCCCGAAGCTCGCGAGGGCGACCCTGACGGACGGCGGCGCGGCATGGTCGTCCTCGTCGCCTGCCCCGCTCTCCGGCAGGAAATAGTCGCGGTGGCGGATGGTCTGCACGAAGACGAACGACCCGTAGAGGACCAGGGAGGCGCCTCCGGCGAACAGAAGCTGGGGCACCGTGAAGACCGGACCGGCGGTGCTCACGAAGTTCGGCAGCACCAGGGTCAGGGTGACGAGGGCCGCCAGCACCGCGAGGGCGGCGAGCGCCCCCTGGAGCTGGAAGCCCTGCTCGCGGTGCCGCACGCCGCCCGCGAGCAGGCACAGGCCGACGAGGCCGTTGCAGATGATCATCACGGCCGCGAAGACCGTGTCGCGCGCGAGCCCCGCCTTGGCGGCCCCGCCGCCGATCATCACCGAGACGATGAGCGCGACCTCGATCACCGTGACCGCGAGCGCCAGCACGAGGGTTCCGAACGGCTCGCCGACCCGATGGGCGACGACCTCCGCGTGGAAGACCGCCGCGAACACCGTCGCGACCAGCACGATTCCGGCCCCCGCGAGCAGGAGGGCGGGCGGCTCGGTCAGAAGCGCGGCGCCGAGAACCATCCAGGCCAGGGCGGGCCAGCCCCAGGCCCACCACGGCATCCCGCCCTGCGGCACGTGCATCTCTCGTCCTCACTCCTGCGCGGTCCGCAGGAGCCGGACCCCGATCATTGCATTGCGGCGCCTGCCTCAGGCGCCCGGCTACCACGTGCCGGTATTCGGCATCGATGCCCAGGGCTCCTGCGGCGGCTTCGATCCGCCCTTCTGCAGGATCTCGATCGAGATCCCATCCGGCGAGCGGATGAAGGCCATGTGACCGTCCCGCGGCGGGCGGTTGATGGTCACGCCGGCTGCCTGCAGCTTGGCGCAGGTGTCGTAGATGTCGTCGACCTGATAGGCAAGATGCCCGAAATTGCGGCCGCCGGTATATTCCTCCGGATCCCAGTTGTAGGTCAGCTCGAGGAGCGGCGACTTGGTGTCCCTGGCGCGAGCGACGTCGCCCGGAGCGGCCAGGAACACCAGGGTGTAGCGGCCCTTCTCGTTCTCGACCCGGCGCACCTCCTGCAGGCCGAACTTGCCACAGTAGAAGTCGAGGGCGCGGTCGAGATCGGCGACCCGAACCATCGTGTGCAGATATTCCATCGGCGGGGGCTCCTGGATGACGGGGCCATATCTGGTTCGGGCTCCCGGCCAGGTCAACGCGGTCAGGGCGGCGGAGCGCGTTGCGCCCGGTCGCGCGCCGGCTACAACTGGCGTCGAGCCCGCCGCCCCCCGAGGAGCCCGCCTGCCCCATGCGCACCGAGACCCCGCCGATCGTCCGCCTCGCCGACTACCGGCCGAGCGACTACCTGATCGACCGGGTCGATCTCGATGTGCGGCTGCACCCGACCGAGACCCGCATCACCGCCACCCTGGCCCTGCGGCCGAACCCGCTCGGCGAGGCCGGCGCGCCCCTCGTCCTCGACGGCGACGACCTCACCCTGCTGGCGGTCGCCCTCGACGGCCAGCCGACCGCGCCGGGCGCCCTCGAGGCGACGCCCCGCGGCCTCACCCTGCACCAGCCCCCCCAGCGCCCCTTCGTGCTCTCCCTCGAGACGCAGGTGAACCCGAGCGCCAACACCAAGCTGATGGGGCTCTATCGCTCGAACGGCGTCTACTGCACGCAATGCGAGGCGGACGGCTTCCGGCGCATCACCTACTTCCTCGACCGGCCGGACGTGCTCGCGGTCTACACGACCCGCATCGAGGCCGACCGCGAGGAGGCGCCGGTGCTGCTCGGCAACGGCAACCCGGTCGAGGCGGGCGAGGCCGGGCCGGGGCGCCACTACGCGGTCTGGCACGACCCCTACCCGAAGCCCGCCTATCTGTTCGCCCTCGTCGGCGGGCGGCTCGGGCGGATCTCCTCCCGCTTCACCACCATGGAGGGCCGGGAGGTCGAGATCGCCGTCCATGTCGAGCCCGGGAAGGAGCACCGCGCACCCTACGCCCTCGACGCGGTGGCCCGCGCCATGGCCTGGGACGAGCGCGTCTTCGGCCGGCCCTACGACCTCGACGTCTTCAACGTCGTCGCCGTCTCCGACTTCAACATGGGCGCGATGGAGAACAAGGGCCTCAACATCTTCAACGACAAATACGTTCTGGCCAGCCCCGACACCGCCACAGACACGGATTACGCCAATATCGAGGCGATCATCGCCCACGAATACTTCCATAACTGGTCGGGCAACCGCGTCACCTGCCGAGACTGGTTCCAGCTGTGCCTGAAGGAGGGCCTCACGGTCTTCCGCGACCAGGAATTCTCCTCCGATGAGCGCTCGCGCCCGGTGCACCGCATCGCCGAGGTGCGCACCCTTCGCGCCCGCCAGTTTCCGGAGGATGCGGGACCGCTCGCCCATCCGGTCCGCCCGCAGGCCTACCGGGAGATCAACAACTTCTACACCGCGACGGTCTACGAGAAGGGCGCCGAGATCGTCCGGATGCTGCGCACGCTCCTCGGCCCTGAGCGCTTCCGGGCGGGCATGGACCTCTATTTCTCGCGCTGCGACGGCACCGCGGCGACGGTGGAGGATTTCCTCGCAGCCTTCGCGGAGGCGAGCGGCCGCGATCTTGCGGCCTTCGCGCGCTGGTACGCGCAGGCCGGCACGCCGACCGTCTCGGTGGCCGGCCGCTACGATCCCCATCAGTGCACCTACACCCTCGATTTCCACCAGAGCCTGCCGGCCATCGCCACCGAGGCAAGCGGCGGCGGCGCCCCCCAGCCCCTCGTCATCCCGATCTCCCTCGGCCTGGTGGCGCGGGAGGGCGGCGCCCTCGCGGCCCGTTCCGAGCGCGTGCGGGACGGCGTCTTCGTGCTTCAGGAGGAGAGCGACCGCCTCGTCTTCACGGAGGTCGCATCCGAGCCGGTGCCGTCGCTGTTCCGGGGCTTCTCCGCGCCCGTGAAGGTGGCCCATTCCCTCGACACGGCGCAGTGCCTCACCCTGCTCGCCCATGACAGCGACCCGTTCAACCGCTGGCAGGCGGCCCAGAACCTCGCCCTCGACATCCTCACGACGCGGGCGCGCGGCGGCGCCCCGCTCGCCGCGGAAGCCGGCCCCGGCGGCGCGGCCCTGGCGCAGGCCCTCGGCGGATTCCTCGATGCCGAGGCCCTGAAGGACCCGGCCTTCGCGGCCTTGGTCCTGGCGATCGCGGGCGACCAGGAGGTGGCGCAGGAGATCGGCGCCAACGTCGATCCCGATGCGATCCACCGCGCCCGCTGGACCCTGCGCGCGCATCTCGGTCGCGCGCTCCAGCCCCGGCTTCTCGCGCTGCGCGAGGCGCTGGCCGCGCCGGCGGGCCAGCCGTTCAGTCCCGACGCGGCGAGCGCCGGGCAGCGGGCCCTGCGCAATGCCGCCCTCGACCTGATCGCGGCGGCCGATCCGGAGCTCGGCACCCGCCTGGCCGAGGCGCAGTTCGAGGAGGCCGACAACATGACCGACCGGCTCGCGGCGCTGGCGGTCCTCACCCTGCTCCCGGGCGAAGGCCGCGAGCGGGCGCTCGCCGCCTTCGACGAGACCTATCGCGGCGAGCCCCTCGTCCTCGACAAGTGGTTCGCCCTCCAGGCGATGATCCCCGAGCCCGGCACGGTGGCGCGCGTGCGCGCGCTCATGCGTCACGAGGGCTATTCCGCCGCCAACCCCAACCGGGTGCGCGCGCTCATCGGCAGCTTCAGCCTCAACAATCCGACGCAGTTCCACCGGGAGGATGGCGCCGGCTACGAGCTCCTGGCCGAAACCGTGCTCGATCTCGACTCGCGCAACCCTCAGGTCGCAGCACGTCTGCTGACGGCTTTCAATACCTGGCGGATGATGGAGCCGGGCCGGCGCGCCCGCGCGGAGGCGCGACTGCGCATGATCGCGGCCTCGCCGGGACTCTCGCCGGATGTCTCCGACATCGCGAATCGATCGCTCGCCTCGGCCCGGCACCAGATAACGGCCTGAACGACCGAGCCAATCCCGATTCGGTCCCGGGCTGTCGCACACCCGTTTAACGACAGATTAACCATCCTCCCATCGCTGCGGAAAGCTGGACAAATCAGCTGTGGAAATGTCACAAGAGTGAGCGATTCGGCGCCGGGGCCGGCCGGCGAATCGCATCACCCGAGCGTGTGAGGATGAGAGTATGCTGGAGGCGGATCCCGCCCCACTCGCTGCACGTGCGGCCACGATCCTCGGCATCGCACGAGCCATCACCCCGGCTCACCAGCGGTTGGCGCGCGCGGAATCCTGGCTCCGCTTCGCGATCCCGGCGATCCTCGGCCTTTTCCTCATCTCGCTCTTTGCCATCACGGCGACCCAGCTCCTCGCCCAGCGCCGCGATGCCGTCGCCGAGGCGGGGCGGCAGATCGATCTCCTGGCGCGGCTCGTCGCGGCGAGCCTGTCGAGCACCGCTCCGGAATCGGAGCTACGCCTCGACGGCGCGGTCCCGGCCTCCGCCCTGGTGGCGGGGCGCGCGGTCTACCTGATCGGGCCGGACGACCGCATCGCCGCCTCCCTGCCCGCCCTCCTCCCTCCGGGGCACAGGCTCGCGGATCATCTCGGCGAGGCGCAACCGCTCCTGATCCTGGGCGAGCGCGCGGGCGTGATGACCGCCACGCTCGGCGGCGCGCCCGCCCTGGCGACCCTGCGCGCCCTGCCGTCCGGCCGGGGCCGGGTCGCGGTGGTCCAATCCCTCGACACGGCCACCGCCGACTGGCGGAGCCGCGCCCGCACCGAGGCGGTGGTCATCGGCACCGCCACGCTGGTCATCGTCTGCGTCGGGCTCGCCTATACGCTCCAGGCGGACCGGGCCCGCACGGTCGACCGCGTCTGCGAGCAGGTGCGCCAGCGGCTCGACACGGCGCTCTGCCGCGGGCGCTGCGGCCTGTGGGACTGGGACATCGCCCGCGGCCGCATCTACTGGTCGGACTCGATGTACCAGCTCCTCGGCTACGTCCGGGAGCACGAGTTCCTGTCGTTCGGCGACGTCAACGCGCTGGTCCACCCCGACGACACCGACCTCTACGGGCTCGCGAGCCAGCTCGCCGCCCAGGACGCCACCGTCGATCACGAATTCCGCATCCGCAGCGCGGCGGGCGAGTGGATCTGGCTCAAGGCCCGGGCGGAGATCGTGCGCGATCAGGACGATGGCGGGCGCCATCTCGTCGGGATCATCATCGACATCTCCGAGCAGCGCCGCCTCGCGGAATCCACGGCGACGGCCGACATGCGCCTGCGCGACGCAGTCGAGGCGGTGTCGGAGGCCTTCGTGCTCTGGGACGCGCAGAACCGCCTCGTCCTGTGCAACTCGAAGTTCCGGCGGCTTCACGCCCTGACCCTAGAGGAGGCCCAGCCGGGCCGGCGCTACGACGCGATCATGGGCCGGGCCGCCGTGCCGGCGGTGCGCCGCGAGATTCCCAACACCGACCTCGCCGAGCTCGGCGCGCGCACCTTCGAGGCCGAACTCGCCGACGGGCGCTGGCTTCAGATCAGCGAGCGGCGCACCAAGGACGGCGGCTACGTCTCGGTCGGCACCGACATCACCACCCTCAAGCGCCACCAGGAGCGCCTCGTCGAGTCCGAGCGCCAGCTCATCGCCACCATCGCCGACCTCAAGCGCTCGCGCCGCACCCTCGAACTCCAGACCCAGCAGCTCGCCGACCTCGCCGAGCGCTATCTCGACCAGAAGGCCCAGGCCGAGAGCGCCAACCGCTCCAAATCCGAGTTCCTGGCCAATATGAGCCACGAGCTGCGCACTCCGCTGAACGCGATCCTCGGCTTCGCCGAGGTGATGCAGGACGAGGTCTTCGGGCAGCTCGGCTCGGAGAAGTACCGGGAATATTGCCGGGACATCCGCTCCAGCGGCCACTATCTGCTGTCGGTCATCGACGACATCCTCGACATGTCGCGCATCGAGGCGCGCCGGGTGACGCTGGTGAAGCAGCCCGTGCCGGTGGCGGAGGCCCTGGAACGCGCCCTCAAGCTCATCGCCGAGCCGGCCCGCGCCAAGGGCCTGACGCTCAGCGTCGAGATGAGCGCCGACGCGGTGGTGCTGGCCGACGAGCGCGCCCTGCATCAGATCCTGGTGAACCTGCTCCAGAACGCCGTGAAGTTCACGCCCGAGGCGGGCCGCGTCGCGGTCCGCACCCGGCGGGCGCTCGACGCCGTCCACATCTTCGTGGAGGACAGCGGCATCGGCATCCCGAAGGCGGTGCTGCCCAAGCTGGGCGCCCCCTTCGAGCAGGTCGAGAGCAACTTTTCGCGCAGCTTCAAGGGGTCCGGCCTCGGGCTCGCCATCTCGCGCTCGCTCACGGAACTGCATGGCGGACGCCTGCGCATCCGCTCGGAGGTGGGATGCGGCACGATCGTCCTCGTGCGCCTGCCCCAGCCGCCGCGGGGCGCGGCCGGCGATCCAGAGGTCGTCGAGATCGTGCGCGACGCGGCAGCGCCGTCGTCTCGGAAGGTGGCGGCGCCGGAGCCGGCGGAGGCCTGAAATCGAGCCGCTTCGCGGCGAGTCCTTGTGCTGCATTCCGGATCTTCTTCCGCTCGCGCTTCAGTCGTCCGGAAAAAGGGAGGTGATACGGCTTCCGGTTGATCTGTTCCAAGACGAGTCCGCGCGGGGAACCCCTCTCCTATGCGGGAGAGGGGCAGGCGATCGAAGATCGCGCGTGAGGGCCCAGGTGGTTCGGCAAGAGGACTGAACCGTCCCGCTGCCAGCACAACGCTTAGTGATTCATGGCGGCACCGTCCGGGACCCTCACGTGGGATCTTCGATCCCCATACCCCTCTCCCGCACGGGAGAGGGGTTCCCGCGGTTCCCGCGCCCTCTTGTCTCCGAACAGATCAACCGGAAGCCGTATGAACCTGCTGCCGAAGCCGATCGCCCCGCGCGGTCGGGAATGACGATCATCGCCATGAGGCGATGCTGCCGGCAGCGGCCGCTCTGCTCGACGCGGAATGATCACCCGAGCAGCCGCTCGAACCATCCCCTCACCTCGGCTCTCGTCTCGGCGAGCCGGGCGAGCAGGGCCGTCTCGTCCGGCAGGCCCGCGGCCGCGGCGAGGCGCGCCCGGGTGGCGGGGGCGGCACCCTTCTCGAAGGGCCCCTCCACCATCAGACGCTGCCAGTGATGGACGTCGTCGAGGAGGCGGTAGGCCGTCTCCAGCGGATCCGCGGCCGCCTCGGGCACGAGGCCGAGCGCCCGCGCCTCAGCAATGACCGCCGGGGCATCGAGGCCGATCAGGCTTGGATGCGCGGCCGCATGGATCAGGACCAGCGCCTGCGCCAGGAAGTCGAGGTCGAGGAGGCCGCCCGGCGCGAGCTTGAGATCGTGGGGACCGCCGTCGCCCTTCTCGCGGGCGATGAGCGCCCGCATGTCGCGCACCTCCCGGGCGACGCGGGCCGGGTCGCGCGGGCTCCTGACGATCGCCGCAATGGCGGCCTCGATCTCCGCGCCGAATTCGGGATCGCCCGCGAGCACCCGGGCGCGGGTCAGCGCCATGTGCTCCCACAGATCCGCTTCCTCGCGCTGGTAGGGCACGAAGCGCGGCCATTGCCCGGCGACCGGGCCCTGCCGGCCTCCCGGCCGCAGGCGCAGATCCACCTCGTAGAGATGCCCGCGCCGGGTCGGCACCGTCAGGGAAGCGACGAGGCGCTGAGTGAGCCGGTTGTGGTAGACGGCCGCATCGAGGGGGCGCTGCCCGTCGCTCTCGCGATCCTGCGGGTCGAAATCGTACAGGACGACGAGGTCGAGGTCGGACTCGGCCGTGAGCTGGCGCGAGCCGAGCCGCCCGAGCCCGAGCACCGCGATCCGGGCCGCCCGCACCCGTCCGTGCTCCGCCGCGAAGACCTCCTGCACGGCCCCGAGCGCCTCGGCGATGGCGGCCTGGGCGATCGCCGCATAGGCGCGGCCGGCTCCGGCGGGCGGCAGGATGCCGGAGAGGAGGCGCGCGCCCGTGACGAAGCGCATCTGCCGGGCGGCATCGCGGAGGCGGTCGAGGAAATCCTCGAAGACCTGAGGCGCGCCGACGAGGCGGCGCATCTGCGCGGCCATCGCCGCCTCGTCGGTGACCGGCTCGACGAAGGCCGGGTCGATCACCGCATCGAGGACATGAGGGCTGTAGGCCACGGTTTCCGCAAGACGCGGCGCCGTGCCGAGGAGATCGGCGAAGAGGAGCCGCAGCCGCTCGTGCGAGCGCAGGATGGTGAGGAGTTCGACCGCGGCCGGCATGCGGCCGAAGGCGTGGTCAAGGGCGGCGAGCGCCCCGTCCGGATCCGCGGTGCCGGCAAGCGCCTGGAGCAGGGCCGGAACGAGTTCGGTGACGACCTCGCGGGCGCGGGCGCTCGTCACGGCGGGCCGCCTCCCGTGGTGCCAGCCGCGCACCGTCTCGATCGCCCGCTCCGGATGGCGAAATCCGAGCCGCCGCAGGGTCGCAAGCGTCGCCGGATCGTCCTCCGCCCCGGTGAAGACGAGATCGCCCATCTCCGCCGAGAGGTCGGGGCCGGCCTCGAACAACAGCGCGTAATGTGCCTGCACACGGGTCGCCTGCCCGACCAGCGCCGCCCCGAGCGCCTCGGCGTCCCGGTAGCCGCAGAAGCGCGCGAAGCGGGCGAGCCGCCCCGGATCCTCGGGCAGGCGCTGGGTCTGCTCGTCGGCGACCATCTGCAGCCGGTGCTCGATGGTGCGCAGGAACCGGTAGGCCTCGCACAACTCGTCGCGGGCCTGCGGCGTGATCCAGCCCTCGTCGTGAAGGGCCGGCAGCATGTCGAGGGTGCGCTGGCCGCGCAGGGACGGGCGACGCCCGCCGAAGACGAGTTGCTGGGTCTGGACGAAGAACTCGACCTCCCGGATTCCGCCGCGGCCGAGCTTGATGTCGTGGCCCGCCACCGCGATGGCGCCGTGGCCGCGCACCGCGTGGATCTGGCGCTTCATGGCGTGCACGTCGGCGATCGCCGCGAAGTCGAAATACTTGCGCCACACGAAGGGGCGCAGCTCCGCGAGGAATCGCTCGGCGACCGGGAGGTCCCCGGCGACGGGCCGCGCCTTGATGAAGGCGGCGCGCTCCCAGTTCTGGCCGACCGTCTCGTAATAGGTGAAGGCGGACTCGAGGGAGAGTGCGGTCGGGGTCGCGCCCGGGTCGGGACGCAGGCGGTAATCGACCCGATGGACGTAGCCGTCCGCCGTGCGCTCCTGCAGGAGCTTGGCGAGGCCCTGCGCGAGCCGGCTGAAGAAGGGCGTGGCCTCGACGCCCTCGCGCAGGGGCGCAGTGGCGGGGTCGAAGAACACGATAAGGTCGATGTCGCTCGAATAGTTGAGCTCGCCCGCGCCGAGTTTGCCCATGCCGAGCACGATGAGGCCGCTGCCCTCCTGCGGCGCCGCCGGGTCGCGCGGCCGGAAGCGGCCCGTCGCTGCGGCCTCGAGCAGGACGGCGTCGAGGGCGGCCCTCACGGAGGCGTCGGCGAAGTCGGACAGGGCCGCCGTGACTGCCTCCAGCGACCAGACCCCGCCGATGTCGGCGAGCGCGATCAGGAGCGCGTGCTCCGCGCGGTTGCGGCGCAGCGCGCAGGCGACGGCCTCCCGCGGCGCGCCCGCGGCGCCCGCCGCCCATTGGGCGGCCACGAGGTCCGCATGGGCCGCCTCCGGGGCCTGCGCGAGGAGCCGCGCGAGCCGGTCCGGCTCGCGGGCGATCAGCCCCCACAGGAAGGGCGAATGGTCGGCAAGGCCGAGCACCAGGGCGCGCACCGGGCCGTCCCTGCGCAGGGCGGCGGCGAGGCCGGCATGGTCCGGCACGGCGTCGAGGGCCTGCAGGAGATCGGCGAGGCGGTCGCGGGCCCGCTCGGCCTCTGACAGGAGGGGGCCGGTCCGGATCCGGTCGAGGAGCGGGGCTGACATCGCGCGGCCTCCCGTTGGGGCTGGTCGCGCCCCTTGCGGCGGTCGTGGCATGATCCGCCCTCGGCGACAACCGTCGGCGTGACGGGTCAGAAGTCGAGCGGCGCGTTGTCGATCACCTCCTTCATCACGAAGAAGGTCCGTGTCTGCCGCACGCCGGGCAGCGCGATCAGCTTCTCGCCATGGAGGCGGTTGAAATCGGCCATGTCGCCGACCCGGATCTTGAGGACGTAGTCGAAATCGCCGGCCACGAGGTGGCAGTCGAGCACGAAGCCGAGGGACACGACGGCGCGCTCGAAGGCCGCGAAGCTCTCCGGCGTCGAGCGGTCGAGCACCACGCCCACCATCACGAGTGCGCCCCGCCCCACCGCCCGCGGCGCCACCATGGCACGCACGCCGGTGATGAATCCGCCCCGGAACAGCCGCTGCATGCGCCGGTGGCAGGTGGCGGGGCTGAGATTCACCCGCTGGGCCAGCTCGGCATTGGTCAGGCGGCCATCCTCCTGGAGGAGGCGCAGCATCTTCACGTCGATGCGGTCGAGCTTAAGGTGGGTGAAAGGATCTTCCATGGATTGCGCTTCCGGTGGCGTTCTCCCTCATATCACGGCCGGCCAAGCGCCTGAACCGCCAGCACGGGACCGTTCTTCGAGAGCACCTTTCGCAGCAAGTGGGTTAGGTTCGCGGCGCTTCCCCGCTCATCCGGAGATCCGACCGTGCTGGAGAAATTCGAACGCTACCCGCTGACCTTCGGGCCGACCCCGATCGAGCGCCTCGGCCGCCTCTCCGCTCATCTTGGCGGCCAGGTCGAACTCTACGCCAAGCGGGAGGATTGCAACTCGGGGCTCGCCTTCGGCGGCAACAAGCTGCGCAAGCTCGAATACATCGTGCCGGATGCGATCGCCTCGGGCGCCGACACGCTGGTCTCGATCGGCGGGGTGCAGTCCAACCACACCCGCATGGTGGCCGCGGTGGCGGCGAAGATCGGCATGAAGTGCCGCCTCGTGCAGGAAGCCTGGGTGCCGCACGAGGACGCCGTCTACGACCGGGTCGGCAACATCATGCTGAGCCGCATCCTGGGGGCAGATGTGCGGCTCGTCGATGACGGCTTCGACATCGGCATCCGGTCGAGCTGGCAGGAGGCGATCGACGACGTCAAGGCGAAGGGCGGCCGGCCCTACGCCATCCCGGCCGGCGCCTCGGTGCACAAGTTCGGCGGCCTCGGCTATGTGGGCTTCGCCGAGGAGGTGCGGGCGCAGGAGCGCGACCTCGGCTTCACCTTCGATTACATCGTCGTGTGCACGGTCACCGGCTCGACCCATGCGGGGATGGTCGTGGGCTTCGCCAAGGACGGGCGCGAGCGCCGGGTGATCGGCATCGACGCCTCGGCGACCCCGGCCCAGACCAAGGCGCAGGTGCTCGACATCGCCCGCCGCACCGCCGACCTCGTCGGCCTCGGGCGCGACCTGTCGGCGGACGACGTGGTGCTGAACGAGGACTATGCCTATCCGGTCTACGGCGTGCCGTCGCAGGAGACCAAGGATGCGATCCGCCTCTGCGCGCGGCTCGAAGGCATGATCACGGACCCGGTCTACGAGGGCAAGTCCATGCAGGGCATGATCGACCTCGTGCGCAAGGGCTTCTTCCCCGCGGGCTCGAAGGTGCTCTACGCGCATCTCGGCGGCGCCCCGGCCCTCAACGGCTACGGCTACACCTTCCGCAACGGCTGAGCGGGGTTCTCCCCGCTCGGGAGAGAGGATGCCCCGGAGGGTGGACCCCTTTTCTCCGTCCGGACATCCGACCCTTCAAAGACTTAGAGTCCATCCGGCGCTTCCGGAGGCGCCGGATGGACTCGAGCGGGCAGGGCCAGGGTCGCGCGCAGGCCCGGCCCGTTGTCCTCCAGCAGGAAGGCGCCCTGATGCAGGCGGGCGACCGCGTTGACGAGGCTGAGGCCCAGGCCGAAGCCGGGGCGCGAGCGGGCCGTCTCCAGGCGCACGAAGCGCTCCAGCACCCGGCCGCGTTCGGCCTGCGGAATGCCGGGGCCCCGGTCCGAGACGGTGAGGCGCACCGCCTCGCCGACCCGCCGCGCCTCGATCGTGACGGTCGGCTCGGCGGCCTCGGCGCCGTACTTGAGGGCATTGTCGATCAGGTTCGCCACCGCCTGCCCGATCAGCTCCCGGCTGCCATGCACGGTGAGCCCGGAGGCGATGTCCGTGCGCAACGCCACGCCGCGCTCCTCGGCCACCGCCTCGTAGAGCTCCGCGACCTCAAGGGCGACCGCCCCGGCATCGAAATCGGCGAGGGTCTCGCGCGTGCCCCCGGCTTCGAGGCGCGCGATCATCAACAGGGCGTTGAAGACCCGGATGAGGTTGTCGCTCTCCTCGATATTGGCTTCCAGGGCCGCCCGCAGCGTCTCGGCGTCGTGGCCGGTGCGCAGGGCCTCGTCGGCCTTGTTGCGCAACCGCGTCAGCGGCGTCTTGAGGTCGTGGGCGATGTTGTCGGAGACTTCGCGCAGGCCCTGCATCAATTCGCCGATGCGGTCGAGCATGGCGTTGAGGTTCTGCGCGAGGCGGTCGAGTTCGTCGCCGGTCCCGGCGAGCGTGAGGCGTCCGTCGAGGTCGCCCGCCATGATGCCGCGGGTGATTTCCGTCATGGCGTCGACGCGCTTGAGGACGCGTTGCGCGATGAACAGGCTGCCGACGAAGCCGAGCCCCACCACGAGCATCAGCGACCATGCGAAGGCGCGCGCGATCACCGCGCGCAGGCGGTCGCGCTCCTCGACGTCGCGCCCGACCAGGAGGCGGAAGCCCCCCGGCAGGGTGAAGATGCGCACGATCGCCCGGTGGTCGAGCCGGTCGCCGTCGGTGCCGCGGCCATAGGCCGTCTCGGTCTGGCCCGGCTCCGCCAGGAGGCCCGGCGGCAGCGACTCGACGTTGCCGACCACGTGCTCGCCGGCCGGCGTGGTCACGAGATAGAGCGAGGCGCCGGGTTCGCGGGCGCGCCGCTCGACCACGCTGACGAGGCGGCGGATGCCGCCCGCCGCGTATTGCTCGGACAGGCCACTGATCTCCGCCTCGATGGTGGAGACGATCTGGTCATCGAGCACCTGTCGGGCGTTCCAGGCGACATAGCCGAGCGCGAAGAACGCGAAGGCCGCGAAGACCAGCAGATAAGCGAGCGAGAGCTTGAACGCGGTGGTGCGAAACAGCGTGCCGAGGCGCGCCGGCACGCCCTCCGCGACGGGCGCGCGCGCGCTCACCCCTCGCCGCCGGCCCGGACCATGTAGCCGGCACCCCGTACCGTGTGGATCATCGGCCGCTCGAACCCCTTGTCCACCTTGGCGCGCAGGCGCGAGACATGGACGTCGATGACGTTGGTCTGCGGATCGAAGTGGTAGTCCCAGACGTGTTCGAGCAGCATCGTGCGGGTCACGACCTGCCCGGCATGGCGCATCAGGTATTCGAGCAGGCGGAACTCGCGCGGCTGGAGCACGATCTCCTGGCCTCCGCGGGTGACGCGGTGCGACAGCCGGTCGAGTTCGAGGTCGCCGACCCGGTAGGCGGTCGGCTCGCCCGCCCCTCCCCCGCGGCGGCGCGCCAGAACCTCGATCCGGGCGAGGAGTTCCGAGAAGGCATAGGGCTTCGGCAGGTAGTCGTCGCCCCCGGCCCGCAGGCCCTTCACCCGGTCGTCGACCTGCCCCAGCGCCGAGAGGATCAGGACCGGCGTCTCGACGCCCTGCTCGCGCAGCGACCGGATCAGCGAGAGTCCGTCGAGCTTCGGCAGCATGCGGTCGACCACGAGCACGTCGTAATCCCCCTCGCGGGCGAGCGCATAGCCGTCGAGCCCGTCGGCGGCGAGATCCGCCACGTGGCCGGCCTCGCGAAAAGCTTTCGAGAGATAGGACGCCGCCTCGCGGTCGTCCTCGATGATCAGGAGACGCATGGGACGCGATACTATCCCAACTCGGGCACACCGCCTGCCGCTTAAGCAGGTTTCGGACAAGTGCCTTGCGGTTTTCCGTCAAAAACCTGCGACATAGCAAAAGCCTAGGCAGGCTTGCGTCGGCATGCCGACGCAAGCCTGCCTAGGCCCGCCCCGACGTGCCGGCCGGGGGCGCGGCGATCGGCACGTCGGGTTCGCCTCGCTTAAGGACGGCAGGCCGGGCAGCGAAGCGCCCGACCTGCCGCGGCTGAGACCGGCGGATCGTCCTGGGGGGCGACGATGGATCCGACGGTCCGGCCCTCGGGGCCGGGGCGGTGGAGCCCGGGGGATGAGAGGTCCCGACCACGCCCGGCGACATCCCCAGTGATGCGCCGGCGCGGCTTACGCCTGCGTCTCCGGAACATGACATTCCGGTAAGGCAGGCCCTGGAGCAGGATCCGTTCCACCATGAACGGATCCTGCTCCAGGTTTTTGATTGTGCCGCATTGTCTGCGACGAACCGGGATCCACTTCGTCGGAAAATGCTCTAGGCCTCGGCGAGGCTGAGCTCGCGTGCCGGCGTCTTGACGATCGGAAGACCGAGAGTCAGGGCGCGGGCGAGTTCCGAGCGCCGCTTCGAGTAATCGGCGCAGGTCATCGGGTAGTCGGGCGGCAGGCCCCATTTCTCCCGATAGGCCTCCGGCGTCAGGCCGAGCCGCGTGAGATGGCGGCGAAGGGTCTTGTAGGGTTTGCCGTCCTCGAAGCTGATCAGCGCGTCGTAGGTGATTGAGCGGCGGATCTCGGCGGGTGTCGGCTTCGGAGGACCGGACGGAGCGGTCGTCCCCTGCGCGGCGCTGTGCAACGCCGCGTGGATCTCGCCGATCAGGCGGGGCAGCTCGCCGCTCTGCAGGTGGTTCCGGCTCAGATAGGCAGTCGCGATATCAGCCGTCAGCACGGCGAGCTTGCCGGCGTTCGGAAACGTGGAAGTCATGAGATATGTGGCCTTGCCGAAGGCGGGTGTCCGCCGGGGAAGGTCAAGTTATCACGGCTTGAATGACCGTAACAATGTTTCCGGCGGACGCGATCACAAAATCTTGATGCCACCCTCCTTTGCGTCATGTCGCGGGCAATTTATTTGCCCTCAGGTCAAGCAGGCCTCGAGAACCTCGGACAGCGGGGTGCGGCGAGGCAGTCCCGGATGCCTGGGGGGCTCGGCGCTGAGCAGGCCGCGCTCGGCGTCGAACCCGTCGAAGAACACGGCCGGGACGCCCTCGTGACGCAGCTGCGCCGCGAGGGCGATGCCGTGCCCGGTTCCCGACAGGCTGTCGATCATCGCCAGGTCGGCGATCTCGTCCTGCGCCCAGGTCAGCGCCTCGGCCTCGCACGCAAAGGGCTGGACGAGACAGCCGAGTTCCTCGAGCGTCCCGCAGAGCCGCGCGCGCAGCCACGGATCGGGCGTCAGCAGCAGCACCCTGCGGTAGAAGAAGCGTGCGTCGGGTGCCATCGCGGCCCCTTCCTGGCTGGCCATGTGTGGGGTCTCCGGGGCGCCGCGTCGCGCCCTCCCGGCCGGTATGCGTCCCGCATCCGGCGACAGAGCTTCCGGATTAGCCACAGCAGCGGATGAAGACCGTGTGATGACGCACGCAAAGCCGCCATCCCCGCACGATGCGCTCGGGGCGCGCAGAGGGATGACGGCGATTGTCGGCGGCTGGGCGAGGCTCAGGGCCCGCCCGCGAGGGCGCCCAGCACGGCCATCACGAGTTCGTCGACATCGATGCGGCCATCGAGCCGAATCGGCCCCGACCCGGACTTGTCGAGGGTGAGGCGTCCTGACGCGGCCTGCCGCTCCAGCTCCGCCAGAATGGCCTTGCGCACGGGCTCTTCCAGATTCACGGGACGGGCTCCTTCCGCCGGGGGCTCTGCGGACAGACATCGCCCGGCACGGCCGGAAGATCCCGCCGCAGCCCCCGAACCGGGTCAGGCGAGGCTGCGCTCGATCTCCTCCTCGTCGCAGACCACCCCCCGGGTCCGGGCGAATTCGGCCCCGGTCACGGCCTCGGGCGGCGCCGCGCCGCCCGGCGTGAAGGCGGCGAGAAAGCAGCGCATGACGTGGCGGATTCCCGCGGGCGTGACCGAGCGCTGATCCTCGGCGTAGTAGCGGGCCGCGTTCTGTCCGCCGGTGACGATCTCGTAGGAGGGGAAGTACACGGCCTGCGCGTCGCCCGCGATCGCCTCCTCGGCGGCGACCCGCAGCACCGCCTTGGTGTAGGTGTTCGACACGAGGACGTGGCGGGCGATGCCGGTGGCGATCATCGGCACCGGCGAGACCGTGACGATGACCCGCGCGGCCGGATTAACGCCGCGCAGGCGGTCGAGGAAGCCGCGCAGATCCGCGGTCGCCTCCGCGGCCCCGGCATTGACGAGCATATAGGCGTCCGGGTCGTAGATGCCGCCCGCCACCCCGGGGGCGAGCGGCAGGGCGGCGCCGTCCTCCCGGTGACGCCAGCCCTCGGTCTGGCCGAGCGTCAGCACGAAGACGTCGAGGCTCTCGAACAAAGCCCGGACCCGGGCGAGATGCGCCGCGCGCGACGCGGCCACCGCCTCCGGGTCGGCGAAGCCCGCAGGCTCGATCGTCGGGCGGAACGGATCGACGAACCGCCCGTCCTCCCGCGGCCAGGCCTGGAGCGCGGGCACGAAGGCCCCGTAGGCGCGGTCGAAGAGCTGCACGAACTGGCGGGGGGTGTAGAGATTGCCGTAGCGCGCCGAATAGGTGCCGTACTGGCGCGCCTCGGCCTCCTCCGGCGCGAGGCCGGGTGGCGCGGCCTCCGTGATGTAGTAGTGGTACCCTGCGTCCCGCAGGGCCTGGGCGACCCGCTGGGCGAAGCAGCTGCCCGCGGTCGCCACCCGGTCGGTCGGGGCGATCGGGAACGGGGCGGCGGGCCGCGGGTCGAGCGCGAAGGGCGGGACGCCCGCAACGGCCCGGCGCCAGAACCGCTCGTCCGGCAGGTCCGCATAGGGATTGTGCGCCATTTCGATCCTCGTCTCGCCTCCGCGGCCCCTCGCCCGCACCCTGTTCTCGCTCCGATCCTGGGCCGCACCATGGCGGGAGCGCCGCTCCGGGCCCGGTTCGGGCGCCGGGCCCGCCATCGCGGTGATCGGCAACTGCCAGGGACGGGGCCTTGCGGCCGTGCTCGGCCTGCTCTGCCCGGACAGCCGGGTCAGGCTGCTGCCGGTGGGCCGCCTCCGCCGCGCCGTTCCGGATGCCGCGGCCCTGGCCGCCGAGTTGCGGGGCTACGACCTCGTCCTCTCCCAGGCCTTCGCCGAGGCCACGCTCCCGGGCGGCGTCTCGGCGCTGCGGGCGCAGCTCCCGCAGCTTCGCCTGTTCCCGACGCTGGTCTTCTCGGGGTTCCATCCGGACACGATCTATGTCGGCGAGGACGCGGCGCTCGCCCCCTCGCCGCTCGGCCTCTACCACTCGGCCATCGCCGCCTTCGCGTTCCTGCGGGGCCTCGACGAGGCCCGCACGCTCGGGCTGTTCCGCGAGGAGGTCTTCGCGCGGCTCGGCTATCTCGACGTCTGGGACGGCGCCGCAAGGGCGATGCGCGCGGCCGCGGCGGAGGAGGGTTTTTCCCTCGACCGGGAGTTCCTGCTCTGGAGCCGGCGGGGCTGCTTCATGCTCAACGTCAACCACCCGAAGCTCTTCGTGCTCGGGGATATCGGCCGGCGGCTCCTGCTGGAGGCGGGCCTGCCGGTCCGCGACATCGACCCGGAGACCTATCTCACCGACGATCTCGTGCGCGACGTGGTCTGGCCGGTCTACCCGCCGGTCGCGGAGCGCTATGGCGTGTCGGGCTCCTATCTGTTCAAGGCGAAGGCAAGCGGCCCGGCCCTGCCGGCCCTCTACGACCTGCCCGCCTTCGTGGCCGCCTCCTTCCGGATGTACCGGGCGATGCCGCGCGCCCGGCTCTCGGGCGTGCGGCTGGAGGCCTGGGCGGCGGATGCGGGGGTGCGGGACCTGTTCGACGGGGCCTGATGTCAACGGGTCTTGGGTCAAGGCCCGTTGGCTCCGGTCTTGAGATTGTCGCCAAGGAATTGTCGCCAAGCCTCTTCAACAAAGCCTGTGGCTTGGCGTTGACAAGTCGAGATGGGTCGACGGCCCGATGCGGCAGCCGGGGCCGTTGATGATGAGTCACCATCAGCTGCGCTGACCCTGACGGATGAAACCGGCTGACCAAGCGCTGCCTTCTGGGGCAATCCCACCGGCCCTCAATCGAAACTGAGGAGCGGGCGGCTTCCACGCAGGTCAGGTTCGATCGAGACCGCGTCAGCCCACGCGACGCCGTCTGCCTGACGCCGGAGACGATCGAGGATCGGCGCGCCCGCTCTCCCTGTCCCGGGCGCATGCAGCGTCAGCGGAAGGAGATCCGGGAAAGGGAGAGCGGGAAGGAGCGGAGAATCCGGGATGGGGTAGAGACCCTGTAATCCGGTCTGCGGTCGCATCATCGCGCGTGAGGGAATGCACCGGCACCCGGCCGCCGGGCAGCGCCCTGCCGCGGGGCAACAGCGTTGCTGCACTGCAACACACGGGAACTTCCCGCCCCCGGCATCCAGCCGCGCCGCAGCGTGGCCGCAATTGACGACTGATTAACCTTCGCGGACGGTTTCCGAGGCCACGCATCCTGCGGGCCCTCGCCGCAAGGCCTCGTCAAGGTTGACGGAACCTTCGCTTAACCGCCCGCGACCTAGAGGATGTCGCGAAGTCGCGGCGGGGTGGTGGTCGGCCCCGCCAGAGGAGTACCCATCGATGTCGCTGCCGCTCGCCTCGTCGCGCGTGCTCAGGGCCGCCGTCGCGGTCGGTCTCGCCCTGTCGATCGCCGCCTGCTCGTCGAACAAGGACCTCGCGGACGCCTCCGCCTACGCGGCCGGCGGCGGCGCCGGCGGAGCCGCCACGCCCGGCAGCGCCCAGGACTTCGTCGTGAATGTCGGCGACCGGGTGTTTTTCGAGACCGACTCGACGGACCTCACCCCGACCGCGACCGCGACCCTCGACAAGCAGGCCCAGTGGCTGTCGCGCTATCCGCACTACACCTTCCTGATCGAAGGCCATGCCGACGAGCGCGGCACCCGCGAATACAACTTCTCGCTCGGCGCCCGCCGCGCCCAGACGGTGCGGGACTATCTCGCCTCGCGGGGCATCGCGGGCTCGCGGATGCGCACCGTATCGTACGGCAAGGAGCGGCCGGTCGCGGTCTGCAACGACATCTCCTGCTGGTCGCAGAACCGCCGGGCCGTCACCGTGCTCGATGGCGGCGCGAGCTCTTGAGCACCCGCCCCATTTTTGCCGCGACGGGGCTGATCTGCTATCGCGGCGTCCCGCTGCGCCTGCCCAACGTGCCGCCATGCTCCGCCGCCTGATTCTCGTCTCCGGTCTCCTTCTCGCCACGACGCTGCCCGGGAGGGCGCAGGACGCCGCCGACCTCGTCGTGCGGCTCAACCGCCTGGAGAACCAGTCCCGCCAGATGGCGGGCCAGATCGAGACCCTCCAGTACGAGAACCGGCAGCTGAAGGAGCAGCTGCGCAAGTTCCAGGAGGACGTCGAGTACCGCTTCCAGGAGGGCAAGGGCGCCCGCCCCTCGCCGCCCGCGGCCGCTTCCAAGCCCGCGAAGCGCAGCGACGCCTTCGATCCGAGCCAGTCGCCCGGCGCTCCCGGGGCGCCGCAGCCGCTCGGCGCCACGACGCCCTCCACGGCGCGGGCGGTCGCGGCGGCTCCTGCGACCCCGAACACCACCGCGACCCTGGCGCCCCCCACCGCCGCGCTGGAGGAGACGGTGCCGCCCTACGGCGAGCCCGTCGACATCACGCCGCCGAGCCGCGCGCCCTCAGGCCCGGTCCGCCCGCGCGAGAGCGTGGCGGCCACCGGAACCGGCGACGCGAAGGCAGATTACGAGATGGCCTATGCGTACGTGCTGCAGCGCCAGTACGAGCAGGCCGAGATGAGCCTGCGCCAGTTCATCCAGTCGCATCCGCGCGACGCGCTGGTGCCGGACGCCACCTACTGGCTCGGCGAGACCTACCTGCAGCGCAACCGCACCCGCGAGGCCGCCGAGCAGTTCCTGAAGGTCTCGACCGACTATGCCCGCTCCCGCAAGGCGCCCGAGGCCATGCTGAAGCTCGGCGCCTCCCTCAACGCGCTTGGCGCCCGCGAGCAGGCCTGCGCGACCCTCGCCGAGCTGGAGCGTAAGTTCCCGCAGGCCTCCGCCGCCGTGAAGCAGGGCGTCGACCGCGAGCAGAAGCGGGCGCGCTGCGCCGCGTGACGGAGGCGGCCCGGCCGCTCGACCGGGAGGAGTTCGCGCGCCGGCTCGACCGGTGGCTCGGCCCCGGAGCCGCGGGCGGCGTGGTGCTGGCCGTGTCGGGCGGACCGGATTCGACGGCCCTGATGGGCGGCGCGGCGCGGCTTCCACCTCTTGTGCCGGTGATGGTGGCGACCGTCGATCATGGCCTGCGGCCCGAGGCCGCCGCCGAGGCCGAGGCCGTAGCACGGCTTGCCGGGCGCCTCGGCCTGCCGCACCGCATCCTCGCCTGGACCGGCCCCAAACCCCGCACCCGCCTGCAGGAGGCGGCCCGCGCGGCCCGCTACCGGCTGCTCCTCGACCTCGCCCGGGAGCAGGGCGCGGCCGCCCTCCTCACCGCCCACACCCTCGACGATCAGGCCGAGACCGTGCTGATGCGGCTCTGCGCCGGCTCGGGCCCGGCGGGGCTCGGAGGGATCGAGCCCGTGCGGCACCTCGGCGGCCTTGCCCTCGTGCGGCCCTTCCTCGACCTGCCGAAGGCGCGCCTCGTGGCGACCTGCGCGGCGGAAGGCTGGCCCTTCGTGGTCGATCCCGGCAACGCCGATGCCCGCTTCGCCCGGGGACGCCTGCGCCGGGTGATGCCGCATCTCGCCGCGGAGGGTCTGACGGCGGCGCGGCTCGCGCGTCTCGCCGAGCGCCTGCGGCGAAACGAGGCGGCGCTCGCCGCTGCCGCCGATGCGGCGCTCGACGCCCTCGCCCGTCCGGGGGCGCGGCCCGGAGGGATGATGCTCGACGCGAGGGGACTCGCCGTCCTGCCCGAGGCCGTGGCCCTGCGCGTGCTGGCGCGGGCGATTGCCACCGTGGTGGGCGGGAACGCCCGGCCGGCGCGCCTCGAACGCCTCGAAGACGTGCTGTTCGGGCGTCTCCTGCCAGCGATCGCCGCCGGAGGACGCCTGCGCTGCACGCTGGGCGGCGCCCTCCTCCACCTGTCCGGCGGATCCCTGTCGCTGAGCCCCGAACCACCGCGCCGGGCGGGTTAGGCTCTGCCCCTCCCGGGCGATTTACTTGGCAAGGGGGGTGGCGGCGCCTACATTGGGGTCCGAGTGTCGGCAGCCATCCCTGCACGCCTGCGTGGCGCCGCGCTCCACAGGGAATGCCTTTTCGATGAACCCCAACTTCCGCAATTTCGCCCTGTGGGTGGTCATCTTCCTGCTCGTGCTCGCGCTCGTGACCCTGTTCCAGAATCCGGGTCACCGCTCCGGCGGCAGCGAGATCGCCTACAGCCAGCTCCTCAACGACGCCGATGCGGGCCGCATCCAGAGCGTCGTGATCTCGGGGCAGGAGGTCAGCGGCACCTATACGGGCGGCGGCACGTTCACGACCTACGCGCCAAGCGACCCGTCGCTGGTATCGAAGCTCCAGAGCAAGGGCGTGACCATCACGGCCCGGCCGCCCTCGGACAACACCCCGTGGTTCATCGCGCTCCTCGTGAACTGGCTGCCGATCCTGGTCTTCATCGGGGCCTGGATCTTCCTCTCGCGCCAGATGCAGTCGGGCGCCGGCCGCGCCATGGGCTTCGGGAAGTCGAAGGCGAAGCTCCTCACCGAGGCGCATGGCCGCGTCACCTTCGAGGACGTGGCGGGCGTCGACGAGGCCAAGGAGGACCTGCAGGAGATCGTCGAGTTCCTGCGCGATCCCCAGAAGTTCCAGCGGCTCGGCGGGCGCATCCCGCGCGGCGTGCTGCTCGTCGGCCCGCCCGGCACGGGTAAGACCCTGATCGCCCGCGCCGTCGCGGGCGAGGCGAACGTGCCGTTCTTCACCATCTCGGGCTCCGACTTCGTCGAGATGTTCGTGGGCGTGGGCGCCTCGCGCGTGCGCGACATGTTCGATCAGGCGAAGAAGAACGCCCCCTGCATCATCTTCATCGACGAAATCGATGCGGTCGGCCGCCATCGCGGTGCGGGCCTCGGCGGCGGCAACGACGAGCGCGAGCAGACCCTCAACCAGCTCCTCGTGGAGATGGACGGCTTCGAGGCGAACGAGGGCATCATCATCATCGCGGCCACGAACCGGCCGGACGTGCTCGACCCGGCGCTGCTGCGCCCGGGCCGCTTCGACCGTCAGATCATCGTCCCGAACCCGGACGTGATCGGGCGCGAGCGCATCCTGCGCGTCCATGTCCGCAAGGTGCCGCTGGCGCCGGACGTCGACCTCAAGGTCATCGCCCGCGGCACGCCCGGCTTCTCGGGCGCGGACCTGATGAACCTCGTCAACGAGGCGGCGCTGCTCGCCGCCCGGCGCGGCAAGCGCATCGTCACCATGCACGAGTTCGAGGACTCAAAGGACAAGGTGATGATGGGGGCCGAGCGGCGCACCCTCGTCATGACCGACGACGAGAAGCGGCTCACGGCCTATCACGAGGGCGGCCATGCCATCGTGGCGCTGAACGTGCCCGCCACCGATCCGGTCCACAAGGCGACGATCATCCCGCGCGGCCGGGCCCTCGGCATGGTCATGCAGCTGCCGGAGCGCGACAAGCTGTCGATGTCCTTCGAGCAGATGACCTCGCGGCTCGCGATCATGATGGGCGGGCGCGTCGCCGAGGAGATGATCTTCGGGCATGACAAGGTCACCTCGGGCGCCCAGTCGGACATCGAGCAGGCGACCCGTCTCGCCCGCATGATGGTGACCCGCTGGGGCTTCTCCCCCGAGCTCGGCACCGTCGCCTATGGCGAGAACAACGACGAGGTCTTCCTCGGCATGCAGGTCAACCGGCAGCAGAACGTGTCGGAGGCGACCGCGCAGAAGATCGACGCCGAGGTGCGCCGCCTCGTCGAGACCGGCCTGCAGGATGCCCGCCGCATCCTCAGCGAGCACCGCGACGACCTCGAGGCGCTGGCCCGCGGCCTGCTCGAATACGAGACGCTGAGCGGCGACGAGATCCGCGACCTTCTCGACGGCAAGCCGCCGGTCCGCGACACGGGCGACTACCCGCCGACGCCGGCGCGCGGCTCGCCGGTGCCCTCCGCCGGCCGCGGCCGGCCGCGGGAGAGCGACGGCGGCTACGAGCCCCAGCCTCAGGCCTGACCGACGAATCGGACCAAAGAGAAGGGCGGCGGGAGCGATCCCGCCGCCCTTTTTCGTGGCGATGGCTGTGCCAGCGCCGGCTCGGTCCTGCGGCGGCGCCTACTTGCCGCCCCCGCCCGCGCCGCCCGCGCCACCCCCGGCGGTCCCGGAGGTCGGCTTGTTGTTCTCCGTCGCATTGCCCGCCGCGCCGGCCGAGCTTCCGGCCGGGCGGCCCTGCGCGAGGACCGGCCCCGCGATGAGCATCAGGACGGCACCAAGTGTCGCGATCTTCCTCATCCTGCGCATCGTCTCCAGCACGAGGCGCCGGCCCGATGCCGGCGCAATCCCCTGGCAACGCTTTGACGAGCGAGTTGATCCAGATCTTTGTCAGTCAAGCTTGCCGGCGAGATCAGGATATCAGCCAAGCTGAGCAGAACAGCAGGATGAAGAACAAGCCGGAACTCACCAGAACCGCCCGGACTTCGCGGTACTGGAGCAGGACAGAATCGGGGGCGGGCAGCATGGCGTCGGGGACCGCGAGGAGCAGCAGGGCTTCCTTGTCATGTCTCCCCTTAAAAGGCGATGAGGATGATTGCTGAACGGCTTGCGAAATGGGGATTGTCACTTGAACGCAACAAAGGATAGCGGCCGGACCGATCGTGGCCGCCACCGACCGGACGAATGCAGCGCATGTTAACAATCGCTGCGGAATCGTGATTCCGGTCGAAAGGTGTTAACCAGCCGGTAACCATGACGCGCGCTTGATGGGGTTGGGTAACAACTCGTCAAGCACCGTGACCAGCACCAGCCACACCCGTCCCTCCCTCCCGCTGCGCGGCCGCTCCTTCCGGGCGCTCGTCCTCGCACCCGAGAGACCCCTCGACGATTGGTTCGCGCAGCTGGACGCCCTCGTCCTGCGCTCGCCCACGCTGTTCGCCGAGCGGCCCGTGATTCTGGACGTCGCCGGGCTGGCGCAGCCCGCCCCGGCGCCCTCCGCCGCCGGGCCGGAGGAACAGGCGGGCGAGACCGGGGCCGACCCGGACGCGACCGCGCCCGCGGAGGCGGCAACGCCCGACCTGTCCCGTCTCCTCGCCGAGCTCGACCGGCGCGGCATCCGGATCATGGGCATCGAGAAGGCCGACCCGGGTTGGACCACCCCGGCCATGCCGCCGCGCCTGAGCGGCGGCCGGCCCGCCGAGATGGCCCCGCCGCCCGAGCCCGAGAAGCCGAAGCTGAGCTCCCTGGTGCTGGAGACGCCGCTGCGCTCGGGCCAGACCATCTACCACCCGGACGGGGACGTCACCGTCATGGGCTCGGTCTCCTCGGGTGCCGAGATCCTCGCGGGCGGGTCGATCCACGTCTACGGGGCACTGCGCGGCCGGGCCATCGCGGGGGCGGGCGGCAATCGCGGCGCGCGCATCTACTGCCGCAAGTTCCAGCCCGAGCTGCTCGGCATCGACGGACTCTTCCGCACCGCGGAGACCACCGATCCGGGCCTGCGCGGCAAGCCGGTCCAGGTCTGGCTGGAGCGCGACGCGATCCGCATGGCGGCACTCGACTGACAGGGGCCGGCGGCCCCGGCCGCCGGCGCCACCCGATCACAGGCTCGGCGCCGCGGCCAGCCGGACGCGCGGCAGCCCGCATCACGAGGACGAAGCTGGGGGAAAACGCGATGGCGAAGGTTCTGGTTGTGACATCGGGCAAGGGCGGGGTGGGGAAGACCACGACCACCGCGGCCCTGGGCGCCGCCCTGGCGCAGGCGGGGCAGAATGTCTGCGTGGTCGATTTCGACGTGGGCCTGCGCAACCTCGACCTGGTGATGGGGGCCGAGCGGCGGGTGGTCTACGACCTGATCAACGTGGTCCAGGGCGACGCCAAGCTGGCCCAGGCCCTGATCCGCGACAAGCGCCTGGACAGCCTGTCGCTGCTGCCCGCCTCCCAGACCCGCGACAAGGACGCGCTCAGCGATGCCGGCGTGGCGCGCGTGATCGGCGAGCTGCGCGAGCGCTTCGACTGGGTGATCTGCGACAGCCCCGCCGGCATCGAGCGCGGCGCCACCCTGGCCATGCGCCATGCCGACGTGGCGGTGGTGGTGACCAACCCCGAGGTCTCCTCGGTGCGCGACTCCGACCGCATCATCGGCCTGCTCGACGCCAAGACCGCCCGGGCCGAGGCCGGCCAGAGCCTGGACAAGCACCTGATCCTGACCCGCTACGACCCCGCCCGGGCCGAGCGCGGCGAGATGCTCAAGATCGACGACGTGCTGGAGATCCTCTCCATCCCGCTCCTGGCCGTGGTGCCCGAGAGCGAGGAGGTGCTCAAGGCCTCCAACATCGGCAGCCCGGTGACGCTCAACAACCCGGCCAGCGCCCCCGCCCGCGCCTATGCGGATGCCGCCCGCCGCCTCAAGGGCGAGACCGTCGCCATGACCGTCCCCACCGAGCGCAAGTCCTTCCTCAACCGCCTCCTCTCCCGGAGGGCCGCATGAAGCGCCTCGGCTTCCGCAACCGCAGAGGATCCGCGCCCGCGGCGCGGGACCGCCTCAAGACGCTGCTCGCCCAGGAACGGGCCCTGTTCGGGCGGCGCGACCTGATCGCGCTCCTGCGCGAGGACATCATGGCCGCCGTCGCCAAGCACATGGCGGTGGACGGCGAGAAGGTCCGCGTCAACCTCGACCGCCGCGGCGGCGTCTCGACGCTCGGGATCGACATCGACCTTCCGGCCTACAAGAGTCCGGGTCTCGCGGGCGCCTGACGCGCCCGCACCCCGCCGCTCGAAAGGTCCCGGATGCCGTCCGACGCTCCGACGTTCTATGCCAACGCCCTGCTGGGCCTGAGCCTGCGCAGACCCGGCATCCTCCAGCTGACGCTGGGGGCCGCCGGGTTCATCTCCGAAGAGCCCGAGCCGGTGGTCCGCCTCGCCCTGCCGGAGGATACGGTCGTCGAACTCGTCGAGGCCCTGGTCGAGGGCTTGCAGGCGGCCGCCGAGGCTGACGACGAGGACGAGGAGGCGCCCGAGCCCTACGAGGCCTCGGTCGGCGACGTCGCCACCGCGGGGCTCCTCGCCACGACCCTCGCCACCGCCATGGGCGATTGCCTGAGCCTGCTCGCCGAGCGGCCCGACTTTCCCGAGCGCCTGGCCGAGATCGAGGAACGCGCGCTGCTCGCCACCCGCAACTCCGTCTCGGAGGGCGTCTCGGTCGAGGACGAGGCCAAGGCCGTGCGCGACACGGTCGCGGTTCTCCAGAGCCTGTTCACCCAGTGGCGGACCGACCACGTCCCGCCTCCGCCCGACGCGCCGCCGGACGGGGGTCCGGCCCCTTAAGCGCGGCCGCCGCGGAGCCCGGAGCCGCGGATCCCCGCCGTCTCAATCGAACCTGACCTGGGTGGAAGCCGCCCCGCTCCTCATGCTGAGGTGCAGCCGTAGGCTGCCTCGAAGCACCCCTGAGCGGTCATCCCATCCACCAGAGCCTCGGACCAGCGGTCAGGCGTGCTTCGAGGCTCGCTGACGCTCGCACCTCAGCATGAGGACGGTTGAGGGTGCCATCGGAGGGAGGGGCGGTCAGTCAGCCGCGGTGTCATCCGCCAGGGGCGGCAAAGGCCGGTGGTGAACTCATTCCAACGGTCAATTTCAATGACCGTTGGTTCCGATCTCGGATTTTCGCCAAGCCTCTTCAACAAAGCCTCCGGCTCGACCTCGACCATTCGAGATGGGTCAACGGCCCGATGTGTCAGCACCCGCTGCGGCAGAAGCCTGGGCCGTTGGCATCACCGCCCCAGGCGTGCGCCCGGCGGGTCCGAGGACATGGCGCGGGCGAGGTGCTGGAGGAACCGCGCGGCCGCGGTCGGAAGCTGGCGTCCGAGCCGCGTCACGATCTGGGCCTCGACGGCGTTCAGATCCGGATCCGCAAGGGGCAGAGCGCACAGGGTGCCGGCTGCGATCTCGGGCGCGGCGCAGAAGGCCGGCAGCAGCGTGACGCCGTCCGCCGCGGCCACGAACTGCTTGAGGACCGAGATCGAGCTGGTGATCAGGGCCGCGCCGAGCCGCACGCCCTCGGTCCGCTCGGCCCCGGCGATGATCTGCCGGATGCCGTAGGCCGGATGCATCATGCCGAGGCGGTGGCCCGCAAGGTCGCGCAGGCTCAGCGGGCCAGGGCTCGCGGCGAGCGGATGATCCGGGCGCACCACCACCCGGATCGGGTGCGGCATCGCCAGATGCGTGCGGATGCGGGGCTCCGGCGGCGGATTGTACACGAGGCCGACATGCGCCTCGTCCTCGATCACCCGCCGGATGACGTCGTTGGTCGCGGCGAGGTCGAGGGTCATCGTCAGGTCGGGATAGCGCGACCAGAAGCCCTGCAGGACACCGGACATCAGGTCGCCGACGAAGCCCTCGCCGAGCACCACGTCGATGTGCCCGCGCCGCAGATCCTTCAGCTCCAGGAGCTTGGCCAGGGTGTCGTCCCGGTCGGACGTCTGCCGCCGGTAATAGTCGAGGAGCAGGCTACCCGCGAGCGTCGGCCGCACGCCGCGCCGGTGCCGCTCGACCAGCGGCGTGGCGAGCGCCGCCTCCATCTGGGCGAGCTGCCGGCTCACCGCAGAGGCGTTGATGTTGAGCTTGTCGGCGGCGGCGCGGACCGAGCCGCAGCTCACCGCCGTGGCGAGATAGCGCAGGCCGCGCTCGTCGAGGCTGTGAATGGTCCCCTCCCGTGACCGCATCCGAGCAGGCTCGGACCGCCGGGTGCGTTGCCGGCAAGTCAACGCAAAATACCTGCCAGTGTCGTTCTGCTCAACGCACCTGCACGGCACTCTCCGGATCTTGAGAAGGCGGCGCGGGAGGCGCCGCAGGCGGCCGGAGATCCCACATGCGAACCATCGGCGTCATCGGCCTCGGCAATATGGGGCGCGGCATGGCCCTCTCCCTGGCGCGCCGGGGCTTCGCGGTGCTCGGCACCGATGCGGCGGCGGCGGCCCGCGACGCCCTGAGGGGCGAGGGCATCGAGGTGGTCGCCTCGGCCCGCGAGATCTGGGCCTCCTGCGACGCGGTCGTGCTCTCGCTGCCCACCGCCGAGATCGTCGACGCGGTGGTGCTGGGGCCGGAGGGCCCGCTCAAGGGCGCGCGGCCGGGCCTCCTCGTCATCGACACCTCGACCTCCCATCCGGACACCACCCGCCGCGTGGCTGCGGCGCTCGCGCCCGCCGGGATCGACCTCGTCGACGCCCCGGTGAGCGGCGGCCCCAAGGGGGCGCATACGGCGACCCTCACCATGGTGATCGGCGGCAGCGACGAGGCGGTCGCCCGGGCCGAGCCGGTGCTGGCCGCGATGAGCGCGACCCGCGTGCATGTCGGCGGGGTCGGGGCCGGCCATGTCACCAAGATCGCCAACAACCTCCTGTGCGCCGCCCATCTCCTCACCGCCGCCGAGGCGGTGCGGATGGCGCGCGAGGCGGGCGTCGCCCCCGAGCGGCTCCTGGCCGGGATCAATGCCGGATCGGGCCGCAGCGGCGTGACCCAGGTGAACTTCCCGACCTGGGTGCTGACCGGCGCCTTCGATTCCGGCTTCACCATGAAGCTGATGCGCAAGGACGTGCGCCTGGCCGAGAGCCTGATCGGCGCGCTCGGCCTCGATCTGCCGGTCTCGGCGGAAGTGGCCCGGCTGTGGCGCGACAGCGCCGAGGCGGTGCCGGACGCCGAGGACTTCAACCGCATCGTCGCGCTTCAGCTCGATTCCGCCCGCTGACCGGAGGATCCGCCATGCCCGAGACCCGCCCGCAGGCCCTCGCTGCCCTGCTGCGCCCGTTCTTCCCCGAGATGACGGGCATCGGCTCGTGGATCGACGGGCGCCTCGTGCCCGGCACCGGCGAGACCGTGACCCTCGTCGATCCGGCGAGCGGCCGGACCCTCGCCGCCTACCCGGATGCGGGCCCGGCGCGAGTCGCCGAGGCCGCCCGGGCGGCGGTCGCCGGACAGGCGCGCTGGGCCGCCCTCACGGGCGCGGCCCGCGGCCGGGTGATGCAGGAGATCGCCCGGGCGATCCGGGCCGAGATCGAGCCGCTCGCGCGCCTGGAGGCCCTGACCGCCGGCAAGCCCCTGCGCGACTGCCGCGTCGAGGCGACCAAGGTCGCCGAGATGTTCGAGTACTACGCGGGCTGGGCCGACAAGCTGCACGGCGACGTGATTCCGGTGCCGACGAGCCACCTGAACTACACGCGCCGCGAGCCGATGGGGGTGGTGCTCCAGATCACGCCCTGGAACGCCCCGGTCTTCACCTGCGGCTGGCAGCTCGCGCCGGCGCTCGCCGCCGGCAACGCCGTCCTGCTCAAGCCCTCGGAACTCACCCCCCTCACCTCGCTCGCCGTGGCGGCCCTGGCCGAGCGGGCGGGCCTGCCGGCGGGCGTCGTCAACGTGCTCGCCGGCTACGGCCACACCACCGGCCAGGCGGCGATCGCCGAGCCCGCCGTGGCCAAGGTGGTGTTCGTCGGCTCGCCGGCGACGGGTGCGCGCATCGCCGAGGCCGCGGCGCGCCGCCTCGTGCCCTGCCTGCTCGAACTCGGCGGCAAGTCCGCCAACATCGTGTTCGCCGATGCCGACCTGGAGCGGGCCTGCCTCGGCGCGCAGGCGGCGATCTTCGCGGGCGCCGGCCAGTCCTGCGTCGCGGGCTCGCGTCTCCTCGTCGAGCGCCCGGTCTATGACCGGTTCGTCGCCATGGTGGCCGAGGGCGCGGCGCGCATCCGCGTCGGCGATCCCCTCGATCCCGAGACCGAGGTCGGCCCGATCAACAACGCGGCCCAGTACCGGCACGTGCTGGCGATGATCCGCAGCGGCCTCGACCAGGGCGCGAGGCTCGCGGCCGGCAGCGACGGCACGCCCGGCGAGGGCGGCTATTTCGTCCGCCCGACCGTGCTCGCTGAGGCCACCAACGCGATGGATTGCGCCCGCACCGAGATCTTCGGCCCCGTCGTCACGGCGATCCCCTTCGACACCGAGGCGGAGGCGGTGGCGATCGCCAACGATTCCGAGTTCGGCCTCGCGGGCGCGGTCTGGACCCGCGACGTCGGGCGTGCCCACCGGGTGGCCGCCGCGGTGCGGGCCGGGACGTTCTGGATCAACGCCTACAAGACCATCCACGTCGCCTCGCCCTTCGGCGGCTATGGCCGCAGCGGCTACGGCCGCTCGAGCGGGGTCGAGGCCCTGCACGAATACACGCAGGTCAAGAGCGTCTGGGTCGAGACCGCCGCGGCGCCCGCCGCCTCGTTCGGCTACGCCCCCGGCGTCGGCGCCTGATCCCCCCTGCCCCGGATTCTCAAGACCGGCCCGGGGGCGGCGGCACCTCCGGTCCGGCCCCGCCTCCGCCGCGACCCCGAACCGGAGACCCTGCGATGATGAGCGGAACCCTTGCGCGCGAGACCGTACCGGCCCTCGATCCGCCGGCCACGTCCGGCCGCACGTCGCCCTGGGGCACCCTGAAGCTGTTCGCCCTGGCCCTCGTCGTGGTGGTGCTGGCCGAACTGATCGGCAACGTCGCCATCCCGATCGGGCACGGCAAGATCATCCTGCTGCCGCTGCTCTGGGCGCTGCTGATGGGCGGCGCCCTCGGTCTCGCGGCCGGGCGGCTGCCCGCGCCGCTGCGGGTCACGACGCCGCTCCAGCATCAGGCCGCGGCGATCCTGCAGCCGGCGCTGCTTCTGTTCATCGCCAAGCTCGGGCTGATGGTCGGGGGCTCGCTGCCCAAGATCCTGGGCGCCGGCTGGGCGCTGGTGTTCCAGGAATTCGGCCACTTCTTCGGCACGATGGTGTTCGGCCTGCCGGTGGCGCTGCTGCTCGGCATCAAGCGGGAGGCGATCGGCGCCACCTTCTCGGTCGGACGCGAGCCGAGCCTCGCGATCATCGGCGAGCGCTACGGCATGGCCTCTCCCGAGGGACGCGGCGTGCTCGCCGAGTATCTCACCGGCACGGTCTTCGGGGCGGTCTTCATCGCCCTCCTCGCCGGGCTGATCGCGAGCCTCGGGGTGTTCAATCCGCTCGCCCTCGCCATGGGCGCCGGGGTGGGCTCTGGCAGCATGATGGCGGCGGCCTCCGGCGCCATCGCGGCGCAGCAGAGCCCGGAGGTCGCCAAGGACGTCGCGACCTTCGCGGCCGCGAGCAACCTCATCACCACCACCATCGGCACCTACTTCACGCTGTTCCTGTCGCTGCCCTTCACGGTCTGGGCCTATGGCGTGCTCGAGCCGATCCTCGGCCGCGGGCGCGGCCGGGCGGAGGCCGCCCCGGCGCCGGCCGCGGCGAGCCTGCCCGAGGAGGCACCCGCCCTCGGCTCCAGCGCTTTGCTGCTCGCGTGGCTCGCCGCCGCTTCCTTCGGCCTCGTCGGCAACGCGCTGACCTACGGCACGCGGCCCGACGGCGCGGTCCTGCTCGGCGCGGCGATCATCGTGGGCGTCGTCGTGATCGGCTGGAGCCTCTACCGCCTGACCGCCCGCCGGCTGCCCGCCGTGGTCTGGACCTCGCTCATCGGGATGGCGCTGACCTATCCGGGCATGCCGTTCTCGGCGGAGGTCGCCGCGCTTACGGGCAAGATCAACTTCCTGGCCCTGGCGACGCCGATCCTCGCCTTCGCGGGCCTGTCGATCGCCAAGGACGTGCCGGCCTTCCGGCAGCTCGGCTGGCGCATCGTGGTGGTGTCGTTCATGGCCAATGCCGGGACCTTCCTGGGCGCCGCCCTGATCGCACAGTTCTGGCTGCACCCGCCGGTTTGACGGCGTGGCGGAACCGTCTCGGGCCGCGCGGGAGAGGGGCTTCCGCGCGGCCCGTCGGCCTAAATTGAGACTGACGTGCGTGGAAGCCGCCCCGCTCCTCATGCTGAGGTGGCCGGCGGAGCCGGCCCTCGAAGCACCCTGGAACGCTGGTCCAAGGCTCTGGTGGATGGGAGCACCGGTCAGGGGTGCTTCGAGGCAGCCTGCGCGATCTGCGATCGCCAGCACCTCAGCATCATGAGGAGCGGGGCGGCTGCCATTGGGGGGCCTTGCGGCCGATTTCACCCGTCAGGGTCGGCGCAGCCGGTGGCGAACTCATTCACCAATGAATAATCCCGCGACGGCCGCGCTCGTGAAGTTCGACAGGCTGCCCGCCAGGATCGCCCGGAGGCCGTAGGCGGCGACCTCGGAGCGACGCTCCGGCACGAGGCTGCCGAAGCTCGCGAGCTGGATCGCGATCGAGGCGAGATTCGCGAAGCCGCAGAGCGCGAAGCAGAGGATCGCCGTGGTGCGCGCGCCCAGGGCACCGCTCTTCAGCACCGGGGAGAGATTCGCGTAGGCCAGGAACTCGTTGAAGGCGATCTTCTGGCCGATGGCGGCCCCCACCGTGCCGGCCTGCTCCCAGGGCACGCCGAGGATCCAGGCGAGCGGGCTGAGGCCGGCGCCGAGGAGCCCGTCGATGGAGGCGTCCGGCGCTCCGACGAGCCTCCCGCCCCAGGCGACGAGGCCGTTGGCAAGCGCGATCAGGCCCACGAAGGCGATCAGCATGGCACCGACCGCCACCGCCACGGCGAGCCCCTTCTGGGTGCCCTCCGCCGCCGCCTCGATGAGGTTGACCGCACGCCGCTCGCCGAATTCGGCCCGCATCGTCTTGACCCGGCTCGGCTCCGTCGAGGGGACCAGGATCTTGGCGTAGAGGAGGCCGCCCGGGATCGCCATCACGGAGGCGGCGAGGAGATAGTCCATCGGCACGCCGAGAGCCGCGTAGCCCGCCAGGATCGAGCCCGCCGTGGAGGCCGCGCCGCTCGACATCACGGCGAAGAGCTCGGACCCCGTGAGCAGCGGCAGGAAGGGGCGCAGAGCGACCGCGATCTCGCTCTGACCGATGGCGATGGTGATCACGGCGGAAAAGGTCTCGATCCGCGAGGTGCCGAGCAAGCGCCGGAGCGCCGCCCCGATCCCGCGGGCGAGCGCCTGCATGAGGCCGAGATGGTAGAGCACCCCGATCAGCGCCGAGACGTAGACGATCTGCGGCAGCACCCGGAAGGCGAGCACGAAGCCGCCATGGCCGAACAGCTCGACCATCTTCGGCTCGACGAGGCCCCCGAACAGGAAGGCCGCGCCCCGGTCGCCATAGGCCAGCACCGCGCCGACCGCCTCCGCGGCGGCGCCGAGGATGCGCCGCCCGGCCGGCACGAACAGGACCGCCGCCCCGAGCAGCACCTGCACGGCGAGCGCCGAGAGCACGACCCGCGGCCGGATCGCCCGCCAGTTGGTGGAGAACAGCACCGCGACGCCGAGGAGAACGGCGAGGCTGAGCACGAAGTGAAGGATCCTGTCGGCCATCCGGGTTCTCTATGACGGCCTCCGCCAGCAAGAGGGATGCCGGCGGAGCGACATGAACCGGCCCGACCATTCAGGCGGAGTTCACGCAGGCCCGCCCGTACTGCACGGACAAGGTGCCCGCCACCGCAGGGAGGACGCGGAATGCCGCAGGCCGTACGGATCGTCTTGCTGATGCTGGCCGCAGCCGTGGTGCTGCCGCTCGCCGCCCCCCTTGCGGCGCCGGCCGAGACGCGGATTGCCCTGGTGATCGGCAACGGCGCCTACGCGGCAGGCGCGCTGCCCACGGCGGCCAACGATGCCGGCCTCGTCGCGCAGACGCTGCAGGCGGCAGGCTTCGATGTGGTCGGGGCCCGCGATCTCGACGAGGACGGCCTGCGCCGGGCCCTGCGGGACTTCACCGACAAGGCCGCCGCGGCCGGGCCCGAGGCCGTCGCCTTCGTCTATCTCTCGGGCTATGGCCTCCAGCTCGAAGGCGAGAACTATTTCGCGCCTGTGGATGCGCGCATCGCCACGGCCTCCGACGTACCGCTGCGGACCCTGCGGGTCTCGGATTATGCCAGGCGCCTCGCGGCGCTGCCGCTCCGGGCGCGGTTCCTGGTGCTCGATGCCGCCCGCAAGGCGCCCTTCCGGATCGAGGGCGATCCGCTCGCGGGCGGCCTCGCCCTCAGCGAGGCGGAGCCGGGATCGCTCGTCGCCTTCAACGCCGCGCCCGGCACCGTCGGCCCGGACGAGACGGGCCCTTACGGCGCCTATGCGCGCGCGCTCGTCGAGATGATGCGCGAGGGCGGCCTGAATCCGGGCGACCTCTTCGAGCGGGTCCGGCTGCGGGTGAGTGAGACCACGGGTGGGGCCGAGCTGCCCTGGCACAGCGCCCGCATCGAGGCGCCGTTCGTGTTCTTCGAGCGGGCGCCGGACGCGCCTCCCCTCGCCCGGCAGGCCGGCCCGGCCGCGGACCGGCGGCCGCTCGCCGAGATCGGGCCGCAGGAGGCCTTCGCGCGCTGCATCGCGCGCGACACGCTCGCTGGCTACGAGGAGTTCCTCGGCGCCTACCCGCAGGACCCGCTCGCCAACCGCGTGCGGGCGATCGTCGCGGCGCGGCGCGAGGCGGTGACTTGGCGCCGCTCGCGGCTCGCCGACACGCCGGACGCCTATTGGTCCTATCTCGGCCGTTATCCGCGGGGTCCGCACGCCTGGGATGCGCGCCGGCGCCTGCGGCAGCTCGCCGCCGCGGCCGAACCGCCGCCGCATTTCGCCGCCCTCGCCTACGACGTGCCGCCGCCCCCGCCCGAGGAGGTGGTCTATCTGGAGCGGCCCGCCCTCGTCCTCGACGATCCGGCCTACGACCTGCCGCCGCCCCCGGTCTACCTCCCGCCGCGGCCCGCCTTCATCGCGGATCTGCCGCCGCCTCCGCCCGTGGTGGAGGAATACGTCCTGCCGGTGCCCGCCTTCGTGCCGGTCCCGGCCTATATCCGCCCGCCGCAGGTCGTCGCCGCGCCGCCCGGCAATGTAATCTACGAGCATCTCCATGACGCCGCCGCGATCGAGCGGATCAACGCCGCCAATGCCGCGCCGGCCCGTGCGGGCCTCTCCGGCAGCACGATCGCGGCGGGCGTCGCCGGAGCGGCGATCGGCGCGGCGGTGGCCCGGGTGGCGCTGCCGCCCTCTGTGTCCCAGAAGGCTGCCCTTCGCCCGAGCCTGCCCGCCGGCCCGGCGTCCCCGGCGACGGGCCAGAGAGTGCCGGGTCCGGCTCCCGGCGCGCAGCCGGGCCGATTCGGACCTCAAGGCCAACCGGTGCCCCAGCAGGCCGGACGACCGAACGGCCCGGCTGCGCCGGGACAGGCTCTGCCCGTCCCCGGCGCGATCCCGCCAGGCCAGCAAGCCGGCCGTCCGGCTCCCGCCGCTCCCCAGCCGGCCCTGCGGCCGCAGGGTCCCGCGGCCGCGTCGACGGCAGCGCCCGGCCCGGCAGCGGGCCAGCCCCTCCCCTCACCCGCCCGGCAGGCCATCCGGCCGGTCCCCGGCCCGGGCGAGGCGGCGCCGGGCGCTCCCCCGGCCCAGCCTCGACCGGCTCAGACCGCCCCGCGGCAGGGTGCGCAGCCGCATGGTCCGGGCCGGCCCATCCCGGCCGCACCGCCCCCGAATCCGCCCGGACCAGCCCTCGCCCGGCCCCCGGCCGCACCCGCCGCGCATCCGCAGGCGGAGATCGCCCGCCGCCAGCAGCTCCAGCAGGAGCAGGCCGCCCAGGCACAGCGCGCCGCGGCCCAGCGCCAGCAGCAGATGATGATGCAGCAGCGCCAGCAGCAGGCCGTGCAGGCGGCGGCCCGGCAACAGCAGCTGGCCGCCCAAGCCGCCGCGCACCGGCAGCAGATGATGCAGCAGCAGGCGGCCCAGGCCGCCGCGCGTCAGCAGCAGATGATGCAGCAACAGGCCGCGGCCCGGCAGCAGCAACAGCTGGCGGCCCAGCGCCAGCAGATGATGCAGCAGCGCCAGCAGCCGGTGGCGCCACGGCCGGCGCCGGGGCCGCATCCGGCGCCCGGGGGCGGAGGACGGCCCTGCGGTCATCCGGGCCAGCCGCCCTGTCGCTGACCGAGACACCGGCCGGATCGCGCGCGATCCGGCCCCGCCGGGCCCCGTCACGCCCTCGTCCGGGACCCGGTTCCGAACCTTACGCGGCGCGCCCGCCACACCGTCCCTCATCCCGCACTTCTCCCCAGGCGCTCTTGCAGGACGAGAACAAAACAAGTACATACGGAGGGCCGCGCGCATTGAGAATCCCGCCTCCCCCGTGCCATAAGGACCGTTCAGATGGCTCAGTCCTCGCTGCGACTGGTGGAAAACCCGACCATGGACAAAGACAAGTCGAAGGCGATCGATGCCGCGCTCGCCCAGATCGAGCGCGCCTTCGGCAAGGGCTCGATCATGCGCCTGGGCAAAGGCGACAAGGTGCAGGAGGTCGAGACCATCTCCACCGGGTCGCTCGGGCTCGACATCGCGCTCGGCGTCGGCGGCCTGCCGCGCGGGCGGGTGATCGAGATCTACGGCCCGGAATCCTCGGGCAAGACGACGCTGGCGCTCCACACGATAGCGGAGGCGCAGAAGAAGGGCGGCGTCTGCGCCTTCGTGGATGCCGAGCATGCGCTCGATCCGGTCTATGCCCGCAAGCTCGGGGTGAACCTCGACGATCTCCTGATCTCGCAGCCCGACACGGGCGAGCAGGCGCTGGAAATCACCGACACGCTGGTGCGCTCGGGCGCGATCGACGTGCTCGTGGTCGATTCGGTCGCAGCCCTCACGCCGCGCGCCGAGATCGAGGGCGAGATGGGCGACCAGCAGCCCGGCCTTCAGGCTCGCCTGATGAGCCAAGCCCTGCGCAAGCTCACCGGCTCGATCTCGCGCTCGAACTGCATGGTGATCTTCATCAACCAGATCCGGATGAAGATCGGCGTGATGTACGGCAGCCCCGAGACCACCACGGGCGGCAACGCGCTCAAGTTCTACGCCTCGGTGCGCCTCGACATCCGCCGCGTCTCGACCCTGAAGGACCGCGACGAGCCGATCGGCAACAGCGTGCGGGTCAAGGTGGTCAAGAACAAGGTGGCGCCGCCGTTCAAGCAGGTCGAGTTCGACATCATGTTCGGCGAGGGCGTGTCGAAGGTCGGCGAGCTCATCGATCTCGGCGTCAAGGCCGGCATCGTCGAGAAGTCGGGCGCGTGGTTCTCCTATGACAGCCAGCGCCTGGGTCAGGGCCGCGAGAACGCGAAGGGCTTCCTGCGCGACAACCCCGACATCGCCGGCCGCATCGAGGCGGCGATCCGCCAGAACATGGGCCTCGTCGCCGACAAGATCCTGGAGAACGCGGTTCCGACCGCGGAGGATTACGACGAGGGCGCGGCCTGACACCGCGCATCCCACCGGAGCGTGATCACGGCCGCCGCGGTCTCCCGCGGCGGCCGTTGCCGTTCGGCCTGACGCCCCATCGGCTTCGAGGCCCGTTCCAGCCGGCCCCGGGCCGGGGTTTGCGTTTCCCGGTTGCCGGCGGCCCAGGCCAATCTGCCCCGCTGGGTCAGCCCGGCGAGCAACGCCGAATGGGCGAGGAACCGGACGTCGATCGGCCTCAATCGAAGCTGACATGCGTGGAAGCCGGCCCCGCTCCTCATGCTGAGGTGGCAGCGATCGAAGATCGCACCGGCAGCCGGCCCTCTGGCCGGCATCAGCCGGCACGCACCCCGGACCGCTGGTCCAAGGCTCTGGTGGATGGGATCACCGGTCAGGCGTACTTCGAGGCAGCCTGTGCGATCTTCGATCGCCAGTGCGATCTGCGATCGCCAGCACCTCAGCACGAGGATCAGGGTTCGCTGCCCCGGGAGGGAGCGCTCAGCCCACCGGTTTCATCCCTCGGGGTCCGCCCGGCCGGTCGGCCTCGTGGGCAAATCCCCAGCAGGACCGGCAACTTGGCCGCACCGGCGGACATCGGGGCGCCGGCCGCCTCGACACGGGGGGGCGGCGTGACTAAGACAGCGGGCGCGAGCCCTTCCGTGCTTCTCACGCAACGCCCGACGCCGAATCCGCCTCAAGGCTCGGCCGGGCGGGCGTTCCGTGAGCGGCACTCCCGGGCGGAGCCTTTCTCGCCCGTCACCTAACCGCACGAGTCTTCACCCGATGAGCGGCGTCAACGAGATCCGGTCGACCTTCCTCGACTACTTCGCCAAGCACGGCCACGAGATCGTGCCCTCCTCGCCGCTGGTGCCGCGCAACGACCCCACCCTGATGTTCACGAACGCCGGCATGGTGCAGTTCAAGAACGTCTTCACCGGCGTCGAGAAGCGGCTCTACCAGCGCGCCACCACGGCGCAGAAATGCGTCCGGGCGGGCGGCAAGCACAACGACCTCGACAATGTCGGCTACACGGCGCGCCACCACACTTTCTTCGAGATGCTCGGCAATTTCTCGTTCGGCGACTACTTCAAGCCGCTGGCGATCGAGCTTGCCTGGAACCTCGTGACGAAGGAGTTCGGGCTCGACAAGGACCGCCTGCTGGTCACGGTCTATGCGGAGGACGAGGACGCGGCCACCCTGTGGCGCAAGATCGCGGGCTTCTCGGACGACCGCATCATCCGCATCGGCACCTCCGACAATTTCTGGCAGATGGGCGATACCGGCCCCTGCGGCCCCTGCTCGGAGATCTTCATCGACCAGGGTCCGGAGCTGTGGGGCGGCCCGCCCGGCAGCCCGGACGAGGACGGCGACCGCTTCCTCGAATTCTGGAATCTCGTCTTCATGCAGTACGAGCAGATCGAGCCGGGCAACCGGGTCGACCTGCCGCGGCCCTCGATCGACACCGGCATGGGCCTGGAGCGTATCGCGGCGATTCTCCAGGGCGTGAAGAGCAACTACGACACCGACCTGTTCCGCAGCCTGATCGACGCGGTGGCTCATCAGGTCGGCCGCGCGCCCGAGGGGCCCCAGACCGCCTCCTACCGGGTCATCGCCGACCACCTGCGCGCCTCGTCCTTCCTGGTCGCCGACGGCGTGCTGCCCGGCAACGAGGGAAGGGGCTACGTGCTGCGCCGGATCATGCGGCGCGCCATGCGCCACGCCCAGCTCCTCGGAGCGCGCGACCCGATGATGTACCGCCTCGTGCCCACGCTGGTGCGCGAGATGGGCCAGGCCTATCCGGAGCTGGAGCGGGCCGAGGCGCTGATCACCGAGACCCTGCGGCTGGAGGAGACCCGCTTCCGCCGCACCCTGGAGCGCGGCCTCTCGATCCTCGACGCCGAGACCCGCGACCTCTCGGCAGGGCAGAAGCTCTCGGGCGAGACCGCCTTCACGCTCTACGACACCTACGGTTTCCCCCTCGACCTCACGCAGGACGCGCTCAAGTCCCGCGGCATCGGCGTCGACACGGAGAGCTTCAAGGCGGCCATGGAGCGCCAGCGCGCGGCCGCGCGCGCCGCCTGGGCGGGCTCCGGCGAGGCCGCGACCGAGACCCTCTGGTTCTCCTTGCGCGAGCGCGTCGGTGCCACCGAGTTCCTCGGCTACGAGGCCGAGACCGCGGAGGGTGTCGTCACGGCCCTGGTAAAGGGCGGTGCCGAGGTCGAGGCGATCGGGGCCGGCGAGGAGGGCCTCCTCGTGGTGAGCCAGACGCCGTTCTACGGCGAATCGGGCGGCCAGGTCGGCGATACCGGCACCGTCACGGCCCCGGGCCTGCGCGTGCGGGTCACCGACACCGAGAAGAAGCTCGGCGACCTCTTCGTCCATCACGTCATGGTCGAGGAGGGGCGGCTCGCGACGGGGCAAGCGATCGAGCTGCAGGTGGATCACGAGCGCCGCGCGGCGATCCGCGCCCATCACTCGGCCACGCATCTCCTGCACGAGGCCCTGCGGCAGGTCCTCGGCGACCACGTCGCCCAGAAGGGCTCGCTCGTCTCGCCGGAGCGGCTGCGCTTCGACTTCAGCCACCCGAAGCCGATGAACGACGACGAGGTCGCGGCAGTCGAGGACATGGCCAACCGCGTCCTCCTGCAGAACGGGCCCGTGGTGACGAAGCTGATGGCCGTCGACGACGCGATCGCGACCGGCGCCCGCGCCCTGTTCGGCGAGAAATACGGCGACGAGGTGCGGGTCGTGTCGATGGGCGAGGAGAGCAGCGCGGACGGACGGCCCAAGGCCTTCTCGGTGGAGCTCTGCGGCGGCACCCACGTGGCGCGCACGGGGGAGATCGGCGTCATCACGGTGGTGGGCGAGAGCGCGGTCGCCTCCGGCGTGCGCCGCATCGAGGCCATGACCGGGGATGCGGCGCGCCGCCATCTCGCCGAGGAGAGCCGCCGGCTTGCCGCCATGGCGGGCCTCCTGAAGGTTCCGCCCGCGGAGGCGCCCGAGCGCCTCGCCGCCCTGATCGAGGACCGGCGCCGCCTGGAGCGGGAGCTGGCCGAGGCCCGGCGCAAGCTCGCCATGGGCGGCGGCAGCGCCGGCGAGGATCCGGTGCGCGAGGTCGGGGGCGTCAAGCTCATGGCACGCGCCGTGCAAGGCGTGGAGATGCGCGACCTCAAGAGCCTCGCGGATGAGGGGAAGAAGCGCCTCGGCTCAGGGATCGTGGCGATCGTCGGCGTGGCGCAGGACGGCAAGGCCGGCCTCGTCGTCGGCGTGACGGACGATCTCACCGACCGTTTCGACGCGGTCGCCCTCGTGCGCGCGGGATCGGAGCGCCTCGGCGGCAAGGGCGGCGGCGGCCGGCGCGACATGGCCCAGGCGGGCGGCCCGGACGGCGCGGCGGCGCAGGCCGCGCTCGACGCGATCCAGGCGGCCCTCGCGGCCGCCTGATCGGGCCGCCGCACCCCAAGATCAGGCGGGCATCGACGATAGACTTCGAATGCCCGCCTCTATTGCTGTGGTCTCTCAGGCCACAACGGGAGCCAAATCCTCGGCCGGAGAGTCACCGGCAGCTTGTCATACCAATCCAGAGGACGTACGGGGCCGGCCGGTGCTTGAAGATCACCGCGCTCGCGGACGCGATGACGCCATGATCGTAGCCTAGCGGGGCGTCGATGTGGCGGAGTGAAGCCGGCGCCCGAGCAGAGGGAGAGTGTCGCGCATGCAGGTCGTGGATCAGGCCATCCCGGAGGTGAAGCTCGTCATCCCGAAGCGGTTCGGCGACGAGCGCGGCTGGTTCTCCGAGACCTTCCGGGCCGACATCCTGGCCCAGGCCGGCATCACCGCTCCGTTCATCCAGGACAACCAGTCCTTCTCCGCCCATCCGGGCACCGTGCGCGGCATCCACTTCCAGACCCATCCGCACGCCCAGGCCAAGCTGGTGCGCGTGCTCGCCGGCGCCATCCTCGACGTCGCCGTGGATCTCCGCCGCGCCTCCCCCAGCTATGGCCGCCACGTCGCCGTGCGCCTCGATGCCGAGGCCGGCCACCAGCTCTACATTCCCATCGGCTTCGGCCATGCCTTCTGCACGCTGGAGCCGAACACCATGGTCGCCTACAAGGTCGCCGGCGGCTATTACAACCGCGAGCATGACGGCAACCTGCTCTGGAACGATCCCGCCCTCGGCATCGACTGGCCCGTCTCCGCCGAGGCGGCGGTCCTGTCCGACAAGGACCGGGCGGCGCCGCGCCTATCCGACCTGCCGGCCCTGTTCTGACGCCTCACCGGAGATCCTCTCGTCATGCGCATCCTCGTCACGGGCGGCTGCGGCTTCATCGGCTCGGCCCTGGTCCTGCATCTGGTCCAGGAGCGCGGCCATGACGTCCTCACCCTCGACGCGCTCACCTATGCGGCCAACCCCCTCTCGCTGCAGCCGCTGCGGGATGACCCGCGCCACCGCTTCGCCGAGGCCGACATCTGCGACCCTGAGCGGGTGAATGCCCTGTTCGAGGAGTTCCAGCCGCAGGCGGTGATGCATCTGGCGGCCGAGAGCCATGTCGACCGCTCGATCACCGGGCCGGCCGCCTTCATCCGCACCAACGTGGTCGGCACCCAGGTGATGCTGGAAGCCGCCCGCGCCCACTCCACCCGCCTGTCGGACGGGGCGAAGCAGGCCTTCCGCTTCCTGCACGTCTCCACCGACGAGGTCTACGGCTCGCTGCCGCCGGGCGGCTTCTTCACCGAGGAGAGCCGCTACGATCCGCGCTCGCCCTACTCGGCCTCGAAGGCCGCCTCCGACCACCTGGCGCGGGCCTGGCACGAGACCTACGGCCTGCCGGTGCTGGTCACCAACTGCTCGAACAATTACGGGCCGCGCCACTTCCCCGAGAAGCTGATCCCGCTGATGATCCTCAACGCGCTCGAGGGCAAGCCGCTGCCGGTCTACGGCGACGGCCAGAACGAGCGCGACTGGATCCATGTGGAGGACCACGCCCGCGGCCTCGTCGCCGTGCTGGAGGGGGGCCGGATCGGCGAGACCTACCTGCTGGGCGGGCGCGCGGTGCGCAGCAACCTGGAGGTGGTGAAGACGCTGTGCGCGATCTTCGACCGGCTGCGGCCGGAGGCCGGCCCGCACGAGCGGCTGATCACCTTCGTGACCGACCGGCCGGGCCATGACCGGCGCTACGCCATTGATCCGGGCAAGGCCGAGCGCGAGCTGGGCTGGCGCCCGACGCGCAGCTTCGAGCAGGCCCTGGAGGACACGGTGCGGTGGTACCTCGACAACAAGGATTGGTGGCAGCCGATCCGGGAGGGCCGCTACACCGGCGAGCGCCTCGGGCTGACCGGCTGAGCGGGGCGCGCATGAGCCGAGCAATCCTGATTCTGGGCGGTGGCGGCCAGGTCGGCACCGAGCTGCAGCTTCACGCCTGGCCGGCGGACGTGGCGATCCACGCCCCCGCCCGCGAGGCCCTCGACATCACCGACGAGACGGCGGTTGCGGCCGCGCTTACCGAGCGCTCCTATGCGGCGGTGATCAACACCGCCGCCTACACGGCAGTGGACAAGGCCGAGAGCGAGATCGGGGCGGCGTGGCGCCTCAACGCGCTGGCCCCGGCTTATCTCGCCGCCGCCACCGCACGGGCGGGCATCCCGCTCGTGCAGGTCTCGACGGATTACGTCTTCGACGGGACCGGCGCGGGCGCCTACCTGCCCGAGGCGCCGGTGCAGCCGACCAGCGTGTACGGGGCCAGCAAGGCGGCCGGCGAGCTGGCGGTGCGCACCGGCAACCCGCGCCACGCGGTGGTGCGCACCGCCTGGGTGGTCAGCCCGCACCGGGGCAACTTCGTCAAGACGATGCTGCGGCTCGCCGGCGAGCGCGACGGCCTCAGGGTGGTGGACGACCAGCGGGGCTGCCCGACCGCCGCCGCCGATCTCGCGGCGGCGCTGGCCACGATTGCGCTGCGGCTCGCCGAGGATCCGGCGGCGCCGACCGGCACCTATCATTGCGTCAATGCGGGTGCCACTACCTGGTGCGGCTTCGCCCGGGCCATCATGGCGGGCGCGCAGGCCCGCGGCGCCCGCGCGGTGCCGGTGGAGCCGATCCCGAGTTCGGCCTTTCCGACCCCTGCCCGGCGCCCGGCCAATTCCGAGCTGTCGACCGCCTCGCTCACGCGCGACTTCGGCATCGTGCCGCGGCCCTGGCCGGCGGCGCTCGACGACATTCTCGATCGCTTGATCGGCCCGGTGACGCCGGCCTCCAGGAGACCATCATGAAAGGCATCGTGCTCGCCGGCGGATCCGGCACAAGGCTGCATCCGGCGACGCTGGCGATCAACAAGCAGCTGCTGCCAGTCTACGACAAGCCGATGATCTACTATCCGGTCTCGGTGCTGATGCTGGCCGGGATCCGCGACATCCTGATCATCTCGAGCCCCGAGCATCTCGACAATTACAAGCGGCTGTTCGGCACGGGCGAGCAGTTCGGGGTGCGCTTCTCCTACGCGCTGCAGCCCAAGCCCGAGGGCCTGGCCCAGGCCTTCCTGATCGGCCGCGAGTTCGTCGGCAGCGACGCGGTCGCGCTGATCCTGGGCGACAACCTGTTCTTCGGAGCGGGCCTGCAGGAGCTGGTGCGGCGGGCCCGCGCGCGCGAGACGGGCGCGACGGTGTTCGCCTATCATGTCGACCATCCGGAAGCCTACGGCGTGGTCAACCTGGATGCGGCGGGGCGGCCGACGAAGCTGGTCGAGAAGCCGAAGGTGCCGGAATCGACCTGGGCGGTGACGGGCCTGTACTTCTACGACAACCAGGTGCTGGACATCGCCGCGGCGGTGAAACCCTCGGCGCGCGGCGAGCTCGAGATCACGGATGTGAACCAGGCCTATCTGGAGCGCGGGCAGCTGCAGGTGGAATGCATGTCGCGCGGCTATGCGTGGCTGGACACCGGCACGCACGACAACCTTCTGGAGGCGGGCGAGTTCGTGCGGGTGATCCAGCACCGGCAGGGGATGCAGGTGGCCTGCCTGGAGGAGATCGCCTATCTGCAGGGCTTCATCTCCCGCGAGCAGGTCATGGCGCGCGGCCAGCTCTTCGCCAAGACCAGCTACGGCCAGTACCTGCTGCGCCTCGGCCGCGAGGAGCGCACGAGGCACGCATCGCTGTGATATACCAACGGTCCTTGAAAAGGACCGTTGGTTCCGTTCTCGAATTGTCGCAAGCCTCTCCACAAAGCCTTTGGCTTGGCGTCGACCATTCGAGATGGGTCAACAGCCCGATGCGTGAGCATGCGCGGTAGCATCTTGGGCCGTTGGTATACCAACGGCCCGCGGCCCCGGCTCCTCCTTCCGGCTGGTTTTGCGGTGCCGCGGCTGCGTGCTAGAGCCGCCTTTCCCGATACCGCCAAGCCTAGCAGGCTGAGGGCGCCGGACGAACACAGGCGGCAGGCACCATGAAGGACATCCTCGAACGGCTGGACCAGCGGCGCGCGCAGGCCCGGCTCGGCGGCGGCGAGAGCCGTGTGGCGGCGCAGCATAAGCGCGGCAAGCTCACGGCCCGGGAGCGCATCGAACTCCTCCTCGACACCGGCTCGTTCGAGGAGTTCGACATGTTCGTGCAGCACCGCTCGAACGATTTCGGGATGGAGAGCCAGAAGATCCCGGGCGACGGCGTCATCACGGGCTGGGGCACCATCAACGGCCGCACGGTCTTCATCTTCTCCAAGGACTTCACGGTCTTCGGCGGCTCGCTGTCCGAGACGCATGCGGCCAAGATCGTGAAGGTGCAGGACATGGCGCTGAAGATGCGGGCGCCGATCATCGGCCTGTTCGACGCCGGCGGCGCGCGCATCCAGGAGGGTGTGGCGGCGCTCGGCGGCTACGGCGAGGTGTTCAAGCGCAACGTGCTCGCCTCCGGGGTGATCCCGCAGATCTCGGTGATCATGGGGCCGTGCGCGGGCGGCGACGTCTACTCGCCGGCCATGACCGACTTCATCTTCATGGTGCGCGACACGAGCTACATGTTCGTGACCGGCCCGGACGTGGTCAAGACCGTCACCAACGAGGTGGTCACCGCCGAGGAGCTCGGCGGCGCCAAGGTCCACACCACCAAGTCCTCGATCGCGGACGGCTCCTACGAGAACGATGTCGAGGCGCTGCTGCAGATCCGGCGCCTGATGGACTTCCTGCCGGCGAACAACCTCGAAGGCGTGCCGGAGATCGAGAGCTTCGACGATCCGCTGCGCCTCGACCGCAGCCTCGACACCCTGATCCCGGACAACCCGAACAAGCCCTACGACATGGGCGAGCTGATCCGGCGGGTGGTCGACGAGGGCGACTTCTTCGAGATCCAGGCGGCCTTCGCGAAGAACATCATCACGGGCTTCGGGCGCATCGAGGGCCGCACGGTCGGCCTCGTCGCCAACCAGCCGATGGTGCTGGCGGGCGTGCTCGACTCGGATGCCTCCCGCAAGGCCGCGCGCTTCGTGCGCTTCTGCGACGCCTTCGGCATCCCGATCGTGACCTTCGTGGACGTGCCGGGCTTCCTGCCGGGCACCGCGCAGGAATATGGCGGCCTCATCAAGCACGGGGCGAAGCTGCTCTTCGCCTACAGCCAGGCGACGGTGCCGCTCGTCACGGTGATCACCCGCAAGGCGTTCGGCGGCGCCTACGATGTCATGGCCTCGAAGCATATCGGCGGCGACGTGAACTATGCCTGGCCGAGCGCGCAGATCGCCGTGATGGGCGCCAAGGGCGCGGTCGAGATCATCTTCCGCCAGGACATGGGCGATCCCGACAAGATCGCGGCCCGCACCGCCGAGTACGAGGAGCGCTTCATGTCGCCCTTCGTGGCGGCCGAGCGCGGCTACATCGACGAGGTGATCATGCCGCACTCCACCCGCCGCCGGGTGGCGCGGGCGCTCGCCATGCTGCGCACCAAGGAGAGCGAGCAGCCCTGGAAGAAGCACGACAACATCCCGCTGTGAGAGCGGGACCCGGCGTTCACGCGTGGGCGCCGGCCGGCCTGCCCCCGAGGTCGATCAGCACGATCTCGGGCGGGACGCCGAAGCGCACCGGGATCCGGCTGAGGCCGAGGCCGCCGGAGACGATGAGGTGGCGGCCGTTCTCGACCACGTGGCCATAGACGTAGCGCTGGCCGTAGCGCGAGGGCGTGACCGGCGAATAGCCGAGGATCCGCACCTGCCCGCCATGGGTGTGGCCCGCGAGCGTGAGCGCAACGCGGCCGGGAACCTTGGGGAAGATGTCGGGCTCGTGCGCCAGCAGGATCACGGGCGCGTCGTCCGTCACCCGCGCGAGGGTGGCCGGAAGATCGGCGAGGCTCCGCCGAGTGCCCTGCGGCAGGAAGGGCTCCTGGTCGGCGAGCCCGGCGAGCCAGAATGGCCGGCCATCCTGCATGAGCCGGAGGGCCGCATTCTCCAGCACCGGGATGCCCTGCGCCTCCAGGACACGCCGGGCCTCGACCGGACCGCGGCGGTTCGCCTGCGCAGCTGCATCGTCCCACCAGTCGTGATTGCCCAGAATGGCATGGACGCCGAGCGGCGCGCGCAGGGCCGCGACGCGCCGGGCGAAATCGGCCAGCGGCACCCGCCGGACGGCGACCGGCCGTGTGCCCGGATAATCGCCAAGAAGCAGGATCAGGTCGGGATCGAGGGCGTTCGTCGCCGCCACGATCTCCTCGACCCGCGCGAGCGACATCCAGGGCTCGCCGATGTGGAAATCGGCGAGCGCAGCAATCCTGAGCTTCAGGCCGTCGGGCCAGTTCGTGGGCCGCGGCGCGTAGGCGGTGACCGCGAGGCGCCATCCCGGCTCGACCGCAAAGGCGTAGGCGCCCGTGGAGCTGCCCAGGGCCGCCAGTCCCGCGGCCCCCGCCAGGACCTGGCGCCGGCTCGGCATGATCAGCATCGACGCGAATCCTCGCCGGCGGCTGGTTTCAGGTGAGCACCCGCCGAGGGCGGGTGCCGGAGAGGGGATCCGCGCAGGCGTTAAGATTCCCTCAACGCCGGACGGGCAGCACGTCAACCAACGGCCCAGATGCTGACGCATCGGGCCGCTGGGCCAGCTCGCATGGTCCATGCCAAGCCTGAGGCTCGGCAGCCATACGAGACCGCAACCGACGGGCATCGACAAAGCCCGCCGGAATCACTCGACGATGTCGTTCTCGTGCAGGATCGCCGGCCGCTTCGCCGCAGGCGTCTTGTTCGCCGCGATCGTCTCGGTCTTCTTCCTGGCGGACCGGGTCGCCGCCGCGAGGGCCGGCAGGGCCAGGGGGCGGAAACCTGCCGTCACGCCAGCCTCCGGACGACGCTGGGCTGTGGCAGTCGGGCTCTGCCCTTGGGACACCATCACGTTCGATCCTCTCGTCACCTCGGCCCTCGGGCGGCCGGTCCGCCCGATAAAGCGGCCGATCGGGACGCCGGTCGGGCGCCATTGAGGCTCGGTGGTGACAAGACGCGGGCGCGCCCTGCCCCAGAGATGGACGAGAGATGAACGCGGTCCGGCCGGGAACGATTCGGCCGGACCGCGGAATCAGCCGGCGGATGACGGTCATACGGCTTCTGATCGATCTGTTCCGAGACAAGGACGCGCGGGATCTCCTCTCCCGAGTGGGAGAGGGGTCGTGGACTCGTCTCGGAAGGAATCAACCGAAAAACCGGATCAGACGGCGGTCAGCCCCTCCTGCCGGATCCAGTCCGCGGTGCGGTCGAGGGCACGGGTCAGGCGGTCGAACAGCGCATCGATCTCGTCGGGGACGATGACGAGGGGCGGGCAGACCGCGATCCGGTCGCCCGCGAGGAAGCGCACGATCAGCCCCTCCCCCTGAGCGAAGGCGACGCAGCGGGCGGCCACGCCCGCCTTCGGGTCGTACTGGCGCTTCGTCGCCTTGTCGGCCACGATCTCCAGGCCGCCGATCAGGCCGACGCCGCGCGCCTCGCCGACGAGAGGATGCTCGGCGAGGGCTTCGAGCCGGCGCTGGAAGTGCGGCGCCTTCTCGGCCGCCGCCTCGACCAGCCGGTCGCGCCGGTAGATCTCCAGCGTCTTGATGGCGACCGCGCAGGCGACCGGGTGCCCCGAATAGGTCGTGCCATGCCCGAAGCTGCCGATCTTGCGGCTCTCCTCGAGCATCGCCTGATAGAGCGGCTCCTCCACGGTGAGGCCGCCGAGCGGCATGTAGGCGGAGGTCACGGCCTTGGCGAAGGACAGGCTCTGCGGGCGCATCGCCATGGTCTCGGCGCCGAACCACGTCCCGAGCCGCCCGAAGCCGCAGATCACCTCGTCGGCGATGAAGCGGATATCGTAAGCCGCGAGGACGGGCTCAATCGCCGCGAAATAGCCCTTCGGCGGCACGATCGCGCCGCCCGCTCCCATCACCGGCTCGGCGATGAACGCCGCCACCGTGTCCGGGTCCTCCCGCTGGATGAGGGCGTCGAGCTCGGCGGCGAGGCGGGCGGAGAACGCCTCCTCGCTCTCGCCCGGCTGCGCGTTGCGGTAGTGATGCGGGCAGGTGGCGTGCAGGAAGCCCGGCAGGGGCAGGTCCCAGTCGGCGTGGTTGGCCGTCAGGCCGGTGAGCGAGGCCGAGGCGACGGTGACGCCGTGATAGCCCTTGGTGTGCGAGATGATCTTCTTCTTGCGCGGCCGGCCGAGCGCGTTGTTGAGGTACCAGGTCAGCTTGACCTGGGTGTCGTTCGCCTCCGAGCCGGAGGAGGTGAAGAACACCTTCGAGACCGGGATCGGCGCCAGTTCCTTGAGAAGCTCGCCGAGCTCGATCGCCGGGTCGTGGCTGCGACCGGAGAAGAGATGCGAGAAGGGCAGCCGCGCCATCTGCTCGCGGGCGGCCTCGACCAGCTCCTCGTTCGAGTAGCCGAGCGCGGTGCACCACAGCCCCGCCATGCCCTCGATATAGGGGCGCCCGTCGGTGTCGTAGACCCACACGCCATGGCCGCGCTCCAGCACCAGCGGCCCCGATTCGCGGAACTGCGCGAGATTGGTGTAGGGGTGGATCAGGGTTTCGACGTCGCGGGCGGCGAGGTTCGAGAGCATCGTGTCAGCGCTTTCCTGGGAAGCCCGGCGGGCCGGGGCGGCCCGTCCTCGGAAAAACCGGCTCTTCGTCACACTAGCGGCGCCATGCCCCGGCACCAAGGCAGCTCCGCGCATACGCCCTCTTCCCGCATGATCGACCCGGCCAAGATCGTCTCCGAACCCGCCCCCGGCCGCGCCTGCGGCGCCTGCACTCTGTGCTGCAAGGTCTTCGACGTTCCGGCGGTGGAGAGCGTCGCCGGCACGTGGTGCCGCCACGCCCTGGCGGGGCGGGGCTGCGCCATCCATGCCGAGCGGCCGGACCATTGCCGGGCCTTCCATTGCCTGTGGATGACGGAAGGCTGGCTCGGGCCCGAATGGAAGCCGGACCGGGCCAAGATGGTCCTCACCCTCGATCCGGTGACCCGCTTCCTGAACGTGCAGGTCGATCCGGGCCAGGCCGGGGCGTGGCGCCGCGCCCCCTACTACGCGCAGCTCAAGCGCTGGGCGCAGGCCTCGCTGGCGCAGAAGCGGCACGTCCTGGTCTTCGTGAACAAGCACGCGACCGTGGTCCTTCCCGACCGCGACGTGCCGCTCGGGGTGTTCGAGCCCGGCGACCGCCTCGTCGCCCGCGAGCGGCTGACGCCCTCAGGGATCGTGATCGAGGTCGAGAAGGTGCGCGCCGCGGCCTGAGGCCCGGGGTCGGGACGACAGATCGCGGGCCGCCAGGATCCTTGCGGCGGGGCCCGGCAGGCGACGCTCAGGCCGGGGCGCGCTCGCCCAGCAGATGCTCGAGGATGCGGCCTTCGAGAGCGGCGAGGTCCGGGTCGCCCCGGCGGCGCGGACGGGGAACCTCGACGCGCAGGTCGAGCGCGATGCGGCCCCCCTCGACGACGAGGATGCGGTCGGCGAGCGCCACCGCCTCCGTGACGTCGTGCGTGACGAGGAGGGCCGTGAAGCCCTGCGCCCGCCAGATCCGCTCGATCAGGTCCTGCATGCCGATGCGGGTGAGCGCGTCGAGGGCGCCGAGGGGCTCGTCCAGGGCGAGCAGCCCTGGGCGGCTGACGAGGGCGCGGGCGAGCGCCACGCGCTGGCGCTGGCCCCCCGAGAGGGTGGCGGGCCATTGCCCCGCCTTCTCGGACAGGCCCACCTCGGCGAGCGCGGCCTTGGCCCGCTCGCGCCGCTCGGGCCGCGTGCCCTCCTCGCCGAGCCCGACCGCGACGTTGTCGATCACCCGCGCCCAGGGCAGGAGGCGCGGCTCCTGGAACATGATCCGCTTGAGGCGGCGGGGATCCCGCGTCTCGCGGCCTGCCGCCTCGAGGGCGATGCGCCCCTCGCTCGGCGCGTCGAGGCCGAGCACCAGGCGCAGCAGCGTGCTCTTGCCGCAGCCCGAGCGGCCGACGACGGCCACGAACTGGCCGGCCGGGATGTGCAGGTCGAGGCCGCGGATGACCTGATGGCCGTCGAAGGCTTTCGACAGGCCGCGCAGGGTCACGGCGATGCCGGTTGCGGAGGCCCGGTCCGGCTCGGCGGCCCGGCGGGGGCTCGCCGGGGACAGGGCCGCCTCGTCATAGCGGCGCAGGGCGGTGGCGGTCATGATCGCTCGTCGCTTGAGGGATGAGGGGGGATCACGCGGCCCGGTAGGCCGGGTTCCAGGCCAGGCAGACGTGTTCGAGCTGGCGCGTCAGCGCATCCGCGACCTTGCCCAGCACGGCGTAAATCAGGATGGCCAGGACGACGACGTCGACCAGCATGAACTCGCGCGCCTGCATCGCCATGTAGCCGAGGCCCGAGGAGGCCGAGATCGTCTCGGCGACGATCAGGGTCAGCCACATGATGCCGAGCGCGTAGCGCAGGCCCACGAAGATCGAGGGCAGCGCCCCCGGCAGCACCACGCGCCAGAACAGGCTCGCCCGCGACAGCCCATAGACCCGGCCCATCTCGATGAGCTGCGGATCGACCGAGCGGATGCCGTGCAGCGTGTTGGCGTAGATCGGGAAGAACACGCCGAGCGCCACCAGGAACAGCTTCGCCTCCTCGCCGATGCCGAACCACAGGATGACGAGGGGGATCAGCGACAGGTGCGGCACGTTGCGGATCATCTGCACCGTCGTGTCGGTGAGCCGGTCGGCAACGCGCGACAGGCCGTTGGCGAGGCCGAGCACGAAGCCGATGCCGCCGCCGATCAGGAAGCCGGTGGCGGCACGCAGGAAGCTGACCCAGAGATTCGTCCAGAGCTCGCCCGTGCGGCCGAGCCGCCAGCCCGCCGCGACCACGTCGAGGGGCGCGGGCATGAACCGGGTCGAGACGAGGCCGAGGGAGCTCGCCGCCTGCCAGCCGACGAGGACCACGGCGGGAAGGAGCCAGGGCGCGAGGCGGGCGGACGCCGTGTCGAGGATGGTGGGGGAACGCGACATGGAGAGGGTCTCAGCCGTACTGGACGGGACGGGTCCGGACCGCATCCGCGCTGCGGATCGGTCGGGGGATCGGCCCGAGGGTCGCGGCACCGGGGTCGCGCGCCTCCCGGACGGTCGCCGACAGGTCGTGGCGGTCGCTCATCGGCCGGCTCCGGCCGCGCGCTGCGCCGGCGGCAGGGCAGCCGCGGCGGCGTGCCCGAGCAGACCCGCGAGCTGGCTCGCCGCCTCGCCCACCCGGGCCCGGACTGCCGCATCGACGAGCACGCCGTCGCGGAAATCGGGGTCGGAGGCGTAGACCGCGGTCGGCACGGCGAGCGCCGAGAAGAAGCCGAAGAGCGGCCGGAAGGCATGCTCGACCACGAGCGCGTGGCGGGCGCCTCCGCCGGTCGCCGCGATGGCGACGGGCTTGTTCACGAGGGCGGCCGGATCGATGAAGTCGAAGACGTGCTTGAACAGCCCCGTATAGGCCCCCTTGTAGACCGGCGAGCCGACGATCAGCCCGTCCGCCTCCTCGATCGCCTCGACGATCCGGCGTGCCGGCAGCGGGAGTTCGCCGCGCGACCAGGCCGAGCCGAGCCCCGGCCCTGCATCGACCACGTCGTATAGGCGGATCTCGACGGGAAGCCGGGCGGCCGTCTCCTCGGCGATCGCCTCGACGAGGGCACGGGTCTTCGAGGGGCGCTGGAGATTCGCGCTGAAGCCGACGAGTTTCGGACGCGTCATGGAGCAGTTCCGCTGTGTAAGGGGCGCGGCCTCGCCGCCGGGCCGCCCACCCGGTGAGGAAGCCATCGAACGAGGCGGAATGCTCGGCCAGAACCCGCTCCCGGTCAATGAAATGTTCCTTTGAAAGAACGCAACCGGAGAGATGAATCCGCCTATTGGCGATCCACATCAGAGAATTCTATCCCCATCCGATCCATGATGCGTCGATGACGGACGAACTGTGTATCGATCGACGCCAGGATGTGCTGTTACGCAGCCTCCGGTCGGGCCGAATATCCGGTTTAACGAACGCCGTGCGGGTCTCGCCAGCCTGTTTCGACTATCCGGCGAGCACTCCGCCAGCGCAGACGGTCTTCTCCGGAGGGGGCGTCGGTGCAGGAGGCTCTTTCCCGAAACGGCCGGAAACAGCACGACGATTCCTTCGACGGCGGGCGGGTGACCCAAGGACGCTTCCATCCCTGCACGGCCGGGGATGCTCGCGAGCCTCTGGCTCTCGCCCCGGCGCCCTCACCCGACCTTTCCCCCGCTCAACGGCCTCACCCCCGCAGGCCTGGAGCCGACCGGCCCGCAAGGTCGCGCACGGAAGCGCACCGGACCTGGACGGGTCCGCCGGAGACCCCCCGCAGCGTTGCGGAATTTCACGCAAGAAGGGTGAAGCTTCCGGTGGCGACGGAAGCCCGCTCGCGCGAGCCTTCGGATCGACCGGCGCCTTTCGCCGGCTGATCCGGAGTTCCCCAATGGTCCTCACGCCCGCCCCCGCGGCGGCGCGGCCGGAGCCCTGCGCCCCGCCCGCCGCCCTCCTGCACCGCGCGCTCGCCCTGTGCGCGCCGCTCCTCCTCGGCCTCGTCGCGTGGCTCGGCAGCCTCGACGGGGCCGCGGCCGCGCCCGGCAGCGGTGCGCTCCTGCTGCGCGGGAAGCTGCCGCAGAGCGCCCCGGTCGAGGCCCCGCGTCTGAAGACCGACATCGCGGTCGCGGTGAGCGGCCCGACCGCCCGCGCCACAATCACCCAGCTCTTCCGCAACACCACCGACCAATGGGTCGAGGGCACCTACGTCTACCCGCTGCCGGAGGATGCTGCCGTCGATGCGATGACACTCGTCGTCGGCGACCGCGTCATCGTGGCCGATATCCGCGCGCGCGCCGCCGCACGGCAAGCCTACGAGGCCGCCCGCGAGGCGGGGCACGCCGCAGCCCTGACCGAGCAGGAGCGCCCGAACCTCTTCACCAACAGCGTCGCCAATATCGGCCCCGGCGAGACCGTGCTGGTGCAGATCGCCTATCAGCAGCCGGTCCGGCTGTCGGGCGGCACCCATGCCCTACGCATCCCCCTCGTGGTCGCGCCACGCTACAATCCGGCGCCCGCCCCCGTGACACCGGCCGCCGAGGGCGCAGGCGCCGATCCGGTGCCGGACCGGGCGCGGATCACGCCCCCGGTGCTCGATCCGGCGGAGCACGCGCCCGCCAACCCCGTCACGCTCACCGTGACCCTGCAGGCCGGCTTCCCGCTCGGGTCGGTGCAGAGCGCGACGCATCCGATCCGGGTCGAGGAGACCGGGCCGGAGAGCCGCCGCGTGACGCTGGCCGACGGGCCGGTGCCGGCGGACCGCGACATCGAGCTCACCTGGACGGCCGCCCCGGCCCGCGCGCCGGCCATCGGGCTCTTCCGCGAACGCGTCGGCACGGACGAGTACCTGCTGGCCGTCGTGACCCCGCCCGAGGGGCAGAATCTGGCGCGCCGCCCGCGCGACGTGACCTTCGTGATCGACAATTCGGGCTCGATGGCCGGCGCCTCGATGCGGCAGGCCAAGGCGAGCCTGCTGATGGCCCTCGACCGTCTCGCGCCCGCCGACCGCTTCAACGTGATCCGCTTCGACAACACGATGGACCAGCTCTTCCCCGAGGCGGTGCCGGCGGACGAGCGGCATCTCGCCGTCGCCCGGAGCTTCGTCGCGGCGCTCGAAGCCCGCGGCGGCACCGAGATGCTGGCGCCGCTCACGGCGGCGCTCGCCGACCCGACCCCCGAGCGGACGGACCGCGTGCGCCAGATCGTCTTCCTCACGGACGGCGCCATCGGCAACGAGGAGCAGATCTTTTCGGCGATCGCGGCCGGACGCGGCCGCTCCCGGCTGTTCATGATCGGCATCGGCTCGGCCCCGAACGCTCATCTGATGACCTATGCGGCCGAGCTCGGGCGCGGCAGCTACACGGCGATCGGGACGATCGACCAGGTGGCGGAGCGCATGCGCGAACTGCTCACCAAGCTCGAGAGCCCGGTCGTCACGGACCTCACTGCCAGCTTCTCGGAGCCCGGCGTCGAGGCGACGCCGCGCCTGCTGCCCGACCTCTACCGGGGCGAGCCGGTGGTTCTCGCCGCGCGGCTCGGGCGCTCCGCCGGCACCCTGACCCTGCGCGGCCGGATCGGCGACCGCCCCTGGGAGCAGGTGCTGCGCCTTGCGCAGGCCGAAGAGGGCCAGGGCATCTCCAAGGTCTGGGCCCGCGCGAAGATCGGCGAGGCCGAGACCGCGCGCCTCACCGGCCGGCTGAGCGCCGAGGCGGCGGACGCCGTAATCCTGTCGCTCGCCCTCGAACACCGGCTGATGACGCGGCTCACCAGCCTCGTCGCGGTCGATGTCACGCCGCGCCGGCCGACTGGTACCCCCCTCACCGCCGCCGACCTGCCGCTCACCCTGCCGGCGGGCTGGGATTTCGAGGCGGTGTTCGGCCGCTCCGGCGCGGCGCAGCCGGCGCAGCCGGCGCGGGAGCGGCGGGCGCAAGTGCCCTCCCCGCTCGCGACCGCCGCCTCAGGGATCGCCCTGCCGCAGACCGCGAGCGACGCCCCGCTCCTGCTCTGGCTCGGCCTGTCGCTCCTCGCCGCCAGCGCCCTGATCCTGCGGCGGCCCGGGAGGGTCGCGTGACCGGCCGCCTCGGCCGGGCGAGGGCGGCAGCCGCCGCCCTCGTCCTGACGGCCGGCCTCGCGCTCCTCGGCGAGGCCGGCTGGATCCGGGTCAAGGCCGTGGTCGCGCAGGTGCTGCTGGAGCGCGCCTTCGCCCTCAGCCTGGCGCAGGGCGGCCGGCCAGTGCGCCCCTGGCCCTCAGCCGACACGGTGCCGGTCGCTCGCCTGGTGATCCGGGGCCGCCCGCTCATCGCGCTCGCGGGGACGAGCGGGCAGGCGCTGGCCTTCGGCCCCGGCCATGTCGCGGGCACGCCGGAGGCGGGCGAGCCCGGCACCGCGGTCTATGCGGCGCATCGCGACCTCCATTTCAGCGGCCTCGGGCAGGTGACGGCCGGCGACCTCGTCGCGGTGACGCGCCGCGACGGGCAGACTTTCCGGTTCCGTGTCACCGGCACGCGGGTAGTGCGCTGGGACGCCTCCGGCATCGACCCCGCCGCCCCGGGCCGCCGCCTCGTGCTCGCCACCTGCTGGCCCCTCGACGCGGTGGCGCACGGCCCGTTGCGGCTCCTCGTCGAGGCAGAACGGATCGCCGGGGAAGAGAGTCCCGCCCGGCTTGCCAAGCTGTGCGGTTCCGTGCGGATCTGTCCGCAGGGAGCCGGACCGGATGAGCGGGCACGAGACCGAACTGTCGGAGAGCGAGAGTCTCAGGCTCGCCCAGGCGGTGCGCGAGGCGCTGGCCCGGCGCCGGATGTCCCGGCAGGCGCTGGCGGACGCGGCCCGCATCAGCCTCTCGACCCTGGAGAAGGCCCTGTCGGGCCGGCGGCCCTTCACGCTGACGACGCTGATCCGCCTGGAGGAGGCCCTCGGCGTCTCCTTGCGCGGTCCGGGGAACCCGGCTGAGGCGCCCCGCCACGCGCCCGAGAGCCTGGGCGCCTATTCGCGCGAGGCGGTGACCTGGCTGGAGGGGCGATACCTGACGCTGCGCCCCTCCTTCGGCGATCCCCGGGCGATCTTCGCCTACCGCACCGAGATCCTGTGGGATCCGGCGGGCGCACGGCTGGTGTTCCGCGAGGCGGACAGGCTCGATGCGCCCTTCGCGCAGACGGGCGAGGTCTCGGTGCCGAACCTGTCGGGCACGATCTACCTCATGACGAACTGGCAGGGGCAGCTGCGCCTCGCCATGCTCGGCCGGCCGACGATCCACGGCGAGCTCTACGGCATCCTCACGACGCTGCATGCAGGGAGGGGCGCGCAGCTCACGCCGGCCGCCTGCCCCCTCGCCCTCGTGCCCGACCGGGGCGAGGCGCCGTATGGGCGCATCACCCCCGACCTGCCCGCCTACGCGGCCTGCCGCCGCCATCTCGCGCGGATCTGCGAGGAGGCCTTCGCGGTGATCTTTCCCGCGCCGGGATGAGCCCGGCACCGGGCTGAGCCGCCGCCGGCCCGGTCCCTCCTGGCTCCCGCAAGCCACCGCGCTATCTCGCCTGCGGACAGGCGACAGGTCCCCGGCGGCGTGATGCGGCGGCCGGTGCGGCGAGGCGTGCGTCTCGGCGCAGCCGAAAGGAACGGTCGACCCCAACCAGCTCGAGAATTCGCTGCTCAACCTGTGCATCAATGCCCGCGACGCGATGCCGATGGGCGGGCGCATCACCATCACCACCGCCAACCGCGGCCTCGACGTGGCGGCGGCCCGCGCGCGGGATCTCGCCCCCGGGGCCTACCTGAAGCTGGAGGTGCGCGACACCGGCATGGGCCTGAGCCCGGAGGTGGTGGCGCGGGCGTTCGACCCGTTCTTCACCACCAAGCCCCTCGGCCAGGGTCCAAGGGGCCCAATCTACCACGCGTTTGACCTCGGGCTCGCACCGACTCGCCGAAACGGCATCATGCCTACAGGTATGCAGACCTGCTTCGTCGCGCTAATTTAGGGATGAGCGCCAGTCGTCGTGCCGTCGCTCGCCTGATGCCCAGACACTGCATGGGCAAGGTTAACAAACCATCCCGGTTTGGGCCGACGGGCAGCCCATGGCGCTTCCTCATCGCTTGGCGGCCCCTGCCGCCAGCCTGGAGGTCAGGCCCGGACAAGGTTCCGTGCCTAAAAGCGCTGACGCGATGGGCATAGGACATCCATGAAGAGGACGGAATCGACGCCGATGCGGGCCTTCATCAAGAAGGGCGCGCGCTTCTTCCTCAAAGGCGCCCTGATGCGGGCGAGCGACAGCGTGACCCTGGATATCCAGGCGGTCGACGTGCTGTTGATGCCGAGCCACCTGATCGAGGCCGAGGAGGTGCGAACCCCCCTCCAGCAGCTCTACTACTTCGTCCAGCAGATGCTGATCGCGCCGGAGCGCAAAGCGGAATGGCAGGAGGGCCTGCGCGCCTGCCTGGCGGCCGGTGCCGGCCTGCCGGATCACGAGCTGCTGCGGCCGGCCCTGCGCCTCGTGGAGCGCGAGAAGTACCAGAGCGCGATGGCGCAGCTGCGCAAGATCATGCGCGGGGAGCAGGATCCTCAGAGAAGCGGGACTGAGGCGACGAGCCGGCGCGACTAGAGCCTTGCCCGAACCGGATGCGCCGAGGAGACCCAGGCACTCGCCTAGAGCGCTCCCCGCCGAAGTGGATACCGGTTCGGCGTGAGGGAGCGCGAAAAATCAAAGACTGAAGAGCCGTGCCCGTTTCAACCGAAACGGCCACGGCTCTAGTGCGACCGCAAGGCTCGGGTTCCTCGCAGCGTCGGCGCGGCCCGGCTGCCGGAGCCGAACCAAATTGACACGCTCCCGCGCTCCCCAATAATTTACCGTACGGATGGTCATAGAATCACCGGCCCGCGAAGGCCGGATCGGACAGGGAGGCCGCCTTGGCGGACGAGGTCGTCCTCAACGAACCGCGCGACGGCTATCGGGTGATCACGCTCAACCGGCCGGAGCGCCTCAACGCCTTCAATCCGGCGATGCACGCAGCTTTGCGGCAGGCCCTCGACGCGGCGGCGGCGGACGAGTCCTGCCGCGCGCTGATCCTCACGGGAGCGGGCCGCGGCTTCTGCGCTGGGCAGGATCTCTCCGACCGGGACTTCCGCGCCGGCGAGATCCCGGACCTCTCGGCGACGCTCGACACGCTCTACAACCCGCTGGTGCGGCAGCTGCGCGACCTGCCGATGCCGGTCGTCTGCGCGGTGAACGGCGTGGCGGCGGGGGCCGGCGCCAACATCGCGCTCGCCTGCGACATCGTGCTGGCCGCCCGCTCGGCGCGCTTCATCCAGGCCTTCGCCAGGATCGGGCTCGTGCCGGATTCGGGCGGGACCTGGCTCCTGCCCCGCCTCGTCGGTCGGGCCCGGGCCAGGGCACTGGCGCTGCTGGCCGAGCCGGTCCCGGCGCCGCAGGCCGAGGCCTGGGGGATGATCTGGCGGGCGGTGGAGGACGAGAGCCTGATGGCGGAGGCCCACCAGCTCGCCGCCCATCTCGCCGTGCAGCCGACCGCCGGGCTCGCCCTCATCAAACAGGCGCTCGACGCCGCCGAGACGAACGACCTCGACGCGCAGCTCGACCTGGAGCGCGACCTCCAGGGCCGGGCCGGGCGCAGCCCGGACTATGCCGAGGGCGTCGCCGCCTTCCTGGAGAAGAGGCCGCCCCGCTTCAGCGGGAGGGCGTGATGGCGGCCGATCCCCAGGCGCTGGCCGAGGCCTGCGCGGCGGCGCTGTGGGCCGAGGATCGGGCCAGCCAGGGGCTGGGGATCGCCCTCCTCCGCGTCGGCCCCGGCGAGGCGGTGCTGACGATGCGCGTGCGCGAGGAGATGACGAACGGCCACGGCACCTGCCACGGCGGCTTCATCTTCGCGCTCGCCGATTCGGCCTTCGCCTTCGCGTGCAACGCCGGCGGCCAGCGCGCCGTCGCCCAGCACTGCGCGGTGACGTATCTGCAGCCGGGCCGCCTCGGCGAGATCCTGACGGCGCATGCCGTCGAGCGCGCGCGCTTCGGCCGCTCGGGCCTCTACGACGTGACCGTGCGCAACGAGGCCGGCGAGCCCGTCGCGGAGTTCCGCGGGCAGTCGCGCCTCGCCGGCGGGGCGGTCCTCGCCTCCCGGCAGGATGGCGACTGATGCGTGAAACCGGTCGGCGGAGACCGACCGACTCTCAAGGGAGGGTGCCATGGGTCAGGTCACGCCCCGGAAACTCGCCGAGCTGAAGCCCCGCCCGGAGGATCTCGACGCCGCGGAACGTCTGGGGCGCGCCGAACTCGCGGCGCTCCAGCGCGAGCGCCTCGCCGCGACCCTGCGGCACGCCTACGAGAACGTGCCGCATTACCGCGCCAAGTTCGACGCGGCCGGCCTGCACCCGTCCGATTTCCGCGACCTGCCCGACCTGGCTCGCTTCCCCTTCACCACCAAGGCGGATTTGCGCGACACCTATCCGTTCGGCCTGTTCGCGGTGCCGCGCGAGCGGATCGCGCGGCTCCACGCCTCCTCGGGCACCACCGGCAAGCCGACGGTGGTCGGCTACACCAAGGGCGACCTCGACCTCTGGGCGGAGGTCGTCGCGCGCTCGATCCGGGCCGCCGGCGGACGGCCGGGCATGCGGGTCCATATCGCCTATGGCTACGGCCTCTTCACCGGGGGCCTCGGCGCCCATTACGGTGCGGAGCGCCTCGGCTGCACGGCGATCCCGGTCTCGGGCGGCATGACCGGGCGGCAGGTGCAGCTCATCTGCGACCTCGAGCCGGACATCATCATGGTGACGCCCTCCTACATGCTGGCGATTCTCGACGAGTTCCGCCGGCAGGGCCTCGACCCGCGGGCGACCTCGCTCAAGGTCGGCCTGTTCGGGGCCGAGCCCTGGACCAACGCCATGCGGGCGGAGATCGAGGAGGCCTTCGACCTGCACGCCGTCGACATCTACGGCCTGTCGGAGGTGATCGGCCCGGGCGTCGCGAGCGAATGCGTCGAGACCAAGGACGGGCTGCATGTCTGGGAGGATCACTTCTACCCCGAGGTGATCGACCCCGGCACGGGCGCGGTGCGGCCGGACGGCGAGACGGGCGAGCTCGTCCTCACCTCCCTCACCAAGGAGGCGATGCCGGTGATCCGCTACCGCACCCGCGACCTCACCCGGCTCCTGCCCGGCACGGCGCGGGCGATGCGGCGCATGGACAAGGTCACCGGCCGCAGCGACGACATGATGATCCTGCGCGGGGTCAACGTCTTCCCCAGCCAGATCGAGGAGGCGATCCTGCGGGTCGGGGGCCTCTCGGCCCATTACCAGATCGTGCTCACGCGCGAGGACCGCCTCGACGCGATGACGGTCACCGTGGAGGTCCGCCCGGAGGCGGACGAGGCGGGCCTGCGCCGCGAGGCGGGCGCGCGGCTCGCTCACCTGATCAAGGAGACGATCGGCGTGACGGCGGCCGTGGAGGTGCTGGACCCCGAGACCATCGAGCGCTCCCTCGGCAAGGCCAAGCGCGTGATCGACCGCCGACCTGGAGCAGGGTCCGTCCCAACGTGAACGGACCCTGCTCCAGGTTTCTGATTGTGCCGCATTTTCTGCGACGAACCGGGATCCACTTCGTCGGAAGATGCTCCAGGACCTGACCCGCCCCATGGCCCGCACCCGCGCGAGCGACTACGACGAGAAGCGCCGCATCATCCTCGACCGCTCGGCGGAACTCTTCGCCGCCCACGGCTACGACCGCGCCTCGATGAGCCGGATCGCCGAGGCCTGCGGCGTGTCGAAGGCCAACCTGTACCATTACTACCGCGACAAGGACGAAATCCTGTTCGACGTGCTGCGCCTCCACCTGGAGGCTCTGCGGGCGGCGGTCGGGGCGGCGGACGAGCCGGGCCTGGCTGCGGAGCCGCGGCTGCGCCGCCTCGTCGGCGCGCTGCTGGAGGCCTATCGGGGCGCGGATGCGCGGCACAAGGTGCAGATCAACGACCTCGCGCTGCTGCCGCCCGACCGCCAGGAGGCGCTGCGGGCGATCGAGCGCGACCTCGTGCGCCTCTTCGCCGACGCGATCACCGGCATCGCCCCCCAGCTCAAGGGCACGCGGCTCCTCACGCCCGTCACCATGTCGTTCTTCGGCATGGTGAACTGGCACTATCCCTGGTTCCGCGAGACCGGCGGCCTGACGCGGGCGGATTATGCCGACCTCGTCACTCGCCTCGTCGTCGACGGGACGGCGCGCCTCGCCCCGGCGCAATCCGCCCGGCCCGGCCAGCGCGCCGTCGGGTGATCCCGGCCGTCGGATTCCGGTGCCGCGATCACGCCGAGCGCGGCCGCCGCGCCGCACCGCCGGACCGGGCCCACAGCTCCTGAAGCCGGCCCGGCTCCAGGAAGGTCCGGAAGGTGTCGATCGGCACCGGCGGGCTGAACAGGTAGCCCTGCGCGGTCGTCGCGCCCTCCGCGATCAGGAAGCGCAGATCCGCATCGGTCTCGACGCCCTCCACCACCGTCTCGAAGCCGAGCGAGGCGGCGAGCGACAGGATGGTGCGCACGATGGTCTGCTGCTCGTTGCTGCCGGCAACGCCGTCGACGAGCGAGCGGTCGAGCTTCAGGGCGTCGATCGGCGAGCGGGCAAGCATGGCGAGGTTCGAGTAGCCGGTTCCGAAATCATCGATCGAGAAGCGCACGCCGAGCATCCGCAGGCGCGCGATGTGGCCCTGGATGATCTCGGACTCGCGCATCGCCACCGTCTCGGTGATCTCCAGTTCGAGGCAGCGCGGCGGGATCCCGGCCGCCGCGAGGCGATCCTCCACGGTGCGCGCGAAGGTCGGGTCTTCGAGCTGCAGCACCGAGACGTTGACGGCGACCGCGAGGTCGTGCCCACGCGCCACGAGGGCGCCGATCTCCTCCAGGGCGCGCTCGAGCACGAACAGCCCGATATCCGGGATCAGCCCGGCCTCCTCGGCCACCGGGATGAATTTTCCGGGCGGGACCGGCCCGCGCTCGGGGTGGTGCCAGCGCACCAGCGCCTCGGCGCCGACCACCCGCCCGTCCCTCAGCGACACTTTGGGCTGGTAGTGCACGCCGAACTCGCGGGCCTTGAGGGCGCAGCGCAGGTCGCTCTCGATGCCGAGCCGCTCCTGCACCCGCTGCGCCGCCTCCGCGGTGAAGAAGGTGCAAGTGCCCCGGCCGTGGCGCTTGGCCTCGTACATGGCGATGTCCGCCCGGACCAGGAGGTCGTCGTAGCTGCAGCCCTCCTCCGCGAACGCGACGCCGATGCTCGCGCCGACCGCCATGTGGGCGCTGCCGATCGTGTAGGTCTCGCTGACGGCCGCGATGAGATCCTCGCCGCAGCGGCGTAAGCCCTCGCAGGTCAGCCGCCCGCTCGCGACGATCAGGAACTCGTCCCCGCCGATCCGCCCGAGCCAGAAATGGCCGAGGGCGCCGGTCTGGCGGCGCTCCTCCAGAAAGCCGGCCAGGCGCAGCGCGAGCTGGCAGAGGAGTGCGTCGCCGGCCCGATGGCCGAAGGTGTCGTTGACCGACTTGAAGCGGTCGAGGTCGAGGAACAGGAAGGCGACGTCCTGGCGGCGGCCGGCGAGCGCCGCCGTGCCGTCGATCCGCATCTTCTCCCGGTTGGCGAGGCCCGTGACGGGGTCGAAGAAGGCGAGCTGGCGCACCCGTCCGAGGCTCTCGCGCAGGTTGGCGAGCATCGTCTCGAAGGCCCGTCCCAGGCTCCTCACCTCGCCGAGACCGGAGGCGCGGAAGGGCACGTCGAGCTCCCCGCGCGCCACCGCGCTCGCGGCGGTGGAGAGCTGCGGCAGGCCGCTCGTCACCCGGCGCACGGCGCCGAGAACCACCAGGACCAGGAGGCCGAGGGAGCAGGCGGCGAGCAGCAGGAACCACGCGAAGAGCGACCGGGTCTGCATCACGCCGAGCCGCATGATCTCCTGCGCCGCGGCCCCGACCTCGGCCCCGTCCGAATGGGCGCAGACGGCCAGGGACCCGTCATGCGACACGCAGCGTGCCACCCGCGCACCGTCGGCCGAGACGATCAGCCCGTCCTCGTCGAGATCGGTCCGCGGGACGAGGCCGGCGACCGGCTCGCCCGCTTCCGAGACGCTGCGGCCGCCCGCCAGCACCGCGACGCCCACCTTGGTGAGCGCCGAGAAGCGGATGAAGGTGCCCTCCGAGGGGCCGAGCATGCGCAGGCCGACCAGCGCGCCGGCCGCATCGCCGAAATCGTCGAAGACCGGCTCGACGGTGATCTGCCCGATCCTGCGCTCGTCCGGCAGCCCGAGCGCGATGCGCAGGGGATCGGTCAGCTGGAACATGCGGCTGACGGCCCGGCGCCGCACGCGGCTGTTCTCCGTCAGCACGTCGCGGATGGCCAGGTCGATCTCCGCCGCGTCGACAGCCTCCGTCAGGGCGAGCAGGTCGGGTCCGCTGCTCGATCCGGTGACGATCCCCTGGGGGTCGGTGACCACGAGGGCATCGAGGTCGCCCGTGACCGCGGCGGGGGCGAGCAGTTCCCGCAGGGCGACGCTGTTGGCCGAGCCCACCGCCTTCACGATGTCGAGGCGCTGCGCCAGGAACCGCGTCTGCCGCGCCGCCTCGTCGAAGAGGCCGTCGAGGCGCGCGTCGGCGAGGCGGGCCTCCCCGTCGAGCTTGCGCGCGACCTGCTCGCGGGAGAGGAGCGACACGGCGCGGGCGCGCTCGGCCGCATCCTGGTTCAGGCGCTGAAGCGCCACGAGGCCGACGATGGCGAAGGTGAGAGCGCCGGTGAGGAGAACGGTGCCGGCGAGATGCGCGCCGATCTGCGAATCGGGCCGCAGGCGGCGCCAGAGGCGCCGGGCCGCGCGCGACAGACGACGCCACGGCCCGGGCGCCCGCCGCACCGGGGATCGCACGCTGCCGGGCCGGCCCGGGGCGGCCGTATCCCTCCTATCCGCCAGTTCGGGCACGAGCCCCCATCCGATTGCACGCTGCCGATCTCACGGTACCGCCTCAGGACTGAAGGCCTCGTAAAGATCTTGTCCTCATCTCGAATTCCGAGCGTGATTCACCGCAGAAAGGCAGAGAGAGACAGACATGGGGCCGATTTGCCACGAGCAGATTCGATGCAAGCTGGGACGTAATAGCTGCATGATCTTCCGTTGCGGAAGACAAGACCGGTATTGCCGAGGCTGCAGGCGGTTGCGGTGCGAGAGAGGCCGGCCTCCCGAGGGCACATTCCGCCGCCGGCGGGCCGGCGGTGGAACTGGCAGCGGTCCGGGGACGTTGGCCGCGACAACCAAGAGGACGCACAGCATGACCGCCAAGCCTCCCCCCGTCCCGCCCGCCAATCAGTCCGACAAGGGGCCCGGCAGCGCCCAGGGCGCCCCGACGGAACTCGGCAAGAGCGGCAGCCAGACCAAGGATCCCGACAAGATCGGCCAAGCCGGGAACTCGAAGGTGAACACCACCAACCAGGGATACCAGCAGGACCGATGAGCATGTCGAGCAAGGCACCCCAGACCAACCGCCACCATGGCGGTCCCGGCAGCAGCCATCAGGACGCCACCGAGCCCCTCCACGAGGAGCACCACGGCCCGCAGCCCGGCAGCCCGACGAACGACTCCCGTTCGCACATCTCGGGCGGTGGCGGCGAGCGCGACGCCCACCACCGGCACAGCAACATGGGGCAGGCCCCGGACCGGATCGACCGGTCGCACTGAAATCCCGGCCATCCCGCCCGCGCGAGGTGGGATGGCCTCGATCGCGAATTCACTTCTTGGGATGCGGCACTCCGCGTCGCGCATCCTGAGGCTTCATCCTTCAGCGTAGGCGCAGCTGGTGTCGAATGACGCCAAGGACGCCCTTCCGAAGTCCCGCAAGACGGTCGTGGAGGCCCCAACGGCCCTCATGCTGAGGTGTGTTGCGTTTGCCGGAGGCGGGCCCGATTGGACGAAAGCCGCCATCCGACATCCGGTTACTTGCTCCACCAAGCAGATGTCGGCTTCGCGCAGCCGCCGCTCGGGCCGAAACGGTCTCCGAACCGACCATCCGCAAACCGATCGGGCGCCCCGCGCGACCCCGGAAGCCGCCCGGCCAGTCGCAGCGATGGCCGCCGCCCGCGAACACGACCGCGCCGACCGTGCCGGTCAGCGCCGCGTCTCGCCGTCCGCGCGGGCCACGGCCCGCCACGCCAGCACCACCCGTTCGAGATCGGCGAGGTCGGCGGGAGACAGAGTCCCGAGGGTGCGGGCCACATAGGCGGTCTGGGCGGCCATGCCCGTCCGGGCGAGCGCGCCCCCCGCCGGGGTGAGATGCAGGGCGTGGGAGCGCCGGTCCTCAGGGATCGGACGGCGCTCCACGAGCCCGGCCTCCACCAGCCGGTCGATCAGCCCCGACACGTTGCCCTTGGTGACGTAGAGCCGCTCGGCGAGATCCTGCTGGGTCAGCCCCTCGCGCTCCGACAGGGTCGAGAGCACGTCGAATTGCGGGATCGAGAGCCCGAGCGCCTTCAGCTCCGCGGCAATTGCGGCGGCGACGCGCCGGTTGAGGCGCACGAAACGGAACCAGATCCGCATCGGATCCGGCTCGGCGGAGGCGGGCGCGGAGGGCGGCGAAGAGACCATGCGGATAGTTTAGATCGGAACCATCTCGGCGCCAGGGCGCCGGGCCCAACGTCCACCGTGTTTCGCAAAGCCTATCCGGCCATCGTGGTCTTCACCGTCTCGACGAGCTGCTTGAGGCTGAAGGGCTTGGGCAGGAAGTTGAATTCCTCGCCCTCCGGCAGGTTCTTCTGGAAGGCGTCCTCGGCGTAGCCGGAGACGAAGATCACCTTGAGCTCGGGATGGCGCTTGCGCAGCTCGCGCAGGAGGGTCGGGCCGTCCATCTCGGGCATCACCACGTCGGAGACGACGAGATCGACCGGCGTGTCGCGCTCGCCGATGATCGAGAGCGCCTCGACGCCCGAGGCCGCTTCGAGCACCGTGTAGCCGCGTGCCGCGAGCGCCCGCGCATTGACGGCCCGCACCGGATCCTCGTCCTCGACGAGCAGGATCGTGCCCCGCCCGGTGAGGTCCGGGGCGGGCGGCTTGCGCGGCGGCTCGGCAGCCGGCGCAGCAGCAGCCGCAGCCGTGGAGCCGGCCGGCGCGGCGGCCGCCGCGACCGATGCCGCCGGCGCCGGATCGGCCGGCGGCGTCTCCGCCTCCGGCACCGGCACGTAGCGCGGCAGGTAGATACCGAAGACCGTGCCCTCGCCCAATGTCGACTTCACGTCGATGTAGCCGCCCGACTGCTTGACGATGCCGAAGACCGTCGAGAGGCCGAGCCCCGTGCCCTTGTTCACCTCCTTGGTGGTGAAGAACGGCTCGAAGATCTTCTCCATGATCTCCGGCGTCATGCCGGTGCCGGTATCCGCCACCTCGACCAGCACGTAATCGGCGGCCGGCAGCCCGGTGAGCTGGAGCGCGCCCGCGGCCTCCGCCGTGACGTTGGCGGTGCGCAGAGCCAAGCGCCCGCCATTCGGCATGGCGTCGCGGGCATTCACCGCGAGGTTCACGATCACCTGCTCGAACTGATTGACGTCGGCCTTGACCGGCCAGAGGTCGCGCCCGTGCTTGAGGTCGAGCTCGACCCGCTCGCCGAGGAGGCGCTTGAGGAGCAGGGTCAGGTCGGAGAGCGCGTCCCCGAGATGGATCACCTCCGGCCGCAGGGTCTGGCGGCGCGAGAAGGCGAGCAGCTGGCGCACCAGGCTCGCGGCCCGGTTCGCGTTCTGCTTGATCTGCATGATGTCCTGGAAGGCCGGGTCCACCGGCCGGTGGCTCGCCAGCAGCAGGTCCGAGTAGCCGATGATCGCCTGCAGGACGTTGTTGAAGTCGTGCGCGATGCCGCCCGCGAGCTGGCCCACCATCTCCATCTTCTGGGCTTGGTTGATCTGCTGCTGCAGCTGGAGCTGGGCGGTGGTGTCGAGGGCGTAGAGGATGACGGCCTCGCGGGCGGCGTCCTCCTCGGGACCGCCCGCGGCGCGGACCTCGGGGCTGAGCCAGATCCGGGCCGAGCGGTTGCCGGGCGCCGCCACCCCGACCTCCACGGGCGCCACGTCCCCGCGCCCCTCGGCCGCGAGCCGGAAGGCGCCGTCGAAGGTCTGGCGGTCGCGCTCGGCGATGCAGTCATGGGCCGAGGGGCCGATCTCGCGGCCCTCGCCGGTGCGCGGGAGCGTCCCGAACAGGCGCGCGAAGGAGGCGTTCGCCCGCACGACCCGTCCGGCCGGGTCGAGGGTCGCCACCGCGATCGGGCTGGTGTTGAAGAAGCGGGCGAAGCGCACCTCGGCGGCGCGCTGGGGCTCGTCGGCCTCCTCGCCCGCCGAGCGGTTGAGCACCAGGGTGCGCGAAGCGCCGGGCCGGCCATCCTGCCCGTAGGCGACCCGGTGGTAGATTCGGGCGGGCAGCGGATGACCGTTGCGGCGGCGCAGGTCGAGGTCGAAATGGTCCGTGCGCACCTCGCCCGGCTCGCCCTTGCCGGCGACCAGCACCTCGCCGACGGCGGCCGGCAGGATCTCGGAGAGGCGCAACCCCCCGGAGCCGACCTGCGCGAGGTCGTGGCCGAGCCAGGAGGCGAGGGTCGCGTTCATGTAGACGACGGCGCCCCGCGGATCGACCGAGAGGAAGCCCGCCGGGGCGTGATCGAGATAGTCGATTGCGTGCTGGAGTTCCTGGAAGACGTTCTCCTGACGCTCGCGCTCGTGGGTGATGTCGCTCACGCTCCAAAGCGCCACCGGCCGGCGGGGCAGCGGCAGGGGGCGGACCGCGATGCGGTACCACGCGAAGTCCCGCGCGCCGCCGGGCGGGGGCGCCATGCGGATCTCCTCCGAGAGGCTGCGCCCCTCCCGCGCGGCCTGGGCGAGGCGGTAGATCGCCTCGGAGACATCGGGGCTGCCGACGAAGACGCGCTCGACGAGGCGCAGGTTCGAGAAGCCGTCGCTGCCCGCAAGCGCCAGATAGGCGGCATTGGCGTAGATCGGGCGGGTGCCGTCCTCGACGGCGATCATGCCCTCGGGGGCGGCGTCCACCACCGCCTTGGTGACGTCGTTGCGCGCGCCCTGCCCGGTGAGCTGGAGCGCCCCGATGGCGAGCGCGAAGAGGGAGAAGACGCCCGCCATGGCGAGCAGGGCGAGCAGCCCGAGGATCAGGGGCTGGGCCTGCTCGTTGGCGACGAAGCTCAAGCCCACCGCCGCCCCGACGAGCAGGCCGGCCAGCAGCAGCAGCAGGCTGACCCGCCCCGGGCGCTCCGAGCGGTCGAGCGAGGCGGCCTCGGTCAGGGGCGGGGGGCTCATCTCAGGCATGACGCCGCGATCCATCCAGTTCTGCCGGTTCACGGCCCTCCGCGCCCGAAATGCCCCATCCTGCCGGACAAGGCTTGCCCGGAGGTTGACATCCCGGGGCGCGTCGCGGTTATGCCCGAGCGGCGCGGGCCGGCAAGTCCGCGCGTTCTCACGCTCCCCCGGCCCGCTGCGCGCTCACCGGCGGCGCTGACGCAGCACGAAGCCGATGACCTCCGCAACCGCCTTGTAATGCTCGGTCGGGATCGCGGCGTCGATCTCGACGGTGGCGTGGAGCGCGCGGGCGAGCGGCGGGTTCTCGACCACCGGCACGCCGTTTGCCCCGGCGATCTCGCGGATCCGGAGCGCGAGGGCATCGACGCCCTTGGCGACGCAGACGGGCGCGGCCATGCCGGTCTCGTAGCGCAGGGCCACTGCGAAATGCGTCGGGTTGGCGACCACGACGGTCGCGGTGGGCACCGCCGCCATCATGCGCTTCCTCGCGCGGGCGTGGCGGAGCTGGCGCAGGCGGGCCTTGACCTCCGGGTTGCCGTCGCTCTCCTTCAGCTCCTCCTTGATCTCGGTCCTGGTCATCCGCAGGCGCGCCCGCCAGCGCAGGCGCTGGTAGACGGCGTCGCCGAGGGCGAGCACCACATAGGCCGCCAGGATGCCGGCCATGAGCCGGAGCACCAGCACCAGGGTCGCCGGCAGGATCGCGGCCGGGTCGAGCCGCGCGAAGGCTTCGAGCCGGTCGCGGTCGCCCCACAGCACCAGCCCCGCCACCGTGCCGACGAGGGCGATCTTCACGAGCCCCTTGCCGAACTGGAACCACGCCTCGGGTCCGAACAGGCGCCTGAGGCCCGCCAGGGGAGAGACGCGCTCCCACTTCGCGCTTAAGGTCTCGGTGGTCCAGACGAAGGGATGCTGGAGGAGGCCGCCCGCCAGGCCCGCCGCCACGGCGGCGCCGACCGGCACCGCAACGGCGAGGCCGAGCGCCGCGAGCGCCCGGCGCGCGACGGCCTGATAGGCGGCCGCGTCCGAGGGCACCGCGTGCAGGGAGGCGAGGAACCCGCGCATGTCGAGGGCGAACCCTCGCGCGGCGGAGCCCGCCGCGACGAGAAGCACGAGGGTGAAGCCCCCGAGCAGGAACAGGGTGTTGACCTCGACGCTGGTGGCGACGTCGCCGCGCTTGATCGCGTCGTCGAGGCGCTTCAGGGTCGGCTCCTCGGTCCGGTCCTCCTGCTCGGTGTCGCCCGCCACAGCTTTAGAGCCTCCCGAACTGGCCGAGCCAGCGGCCGAGATCGTCCACGAACACGCCCATCACCACCCCGATCGTCGCCAAGAGCACCATCATGCCGATCAGGATCGAGGCCGGGGTGGCGACGAAGAACACCTGCATCTGCGGCATCAGCCGCGACAGCACGCCGAGCCCGAGGTTGAACAGGATGCCGAAGGCGATGAAGGGCGCCGAGATCTGCACCGCGAGGGCGAAGCCCCGGGCGACCGCCCGGATGACGAGATCCGCCGCGTCGCCGGTGGCCGGCACGCCGACCGGCGGCATCAGCGCGTAGCTGTCGCGGATCCCCGCGATGGCGAGGTGGTGGAGATCGGCGGCGAGCACCAGGGTGATGCCGAGCAGGGTGAGGAAGGTGCCGAGCGTCGCCTGCTGGCCCGCCGCCGTCGGATCGACCGTCATCGCGTAGGCGAGGCCCAGTTGCTGGGCGATGATGGTGCCGGTGGTCTGGAGGGCGGCGAGCACCGCGCGCACGCTGAGGCCCAGCACCAGCCCGACCGCGACCTCCCCGATCAGCACGCCGATGAGCCGGGGCCCGGCTCCGGCCCCGTCCGGCTGCGGCAGCAGCGGGCGCACCGCCGGGAACAGCACCAGGGCGACGAGGAGCGCGAAGGCGAGGCGCAGGCGGGGCGAGACCACGGCCTCGCCGATCCCGGGCATCAGCATGATGAGCGTGCCCACCCGCGCGAAGGTGAGGAGGTAGGACGCCGCGAGCCCGGGCAGAAGGAGGTTCACGGGACCGACCGTCTCCGGGTCAGCCGCCCGCGGCGATGCGGGCGGCGATCCGGGTCATGTAGCCCGCCATCGCGTCCCCCATGAAGGGGAGCATCAGCAGCATGGCGGCGAAGACCGCGACGATCTTGGGCACGTAGATCAGGGTCTGTTCCTGGATCTGCGTGAGGGCCTGGAGCAGGGACACCGCGAGCCCGACGATGAGCGCGACCACCATCAGCGGGCCGCCCACCTTCAGGAAGGTGACGATCCCGTCGCGGGCGATGTCGAGAATGGCAAGGCCGGTCATGGGATTGAGATCATGGGAGAGAGAGGCAAGAGGAGTGGAGTCTGGCACCGGAACCGGAACCCCTCTCCCGAGTGGGAGAGGGGCAGGGGTGAGGGTGGAAACGGTTCCGCAAAAAGCCTGAACCGTGCCGCGGCCAGCGCGACGCTCAGTGCCTTGTTCTGAAGCGCAGCACCCTCACCCCTACCCCTCTCCCACTCGGGAGAGGGTATCCCGCGCTGCCCGCGCCATGTCGGTTCGGTTGCGTCAGATCTGCATCCGCATGATGTCCTCGTAGGCCGAGATCACCCGGTCGCGGACGGCGACCAGGGTCTGGAGCGCGGTCTCACTCTCGGCCACCGCCGTGACCACATCGACGATGTTGGCCTTGCCGGCGCCGACAGCCATCATCTGCTGCTCGCTGCGCCGGCCGGCCTCCGCGACGCCGTCGACCGCCGCCGTGAGGAGCTGGCCGAAGCCGCCCTCGGGCGCGGCCGGGCGGGTGGGGCTAAGCCGGCCGAGATTCTGGATCGCCGCATAGGCGCCGGCCGCGAAGGCGTTCGTCGGCATGAGGTCAGACCTTCAGGATGTCGATGGTGCGGGAGATCATCCGGCGGGCCGCCGTGATCATGTTGAGGTTCGCCTCGTAGCTGCGCTGGGCCTCGCGCATGTCGACCGTCTCGACCAGGAGATTGACGTTCGGCAGCCGCACCTCGCCATTGGCATCCGCCGCCGGGTTGCCAGGCTCGTGCTTGGTGCGGAAGGGGCTCTGGTCGCGGCGCACGCGCCCGAGTTCGACCACGCTGGCGTCGAGCTCGCGGTCGAGCCGGTTGGCGAAGGTCGGGACTTTGCGGCGGTAGGGCTCGGCGCCCGCGCTCTTCGGCTCGGAATCGGCGTTGGCGATGTTCTCGGAGATCACCCGCATCCGGCCGGACTGGGCGCGCAGCCCCGAGGCCGCGATGCCGATCGCCTTCATGAAGTCCATGGCAGCCCCCGCCCGCTACTTGCCGACCGCGCTGCGCAGGAGCTGGAGACTCTTCTGGTAGAGCGAGGCGGCGAGCTGGTAGCTCGCCTGATTGTCGGCGGCCTTCAGCATCTCGTCCTCGAGGCTCACGGCGTTGCCGCTCGGCACGACGTCGAATCGGGTGCGCTCGCGCTCCTCGGCCGGGCCAGTGGCACCGGTGCCGGCGAGATG